>JANPGJ010000465.1:0-3715 GCA_031423955.1 Burkholderiales bacterium
TCCACCGTTCTGATCCCCTGCCGATCAACCTGACAACGCCATCGGCACCGACCTCCGACGGCGTTTCTCCTTGCAATCCGTTCCGACAATCACCATCACCGTCCGTGAAAATCAGAACATCAAATCCGCTGACCACACTCATTCAGGCAGTTTCGTGCGGCACTCACCATCGTCCATTCTCAACTGTAAAACGAACCGCGGTAGTTGGAAATGGAAATCTTCATAAAGCAATGCGCATCCGCAGCGAGTAGATGTTGACCGGTCCGCGATCGCTGTTGTAGCCGGGGTTGACGATACGTTGGTAGTCGGGCGAGATCTGCACGTACTTGTTCAACTGGAAGCGGTAATACATCTCCAGCAGGTACTCGGAAGCGGGCCGGATCGCGCCGTCTCCGACAAATAGGCCCCGTCCACCGCGCGCCAGATAGTCGAGGTGATCGTTGGACGCGCCGCCGCGCACCCAACCGATGCCGAACCGGTCGTCGGGTCGGCTCCAGCGGTCGCCGGCTATCTGCATCCCGATGCTCAAGTGGCGCTCTACGTCGGCAAAACCCCACATCTCTGTGCGACCGTCGTTCCAGCCGTAGCGCGCGAACAAGCCGGTTTCACCGCCGTCGGCAAGCGGGATCTCAAGATTGACGGCATAGCCGTACTTGCGCCGGCCTACGCGCTCGTCGTCCGTGATATTTGGAACGGTACCTGCAGGGGCGGCATTGATCGCGTTGCGCCAGATGCCCATCGGCGCGATGTTCCGGTACACAAGAAAACGCACGACCGGTCCGCCGGGCGTCGGAGCAAGCTCCAACTCGAGGTTATCGCCTCGACCGCGGCGGTAGCTTGAACCCAGATCCGGACCGTTCGAGGTCGTCGGCACCGCGTACACGCCGTATCGAACCGCCCAGGTGGGATAGTTCAGGCTCACCACGGCACCATTGCTGTATGCGCGCGTATCCGAGGCGAGGTCCCACGCCGTATTCAACATCAGCCCCCAATTGAGGAACTGTGTGCGGGCCGAGTTCGCATAGCGATTGCGGTCGAAGTCGTCGATCGGCGAGAACCTTCCGAGCTTGACCTGAAGGCTCGCGGTCGGCTCGACGCGCCGCACCTCGTCCCAGCCACTCTCCACCGGGCGGACATCATCGCTCAGCGGGTGGATGTAGCGTGCATACGCGCGCGCAATGTAAGGCGTTTTTGGCAGCACTGCGCCCGCACGAATCGCGTCGCCGTTGGGCGCGCCGCCGAGTCCGGAGGTGTTGGAGATACCACTGCCATTGAAAAGCTCGATGTTGGCGTGAGCCTGCAGGCGAGAGCTGAGGCCGATTCCGAAGTAGGTTGTCAGAAGCGATGTAGTGGACTTGTCAGGACGAAAACTTCCCGGTCCCGTGTAGGAGGCGGAAAAGGGCGGTGCCTTCTGGAACACGATGCTTTCCTGAGCGCCCAAAAAGCCGCGACGCTCTCGCTCTACGACCACGCCTGTCGCACTCGGCTCAGGCTCGCACCAAACCGCGCTGCTTGCACCAAAGAGGCATGCGAAAGACACGATGGCGCGGCGCGACAAGGGACCGGTGTCTTTAACGCGCCGGACGTGAAGGCGAATGCCTTTAAATACGCTCATGATTTTCGAATTTCCAAAAACGTCAGGCAGGCGCGCGCAAAAAAGCTGTGGAGTCTGATCAACTGCGCATCTTGTGTCAAGACTGACTGACTGGCGATGGGCATAGGAAATCAACAATTTGAAATTTCAGAAGGGAATCCTTTCCAATACAGATACAAGAGCTCATCTCCTAACTGATGGGTGCGCCACATCACGGCCAAACTGCACCAAAATGGTGCTCATGCATTGAATCGATGCGTCTTGAGCCATTGCACCTCCCGACCCTACGCGTGGGCAAAGCATTCTTCGTTCTTGTAGAAGGCAGGCTGTTGCCGATTTCGCCTTTTGAGAACGATTTTTTCGATATTGGCCAATACACCCTTGCAGGGCCGCATTGACCATCATGATGGCTTTTTGCTCCGTAAGGTCGCCACTTTCGATTCGTAAACGGCCGAATCGGCCGGTACGTCGAATTGTTGACGTACGCTGCGTCAATCGCGCCACGCATCATATTTTTTGGCACAAAAGCTGCACATGAGGAATTGGGGAATCATTCATCTCCTATTTCACGAGGAGTCGTTCATGAAACTGGTAACTGCCATCATCAAGCCGTTCAAGCTTGACGAAGTGCGGGAAGCGCTCAGCGCCATCGGCGTGCAGGGCATCACCGTCACCGAGGTCAAGGGCTTTGGCCGGCAAAAGGGTCACACCGAGTTGTATCGGGGTGCCGAATACGTCGTCGATTTTCTTCCCAAGGTGAAGATCGAAGCGGCGGTCAAGACCGAACTGGTCGAACAGGTGATCGAGGCGATCGAGAAGTCGGCCAATACCGGCAAGATCGGTGACGGCAAGATCTTTGTCTTCGAACTTGAGCAGGTCATCCGCATCCGCACCGGTGAAACCGGCGGCGAAGCGCTATAAGGGGAGCGCAATAATGAAAAAACTGTTGACCATACTGGGGCTCGCGGCGACGCTTGCGCTGGCCTCGGGGGCGACCGTCAGCACGGTTGCGTTCGCGCAGGACGCCAAGAAGGAAGAGGCGAAGCCGGCCGACGCACCGAAGGCGGAAGCTCCGAAGGCCGAGGAGAAGAAGGATGCCGCACCTGCGGCCGCGGCAGCGCCTGCGGCAGATGCCAAGAAGGCAGATGCCAAGCCGGCGGAGGCTACACCGGCGAAGTTGCCCGACCCGAACAAGGGTGACTTCACCTTCATGTACATCGCCACGATCCTGGTGATCATCATGATCATCCCGGGGCTGGCGCTGTTCTATGGCGGCCTGGTGCGCACCAAGAACATGCTGTCGGTGCTGATGCAGGTGTTTGTCACCTTCTGCGTGATCGCCGTCCTCTGGGTGATTTACGGCTACAGCGTGGCGTTCACCGGGGGCAATGCGTTCTTCGGCGGCTTCAGCAAGATGTTCCTGACCGGGGTTGATATCGGTGGTGCCGGTGCGACCTTCTCCAAGGGCGTCTACATTCCCGAGATGATGTTCGCGATGTTCCAGTTGACCTTCGCCGCCATCACGCCGGCGCTGATCATCGGCGCCTTTGCCGAGCGCATGAAGTTCTCCGCGGTGCTGTGGTTCATGGTCCTGTGGTTCACCTTCGCGTATCTGCCGATGGCGCACATGGTGTGGTTCTGGGACGGCCCCGATGCGATCAAGGATGACGCCACACTCAAGGCAGTGACCGAAGCCGCAGGTTGGCTGTGGGCCAAGGGCGCGCTCGACTTCGCCGGTGGCACGGTGGTGCATATCAACGCCGGTATCGCCGGCCTGGTGGCGGCATTCGTGGTTGGCAAGCGGGTCGGTTACGGCCGCGAAGCGATGACGCCGCACAGCCTGACGCTTACCATGGTCGGTGCCTGTCTGCTGTGGGTGGGCTGGTTCGGCTTCAACGTCGGTTCGAACCTCGAAGCCAACGGCACCGCCTCGCTCGCCTTCGTCAACACCCTGATCGCAACGGCAACGGCAACGCTGGCCTGGCTGTTCTTCGAGAACATTCTCAAGGGCAAGCCGTCGATGCTGGGCGCCGCTTCGGGTGCGGTGGCCGGTCTGGTGGCCATCACGCCAGCCTGCGGTTTTGTCGGCATCAAGGGGGCGATGGTGATCGGCGCGGTTGC
>JANPGJ010000466.1:0-12360 GCA_031423955.1 Burkholderiales bacterium
GCCTCCAGCGCCCTGGCCTCCTGCGGCGTGGTGGCGGAGGCGATCAGCTTGATGCCGGCGCCCTTGATCGCCGCCACGTCGACAGGCTTCGGCAAGCCGAAATGGAAGCTCGCCACCGCCGGGCGCACCGCCAGCAGGTGCTCGAGTGCCTCGCGGTCGAAGATCGGAAACAGCGCGGCAGGGGCGGGCGGCTCGCCGGCACCATGTTCCGAGTACCAGGCGGCCAGTCGGGCCTTGAGGCGGGCGGCCCGCGCCGCGTCCGCGACCGGCTCGGCGTGGACGAAATAGTTCAGGTTGATCGGGCGGTTGGTCAGCGCGCGCAACTGCTCGACCTGGCGCCGCCGTTCGGCGGCCGGAATGGTGGCGGTGCCGAGCGAGCCGAGGCCGCCGGCATTGGCCACCGCGGCGGCGAGCGACGGCACCGCAGCGCCGCCCATCGGCGCCTGGATGATCGGATGCTCGATGCCGAAGAGCCGGGTGATGCGACGATCTTTCCACATGGCAGGGTCCCCAAGGAGGGCTGGCCGGAGTTGGTCGGCCAGCATAACTGAATGTCGTTGGCGGGCGACGGCCGCTGTGTCGTGGCCACCAAAGGGTATCGGCCACAAGCGCAAAGCCCCACGAGGTTGTCGCAGGGCTTCGCTGATGCACCACCATCTGTGGCTTCATGTTCGGCACGCACCGTGCCGTATACCGATTTAACGGCTATGGGATTGATTTGAGGTGAAGTTCATCGATAGATCGTCCTCCACGTTTGCGGTGCACCATCACCCAGTTGCCGGGGCCTTGGAGCAGTTCGCATCCTGCAATCGGACATCAGCCCTGAAATAGAGGTCGAAACGAACCCAAACAAGGTGTCGAGGGCGGTTACGCGTCGCCAGCGTCAGGTACACCCGCAAATCGGGGCGTACACCGCGCGGCTACAGCAGAAACCGGATTACCTCAATGGTTTGCACTCTGTTCCGATCGATATTCCGCGAGCGGCTTAATTGGACGCCTGATGCCGAACGATGTCAAGCATTACTATTTCAACAGGCGCTGCGTGCCCGCTTTCGCAAACCGTCATCGCGGCGTATGCTTTATTCCGGCACGGGTCGATGAAGGAGTGCGCCAACCGATCCTTGCGCGGTTGAATCGGATTTTTCCGACGAAAAATGCGCCAATACGTCAAGAAAGGATCGCAATGAACATTCGTGTGCCAGCCAGGCTGGCTTGTTGGGCCGCCGCGACGTTTATCGCAGGCATGGCCGTCGCGCAGACTCCATTGGGCGGCGCGACGGAAAAACTCGGTACGGTGGACTTCCCGGTTTCCTGCAATGCCGAAGCACAGCGCCACATGACCCGCGCGGTGACGCTGTATCACTCCTTCCACTGGCCGGAAGCCCGCAAATCGTTCAATGCGGTAGCGCTTGCCGATACGTCGTGCGCGATGGCGCACTGGGGCCTGGCAATGGTCGCGGCGAACAACCCGTATGTCTGGCCGCTGACCGGCAAGGCATTGCAGGAAGGCGCTGCCAGCATCAGGAAGGCCCGGACGATCGGCGCTGCCACGCCGCGCGAACGCGACTACATCAGTGCCCTGGAAACGTTTTACCTGGATGCGGACAAGATCCCGGCCCGTACCCGCCAACTCAACTTTGAACTGGCGCTGGAAAAAATGACGCGTGACTATCCGCAAGATGTCGAGGCGCGGGTGTTCTACGGCATGGTACTGGCGGCCAATGTCGATCCGAACGACAAAACCTACTCGAACCAGGCCAAAGCCGCCGACGTGCTGGAGAGCGTCCAGGGCGAATTGCCCGACCATCCCGGTGCGCCGCATTATCTGATTCACACCTACGACTATCCACCCCTGGCGCAACGCGGATTGCCCGCCGCGCTGCGCTATCGCGACGTCGCGCCATCGGCGTTTCACGCGCTGCACATGCCCTCCCACATCTTCACCCGCCTCGGACACTGGCAGGATTCCGTGGCGTCGAACGTGGCGGTCCTCAAAACGCCCGATACGCCGCAGTCTTCGGTGTTGCATTCGTACGACTACATGGCCTATGCGTGGTTGCAACTGGGGCAGGACCGCGCTGCGAAAAAGGTGCTCACCGACATGCTGGCGATGCCGTCAATCAAGGACACCGCCTTCGCCGCGGCGTTCGCGTTGGCGGCGATCCCGGCCCGCGCGGCCGTGGAGCGCGGACGCTGGAGCGACGCTGCGCGACTCAAGGCATTTCCCGACGAGCTGGACTATCCCTGGGCCTCATTCCCGCACGCCGATGCGGTCCGGGTTTTCGCGCGCGGATTGGGCAGTGCGCGCAGTCGGAATCCGAAAGCCGCGCGAGGCGAGATTCAACAGCTTGAGAATCTCAAGGCCGCCATGCTCGATGCCAAGCTGTTCTACTGGGCCGATCAAGCCGACATACAAATCAAGGTGGTCGAAGCCTGGGCATTGCGCGCCGAAGGAAAGGCCGATGCGGCGCTGGCGCTGATGAAAAGCGCCGCCGATCACGAGGATCGGACCGACAAGAGCGCGGTGACGCCCGGACCGATCAAGCCCGCGCGCGAGTTGCTGGGCGAAATGCTGATGGAGAGCAAGCAACCCGTGGCGGCCCTGGTAGAGTTTGCGGCGGTGCTCGACAAGGAACCGAATCGGCTGCAAGCTCTGCTCGGGGCCGCGCGCGCTGCGGCACAGAGCGGCGACCGCATGAAAGCGCGCTCGCATTACGCCGCCATGGCGAAGCTGCTCGAAGGCGCCGACGCCGAACGTACCGAGTTGCGGCAGGCCTGGGCGTACCTGGCGAGAAATTGAGCGGGCAGCTGCGCTGAAGACATGCATCGCGTCGGAAGTCCGAAACGCGACATGCTGGCCAATGCGCTGGGCTGGCGATTGCCATTACCGGCAGATTCGTCGCCGGTATCGGCCGGGCGCGGCAAGAGTTGCTGTCGGACCGGACTCGCTCCGCACCGGACGACGACGTCAGTCGCCAGGCAAACGCCGTTCAGGCGTAGACTCAATCGCGACTGCGCGCATCGATTCTCCGTTCGGCGATGTCGGTTCTCACTCCGGGACCCGAGTGACTGTGCGGGATTGGATGCTCCAGTTCAAGCGCACACAATCATGTGCCGCGCTGCCAACCTAACGACAGGAGACTGACATGCCCGGTCATATCTACAAGTCATTGGAACTCACAGGATCATCCACCGTCAGCATCGAAGATGCCGTATCGTCGGCGGTCAAACGGGCGGCGAAAACCGTTCGAAACCTGCGCTGGTTCGAGGTTCAGCAGGTGCGTGGCCACATCGAGAACGACACGGTGGCGCACTGGCAGGTGTTGATGAAAGTGGGCTTTGCACTGGACGAATGAACGCATGGCCCGGTTGCCGACCCGATTGAAAGCGCCTGCCTGAACGTTGGCGGCCGCGGCTGTCTTGCCCGTTTGTCACTGACCGCTTCCTGTGCGGAAACGGTCGATGGGCGTCATTTTCGCTGGCGGGCGGGAGTCGACCCAAGGCGAAAGTACATAACGTGCGCTCGCCAGTGTTGCCAGCGAGCACATCCTAATCGTCATCAAGGATGGCGCTCATGTTGTTGCCCCAGAAGTGACAAAGCCCGCTGGGGGCCGGGCTTGGGGTTGGCGGGGAGCCGGGAAATGCGGGTCAGGCGGGATCCGATACTCGAAGGTTCCTGCCCGTCGCAACTGCCGCGTTCGTATTGTTGCCTACCGAACAGACTTGCAATGAAGGCGGACCGAAGCTTGCACCCCTGCAAGTTCAATGTTCGAACCTGCGGATGAGTGTGAGCCCGCAGCAAGGGGCGTCACTCGAAAATCGAACTCCACCCGAGTGACACCGTGTCAAGAACTACATCGTGAACCAGTATTCCAGCCATCGGCAGCGCTTTTGGGCAATTCTTGCGGTCGGGACCGACATGTTGCTGGTTCTCGCCGTCGTGATCGTGACGGCGCTTTTGAGCGGACTGCGACTCGACACCGATCCGTCCCTGCTCATCGTCTGCGTCATGGCTCTCGCGCTTACCACGCTGGCGATCAATAGCTGGCTGGGCCGCTACCACCACGCGCAATACCAGACTGGTATGCAAGCGATGGGCCACGCCGCCATGTCGGCGGCCATCATCGCCCCATCCGCGTATCTGCTCCTATACGCCCTGAAACTTCCGGACACCAGCAGCCCATTGGTGGCCCTGCCCGCGGTGACCACCGCATTCGGAATGCTGGTGCATCGAATTGGTGCGTCGCAATCAGGCACGGCGGCCAGGCCCAGCCATCGCGTCCTGGTGCTCGGCACCGGCGATCCTGCGCAAGCCGTCCGCACCGCACTCGAGCAATCCGACTCATACACCCATGTCGTCGGCCACTATCAGGGCGCAACCGAGGAATGCATCAAGGTATCACCAGAAAGTCTTCTGCCGAGAACGCGTGGGCTTGTCGAAACCGCTCAAAAGCTCAAGGTGCACGAAATCGTCGTGGCCTTGAGCGAAAGGCGCGGCGCCATGCCGCTGCGTGAATTGCTCGATTGCAAGCTAGCCGGCATCAACGTCGTCGATCTGGCAAGCCATTTCGAACAGTCGATGGGGCAAATCCGCCTCGATGCAATACGTGCAAGCTGGCTGATCTTCGGCGGCGGCTTTCAGCAGAACGTGTTTCGTGCGGCACTCAAGCGGCTGTCCGACATTGTCATTGCCCTAGCGCTGCTGGTGGTCACGCTGCCCGTCATGCTGATGGCGGCCCTGTGGATCACGATAATCTTCGGCTTCCCGGGGTTCTACCGGCAAGAGCGCATCGGCCTTCACGGCCGCCGCTTCAACGTATTCAAGTTTCGCAGCGTGTGGACCAATGCCGAAAGTGACGGGCAGCCGCGGTGGGCGCCAGTCGACGACAAGCGCATCACGCGAACCGGCCGCTTCATGCGCAGGTTTCGCGTCGACAAATTGCCGCAACTGTTCAACGTCCTGCGGGGCGAGATGAGCATGGTCGGTCCGCGCCCGGAGCGTCCCTACTTTGTGGAGCAATTGACGCAGGAAATCCCTTTCTATGCCATACGCCACGGCGTCAAACCGGGCGTCACCGGATGGGCGCAGGTGCGGCTTCGATACGGTGCGCCGGCCGCCAAGTCGGCAGAGAAGCTGCAGTACGACCTCTACTACGTGAAAAATAACAGCCTGTTTCTCGACACTCTGGTCCTCTGCAAAACAGTCGGGGTAGTACTCAATGGAAAGGGCGCTCGCTAGAATCGTGCTGGTGATTCCGTGCAGACGCGGTCCACAGCCAAGGCTAGAGTCGCAGACCCAGTCGATACTCGATCGCCCCAATTGCCGGCGGCCCCACAGCCGATGACGGCGTCGATGCGACCCCACCCGATGCCAATGCGCACGTGACCGTCGCCGCAGCGGCGGTGTCGCTGTTGCGTCTGGATGAGTGCGTAGCGCACCCCAAGCTCCGCCCCTACGCAAAAAGAGATCCCTGTACCTTTCACCGACCCGAAGGAAACACCATGCTGTCACGCCGAAACTTTGTCCAGAGGTCAATCGCGGGAACTGCCATTGCCATGGCGACCGAGGTCGCGGTCGCACAATCTGAAGCACCCAGGCGCCGCTATCTCGACAAGCTGACAGATGATGCCGGCAAGTACGCGGTCGCACCACTGCCGTTCGCCTATGACGCCCTTGAACCAGTGATCGATGCCAGGACGGTCGAATTGCACTACAACTTCCATCACAAGCCGGCGGTGGCCGCGGCCAACAACGCGGAAGCGGCGCTTGCTAAGGCGCGCGATACTGGCGACTTCGCACTGGTCAAGCACTTCGAGAAGGAACTGGCGTTCCAGCTTTCCAGCCATGTCCTGCACAGCATCTTCTGGACCAACCTGTCCGGCAAAGGCGGTGAGCCCAGGGGCGACCTGGCCAAGGCGATCACGGCCGAGTTCGGCACCTATGCAAAGCTGAAGGCCCATCTAGTCGCAGCCACCACAGCGGTCGAAGCCTCCGGCTGGGGCCTGCTTGCCTATCATCCGTCGACAAGGAAATTGATGATCCTGCAATGTGAAGTGCATCACAAGCTTACTGCCTGGGGTGGAGTGCCGCTGTTGATGCTCGACGTGTTCGAGCATGCCTATTACCTCAAATACCAGAATCGGCGCAGCGAATACGTCAACAACCTCTTCAACATCATCAATTGGGAGAATGTGGCCGAGCGCTTCGATTCGGCTCGGTCATGAAGTCGGATTCGCGTTCGTCGCCGCGCGCTGCCGACCTGTCGCACATGAACAACACCGCTGAGGCTGCTTGTCATGCGAATTCGACTGATTGCTTGCGGGCTTTTTGTCATCGCCATGTCCGCTGCCGCTGAATCCGAGAATTTCGACCAGACCCCCATTGGCAGCCTGCCGGCGGGATGGGAGGCCGGCGTCACGGGGATTGGGTCGCCGGCTTGGGCGGTGGTGGCCGATCCGACAGCGCCCGGCAGACCGAACGTCCTGAAGCAGTCTGGCCGCGGAACCTATCCCTGGGCCGTCAAGAGATCGGTAACTTTGGCCGATGGCTTCGTTGAGGCCCGCTTCAAAGCCCTGTCCGGCAAGGAAGATCAGGCCGGCGGAATCGTCTGGCGCTGGCAGAATTCGCGCACGTATTACGTGGCGCGTGCAAATGCCAGCGAGAACAACGTTTCCCTTTACTACACCACGCTGGGTATTCGCAGCACCATCAAGTACGTTGATGCGCCCGTGGCGCTGCATGCCTGGCACACGCTGCGGACGGAATTCAATGGGCGTGCGATCCGCGTGCTGCTCGACGGCAAGCTCTACATCGAAGCCGAGGACGATCACATCAAGGAGGCTGGGGCAGTCGGCGTATGGACCAAGGCGGACAGTGTCACGTTATTCGACGACATCGTTTGGGGGTCGAATGTCATCACCCTCGGAACGGTCAAATAGGTTGAGAAAAACGCAATCGGAAGCAAAGTACCTTCGCGTTTGGATTGAAGCTCGAATGACTGTTTCTGGCCGCCTCAAGCCGGCATAGAAGGGGGCTGGCGCTGGCCGTCACCGTCAGCTTTCTCGCTGACACCGACCGAACGACTTACACATTGCCGTGGGGCAGTCGCCGACCCCGAGTCGACGGTCGCGTTTCTCCAAGGCAGTTTTTCGCAGCATCACCGCGATAGCGCAGCCTCGCAACCATTCGTTCGATTCAAGTCCGCCGCCGTTCGCAATGAATCCATGGGCTGAACATGCCTGCGGCACCTTAGGCAGGCGGGAAAGTCGGGCAAAGTAGCCAGCAAGCATGACTGGGAAGACCGCAAGACGACGTTGACATGTCTGGCATGCGCGGCCAACATAGCGCATCGTCGCCGATGCCCAACTTGGCAACGGACTCGTTAGAGCGGTATTGCCCGCTCTGTAATGAGTGACCCAGGGCGCCGTTCAGAGCTTTCAAGGGGGACTTATGGCTGAGAGCGACAAGGTGTTCGCGGGTTCAATCCCGAAGTTTTACGACACGCTGATGGTCCCCCTGATCTTCGCGGCCTATGCTGCCGATCTGGCAGAGCGTGTCGCTGCCTCCTCACCCGGCGCGGTGCTTGAAACGGCGGCTGGCAGCGGCGTGGTCACGCGGGCACTTGCGCCAAAACTAAGTGCCAACGCGCGCTACGTGGTGACCGACCTCAACCAGCCGATGCTGGACTATGCCGCTACCCGGCAGGGAGTCGATAGCCGTATCGAATGGCGACAGGCGGACGCGCTCGCACTACCGTTTGCGGATGCCTCATTCGACGTCGTTTGCTGCCAGTTCGGTGCGATGTTTTTCCCCAACCGGGTCACCGGCTACGCCGAGGCGCGTCGCGTGCTCAGGCAAGGCGGGCGCTTTGTCTTCAATGTCTGGGACCGCATCGAAGAGAACGTCTTTGCCGACGACGTCACTAACGCCGTCGCCACGGTGTTTCCGCACGATCCTCCGCGATTCCTCGCCCGCACGCCGCACGGCTATCACGACATCGCACTGATCCGCGAGGAATTGAGCTGCGCGGGGTTCACCAACATCGAGATCGAGACGCGCGAGGAGGTGAGCCGCGCGCCCTCGGCACGCGCCGCCGCTACAGCCTATTGCCAGGGAACGCCGTTACGCAACGAAATCGAGGCGCGTGATGCCAACTTGCATCAACTCGCCACGGACCGCGCGACGGCGGCGATTGCCAGGCGGCATGGGGAAGGCCCGGTGGCTGGGAAGATTCAAGCGCATGTGATCGTGGCAGCGTGACCAGCGATGTCCGTCACCGTCAGCTTCCTGGCTGACATCGGCCGCTCGATTCGAACGACACCATCGGGCTCATCACGACCCGAAGCTGACCGTCGAGGCGAGAAAGACGGGACGTTCAACGTCCGCGCTCGGGGGCAAAGGTGGCGCGTTTTCGCGGCGACTGAAGCGACCCTCTGGAGCGCGTCGTTATGCGGCATTCCTCGAACCAGATCGGTAATGAACCCAAGCCCAACCAAATAGCGTGAGCACCAGGAGTGGATACGCACTAAACGGCAGTGGTTTCGACAGTGGATCGAGTGCCGCGCCGCCATAGATCTGAAGCGCAGTCACTGCGAACATTACCGATGCGATGGCCCCTGTAGATCTGACGAAGATCGGCATCGCTGACGAGGCACTTACCAGTGCCAAAGCCGCAGCCCACAAACCCACACGGCACCAAACGTAGCCGAGCTGGCTGACAGTTCCATGGCCGAACCAGAAACCACCAATGTTTGCCCGGCGACAAATACGAGAAAGCCGGCCGCTAACTGCTCGTTGCCAAGCCTGATGTGGTGCACCGCCAGAAGTGCCGCGCCAAGGACGAGCGCAGTGCCATCCAGACCCCATGCAATGCCGCGCACGGCAGGTGGTGAAAAAGAACCGACCATGCCCAGCACACCGCCCACAACCAAACTAGCCGACGCAAGAATGCTCAATCGCTTGCTCATGTCTCGAAGCCCCGTTGTAAGAGATCGACTCAATATGCCGCACGACAGTTATTTAGACGCAACATCGTCCGCGTTATTGCCAATAAATGCGGACACGTTCTGAGTGCCTCTGACATGTTGAGTAGGCGGGAGACTAGCCTTGGTTCCAGCTGGAAGATGCCTCCTGCCGGTTATTTTGTGCCCGCAGTGGTCGACACGCCCAATGTTCGCTGCCAGAGCATATAGATCACCGCCGTACCGATACCCCAAGCCCCATTGATCAATGGCCCGATGATCATTCGCGGCAGCTGCCAGCCTGCGGCCATCGGAAGACCCTTGATGGGTGCGACGACAAACCACGCCACTAACGTAGGTCCCAACGCGCCAAACACAAAGGCGGCCAGCCAATAGGCGGCACCTTTCGGGAATTTGCCCTCCAGGGCGACAAAAACCAGGCCCCATACGGCGCCCCAGAAGGAAAGCGATACGACTACAGGAACGCCAATGGGCTGTGTCGCTTGCATAGAATAAACCCCCGCTTTGGCAAGACCGAGCGCATTCAGAGTCGCGAGAGCCGGTTGGTGAAAAAGCAGCGTAGCAATAAAGCCGGCGATAAACCCAATCGCATATTTGTTCATTTCTGATCCTCCGTGATTTGCAATCTAAAGCGGTATGGCCGAGCAAAGCGAACTTATGATACGCGCCATCCGCGCTAGATTTAAAGCAGCCATGCCGGCGATCTTGGCCAAAGGCGACTGGTCAGGTGGCAGTTGTGCGCGAACAGTCCTTTCGCCGCTCGCCTTCTTGGCATTCCCATCAGTAATTGGGCCCGGCCGCGGCCTGATGGCAGATCAGCCTTGCAAGCGAATGCCGTCACCGGCAGCTTCCTCGTGGACACCGGCCAGACAGTTCCAAAGTCGGCATCAGGCGGGCCCCGACCCTAAACCGACATCTGGGGCCCTGAACTTGCTGCCCTGAAGCGGTCGGTCAGACCCGCCCGCCGCGCGTCAGGCATCTCAGTTCGCCGGCGCACAGACCGCCAGTTACCGGGCCCTTAACTTCTCAATTGGGCTCGTGGTCCCTTTGGCCCCAGCGATCAAACCGGAACTCGATTCCAGCCGCGCCTAGCCGGTCAGTTGGAGGGATGTTCCTTCACCTGCCCTTCCGAACCCGCCACCGATGATGTCCGAACGAAAGACTGACGGCAGGAACTTCGGGAAGCTCGAGATTCAGTTCGCGCACGCATTAACCCATCATTTCCAACACGAAAGCCAAGCTTCATGAACATCTTGATGGTCCTCACTTCCCACGCAAAGCTCGGCAACACGGGCCGCAAGACTGGTTTCTGGCTCGAGGAATTCGCCGCGCCGTACTACGTCTTCAAGGATGCTGGCGCGAAGTTGACGCTGGCCTCCCCGCTGGGCGGCCAGCCACCGTTGGACCCGAGCAGCGACGCCCCTGGCGCGCAGACCGCCGACACCGAGCGCTTCAAGGCCGACCCCGCTGCGCAGGCCGCGCTGGCCAGCACCGTGCTGCTCTCGTCGGTCAAGGCGGGCGATTTCGATGCTGTTTTTTACCCGGGCGGCCATGGCCCGCTTTGGGATCTGGCCGAGGACAAGTCCTCGATCGCTCTGAGCGAAGCCCTGTACGCCGCCGGAAAACCGGTGGCCGCGGTCTGCCATGCGCCGGCCGTGCTGCGCCATGCCAAGTCGCCCGACGGTTCGCCTCTGGTGGGAGGCAAGAAGGTGACGGGCTTCAGCAACAGCGAAGAGCGCGCTGCAGGGCTGACCGAGGTCGTGCCTTTCCTGGTGCAGGACATGCTGGTCGAGTTGGGCGGCCGCTACACCTGCGTCCCGGACTGGCAGCCGCATGTGCTGACCGATGGTCAGCTGATCACAGGCCAGAACCCGGCTTCCTCGGCCCCGGCTGCGCATGCGCTGCTGGCCCGCATCCAGAGCCGCTGAGCGGCTGACGGCTGACCGCCTCAAATTCTCGGAGTACGACATGGCCTACGCCAGCACCAACCCCTATACCGCCCAGGTCGTGAAGGGCTTCGGCGAGATCGACGACTCGGCGCTTGATGCCCTGCTGCAGGCCGCCCAGACCTGCTTCAGCACGCAGTGGCGAGACACCGGTTTCCCGCAGCGCCGGGCGGTGCTGGCGCGCGCTGCGGCCCTGATGCGCGAACGCGCGCCGCAGCTGGCCGGGCTGATCACGCTGGAAATGGGCAAGCTGATCGCGCAGAGCCAGGGCGAAGTGGCGCTGAGCGCGGCCATCCTGGACTACTACGCCGAGCACGCTGAGTCCTTCCTGGCCCCCGAGACCCTGGTCACGCCCAGGGGGCGGGCCGTGGTCGAGAGCAGTCCGCTGGGCGTGCTCTTGGGTGTCGAGCCCTGGAACTACCCGTACTACCAGGTCGCACGCTTTGCCGCGCCCAACCTGATGGCCGGCAACGTCGTGATGGTCAAGCATGCGTCCAACGTCCCACAGTGCGCGCTGGCCTTCGCGCAGCTCATGCACGACGCGGGCTTGCCTGAGGGGGCCTACACCAACCTGTTCATCAGCACCGACCAAGTGGGCCGGCTTATCGACGACCCGCGTGTGCGCGGCGTGGCCCTGACGGGCAGTGAGGCCGCGGGCGCCGCCGTCGCTGCGCGCGCCGGCAAGAACCTGAAGAAGTCGACGCTGGAGCTCGGTGGCAGCGACGCCTTCATTGTGCTCGAAGATGCCGACATGGCGTTGGCGCTTAAGCACGCCGTGGCCGGCCGCATGGGCAACTCGGGCCAGGCCTGTACGGCTTCCAAGCGCTTCATCGTCGTCGAGGCCGTAGCCGACACCTTCCTGGACAAGTTCCAGACCGCGCTCTCGGCCTTTTTGCCCGGCGACCCGATGGACCCGGCCACGACGATGGCGCCACTGTCCAGCCGCGCTGCGCTGGACGGACTGGCCGAACAGATTGAGGTGGCCGTGGCCCATGGCGCGCGCTTGTTGATGGGCGGCCAGCGCGTGCCCGGGCAGGCCGGTGCCTTCATGCAGCCGACCGTGCTGACCGACATCGATGCGGCCAACCCGGCCTACCGGCAGGAATTCTTCGGCCCGGTGGCGCTGTTCTTCCGCGTCGCCGACGAGAAGGCGGCAGTGGCGCTGGCCAACGACTCGCCTTTCGGCCTGGGTGGATCGGTCTTCACCAAGGACACCGAGCGCGGCCAGCGGGTGGCGCGCGCCATCGACACCGGCATGGTGTTCGTCAACAGCGCCGCGGTGTCGTCACCTGAACTGCCCTTCGGCGGCGTCAAGAACTCGGGCCATGGCCGCGAATTGTCGGCGGCGGGCATCCTGGAGTTCGTGAATCGCAAGCTCATCCGTGTGGCCTGAGCGGGCTCGTCTCGGCCGGGTGCCGGTTGCTGGCCATCC
>JANPGJ010000467.1:0-2316 GCA_031423955.1 Burkholderiales bacterium
GATCGTCCTGTTCGCTGCCAACAACCCGCGCTTCCTCGCCAACCTGCTGGCCGAATCGCGCGCCGGGGCGCAGGCCGGATCGTTGGCGCAGGACGCCCGCGACATCCTGCAACCGGTCGCGGTGGACCGCATCCAGACCAATCTGTTCGTGGCAGCGCTCGCCAAGGCCTACACCGACTTCAACAACCTGACGCGCAGCCTGGCCACCCAGTACACGGTAACCCGCAATTACTGGTGGTTCAGCCAGACCTTCCACCTCGATTACACCCACGATCCGCGCTACACCCAGCAGCTGACCCTGATCGACGCGCTGCAGCGCAAGGTCGCCGCAGCCGACAGCTTCGCCGACGACGCCGAGGCGCAGGGCGGGCGGCTCAACTCGCAACAGGCGGGCTATGAGGCGCAACAGGCCGCTGCCGCCGCGATCGTCGACGCCAAGACCGCCGAGTACGAGCTGTTGATAGCGCGCATCAACGGCCAGTTCGCGGTGTTGAAGGAAATGAGCAGGTTCGCCATCGACGTGCTGCGCCAGCGCGACCCGGCGGCGCTGGCCGGCGCCTTCGCCGACAGCAACAGCCTGATAACCGATCTGGTCAGCTTCACCGACCGCTACACCGTGCTGCCGGCCGCGACCGTGGCGACGCCGTCGAACAGCGCCGCGTTCCGGCCCGGCCGCAGCGCCAATTCGGTGAGCCTGACGGAATCGCATGTCAGCTACGCGCCGGTGCTGTCCTTGGGCGGATTCGCCGCGGCGATCCAGATCGGCCGTGACGATGTGGAGGGCGTGACCGTCAAACTCGGTGCCGGCGCCGACAGCGTGCTGGTCAAGGGCACGCTGCCTGCCAGCGGCACCCTCAACCTGCTGGGCGGCGGCGGCAACGACACCTTCACCGTGCAGTCGGTGGCCGCAGGGTCGCTGGTCGATGTGCGCGGCGGCGGGGGCCAGGACACGCTCAACGTCGGCAATGCCGCCGGCCGCTTGAACGAGATCAACGGCACGGTCAGCTTCACCGGTGACGCCGACAACGACGTCCTCAACGTGTTCGGCGACGGTTCGAACGGCCATGGCGGCACGCTCACCACCACCGGGGTGAGCGGGCTGGAACTGGGCGCCACCGGCGTGATCCGTTTTGCGACCGTGGCGCAGAGCAATGTCGAGGAAGTGCATGTGCGCCTCGGGTCGGGCAACGACGACTTCAGCATCGACAGCGTGCATGCCGGGGTGGTGGCCACCGTGCATGGCGGCCCCGGGGCCGACCGCATCGTGGTCAAGGCGCTCGCCGGCGCCACCACGGTCGAGGGTGGTGAGGGTGCCGACCAGGTGATCGTCGGCGACAACCTGGCGCTGATTACGGCGCAGTTGCTGGTGCAAGGCGACAGCAGCGCCACCGATGTGCTCACAGTGAATGCGGCCGGCGCCAGCGTCCTGTCGCTCGCCACGGTGGCCGGCAACGCCGCGCGCGGCGTGCTCGCCGGTGCCACTTTCACCGCCGCGCAGGGAAGGATCGAATTCGAGGGCCTGGGCGCGCTGATCGTCAACCAGGGCGACGCGGTCGACACCTTCAGCATCATCGACACCAGCGCGGTGACCACCATCAACACCGGTGGCGGCAACGATCATCTGCTGGTGCGCAGAATCAGCAGTCAGGTGCGGGTCAACCTGGGCACGGGTGACGATGACGTGTTCGGCGACTACGGGCTCAGTGCCAGCGCAGTCGGCAGCGGCATCCTGAGCGTCTACGGCGGCGCCGACAACGACACCATCACCCTGGGCGCCGGCAGCCATGCGATCTATGGCGAAGGCGGTGCCGATACCATCAACACCGGTGACGGCGCCGACACCATCGAGGGCGGCGACGGTGACGACACCATCAGCGCCGGCGGCGGCAGCGACATCGTGTGGGGCGGCCGCGCGGCAGCCGAAGCGACCGCACATCTTGAAGTCCTGCGCCAGTTGAATTTCGGCAACCCCACCGGCAACGACGCGCTCTCGGTGGACGGCGCCGCCGACGGCAACGACAACATCGACGGCGGCGCCGGCAACGACTTCGTGTTCGGCGGCGGCGGCGCCGATACGATTGTCGGCGGCGCCGATGCCGACTATCTCGACGGTGGCGCCGGTGACGACCAGCTGGACGGGCAGGGCGGCGCCGACATCGTGCGCGGCGGCATCGACAACGACACCGTGCACGGCGGCGACGGCATCGACCAGGTATATGGCGACGCCGGCTCCGACCTGCTGTACACCGACGCGGCGCCGGCTGTCGCGTTCGACGCCGCGCAGCCGACCATTACCGGCAACGGCCAGCGCGCCTG
>JANPGJ010000468.1:0-9112 GCA_031423955.1 Burkholderiales bacterium
TTGAGACCGCCTCCAGGCGCCTTCAGCGAAGGTCCGCTGGCCACCACCCGCGCCGCCGGGTCGATGCTGTTGATCAGCAACGCGGCGGTCTTCACCGTCACCTGGTCGATGATCATGCGCTCGACCCAGCTGTCGGCGGCCGTGCCATACAGGCCCTGCTGGATGGCGAACAGCGCCAGAAACGCGGCGGCTCGCCAGAGCGTCACGTGGCGCAGCCGCGGCGTCGATTCGGCCGGGGACCGGGGCGACACCTGGCGTTGCGTGCCAGGTCGCATCAACGTCCGAGCCGATTGCCACGCCGCGCGCCCAGACCACGCGCCAGACCCACCGCCAGCAACACTAATTTCATGAAAATTCTCCAGGGGATTGAATAGCGCCGAGCCCTCGCGACGATCCGAAGTCCAGAAGTTACGGGACGCGCGTGACAGGCGTATCGGTCGGCGGACAGGTCGTGCTGGACCGTTTGAACTATGCCGCACGAGCTTTGCGGTCAGTCGTTCGCCCAAAACATCGCGCGCCATCCGCATCGTTCCCGCGACCGGACGACCAAACGGGCCATGTTCAGGCCCGCTTCAAGTCACCGTCCTGCAAAAGTCGCCCGCTATCTTGGGCGCCTCAGCGTTGGTGCAATCCACCGACGCGCCACTGCCGATGGAGAACCCATGCCCCGCCTGCCGCAAGACTGCGACGCCACCGATCCTGACATCAGCTACGAATTCGTCAGCGAGTTTGACGAGATGCTGGAGATCGACGAAATCGAGGACGACCCGATGTCAGCCGCAACGACAGAACTTGCCGGTTGGAACGGGCCGCACGCCATCGACTGAACGATCGGTTGTCGGCACGCGCTGCCGCAGCGAAGTCACATCGTGCGCCGCCCGCCAGCGGTACCCTCCACGGCGGCACCACCGTCGGCGGGCTGTCCGGCATCGACTATGTCGCCACCGGAAATCGCTATGTCGCCATCAGCGACGACCGCAGCGGTGTCAACCCGGCGCGCTATTACGACCTCAGCCTCGATCTGGCGCAGTTCCAGCGCTCGGCCACCCCCGGCATGGCTGGCGTCAATTTCAATGCCGTCACCACCCTCCAGAAGCCAGGCGGCGGCGCCTTCACTCTCAACACCGTCGATCCCGAAGGTATCCGCTTCAACCCGACGACCAACAGCATTTACTGGAGCAACGAGGGGCAGCGCTCCGCCGCCGGATTTCAAGTGCCCACCGTGCGCGAAATGAATGTGAACGGTACCCATGTGCGCGATTTCCCGGTGCCGGCCCGGTACAACCCCGCAGGCTCGAACAGTGGCCTGACCGCCGGCGACCGCGGCATCTACAACAACCTGGCGTTCGAGACGGTCGCCCTGTCAACCGACGGCAAGACGCTCTATACCGCCACCGAGAACGCCTTGAGCCAGGACAGCCTGCCTTCAACGGTGGCCAACGGTTCAAGCTCGCGCATCCTGTCGTTCGATGTCGCCACCGGACTATCGAAAGCCGGGTATGTGTACAACGTGGCACCGGTGGTGCTGGCGCCCAACCCGGCCGGCGGTTTCGCCACCAACGGGCTGACCGACATGGTCGCCATCGGTGACCGCCAGTTCATCGCCATCGAACGCTCGTTCGCCGCCGGCGCGGCGACCCGGGCACGCCGGTCACCAGCAATACGATCCGACTGTTTCATGTCGATGCGCGCAATGCCACCGATGTATCGGGCATGGAGTCGATCGCCGGGCAAACCGTGCAGGCGGTGACCAAGACCCAGTTGCTCGACCTGTCGGATCTGAAGAACGATGACGGCAGTACGCTGGCGCTGGACAATATCGAAGGCATCACCTTCGGCCCGACGGTCGGCGGCAAGGCCACCGTGATCCTGGTCTCGGACAACAATTTCGCCGCCGGCCAGTTCACCCAGTTCGTGGCCCTGCAAGTCAACCCGGTGCCGGAACCGGAAACCTGGGTGTTGCTGCTGGCCGGAATGGCAATGGTCGGAGCGGCGGCACGTCGCAAATCCGGTCGCAAGGTGGCGTAGGCACGCAGGTCAAAACGGGGCTGTAACAGACCTGAAACATTCTCTGCGCACACTCCGGGGTTCGTACCGAACCGTCGACCGGGCACTATGGCCCGGCGGCGGTTCGGCATTGAACAACCAACCCCGGAGAGGATGGATCACATGCGCACCCGTCAACGCTTTTCCACTGCCGCACATCGCCTGACCCTGACAACCCTCGGCGCCGCACTGCTGGTGGCATTCGCCGGCGCGGCGCAGGCGCAGGTCACCTCGGCCAATCGCGACGTTTTCCTGCCCAATACCGGCGCATGGTCCACCACCGGCGTCACCCTGGGTGGCACCAGTTTCGTCAACCTCGGCCTGCAGGGTGTGGGTCGGGTGGCCGCCAACAGCATCGATCCGGTCACCCTCGAATCACTCGGTTCGGTGTCGGACATGCAGATCAGCAATTTCACCAACAATGGCAACGGCAGCTGGAGCGGCAGCTTCAACTTCCTGCCCGATCGCGGCTACAACAGCGGCACCATCTTCTCAAACTATGCCGCGCGCATCAACACCTTCGACTTCACCTTCACGCCCTACACCGGCGCGGCCGCGACGGCCGCGCAAAACCAGATCGCTATGAGCTTCACCGGCTCGACGCGCTTCACCTACGACCACGACAACAACCCGCTGACCGCACCGGTTTACACCACCGGCCTGCTCGCCACCGGCAGCACCAGCCTGTTCGGCACCACCGTGCCCGTGACCGCGGGCAACACCACGCAGGGCGGCAGCAACGTCAGCAACCGCCTGACGCTCGATGCCGAGGGCCTGATCCTCGACAACCGTGCCGGCAAGGGTGGCTCCGGCTGGGTCGGCGACGAGTATGGCGGCTACATCTACCGCTTCGATGCGAACAAGCAGATCGTCGGCCAACTGCAATTGCCGCAGGCCCTGGTACCGCACTCGCCGGTCGGCACCGTCAATTTCAACGCCAGCCCCGAAGTCAACGGCCGGCGTATCAACCAGGGCATGGAGGGCATCGCGCAAAGTCCGGACGGCACCAAGCTGTTCGGCCTGATGCAAAGCGCGACCATCCAGGACTCGGGCAGCGGCAACCAGGGCCGCTCCAACACGCGCCTTCTGGTGTACGACCTCGCCGGCTCCGACACGCCAAACGCCCCGGTCAAGCAGTACGTGATTCAGCTGCCGCGGGTCGACGACAACGGCGCCACCGGCGGCGTCGCGGTCAACCGCACGGCCGCGCAAAGCTCGATCATCGCCTTGAATGATCACCAGCTGCTGATTCTTTCACGCGACGGCAACGGCCGCGGCGCCACTGGTTCGCCGGTATTCAAGTCGATCCTGCTGGCCGATTTGTCGACTGCCACCGCGCTCACCGGCTTCGACGCCGAAGGCGCCGCCGTCGCCCCTGGCGGGGTGCTGGGTGCAAGCGTCACGCCGATTCAATGGACCGAAGCGTTGAACCTGCTGGGCAAGCTGGGCACCGGCCAGGCGATCGAGCTGGCGAAGTTCGGCTTGAACATCAATACCGCACCGGGTGACAGCAATTCGATCTCCGAAAAATGGGAGGCATTGAGTCTGGTGCCGACCAACGACGGTACCGGGCAATATTTCCTGTTCGTCGGCAATGACAACGACTTCGTCACCCGTTCCGGCAAGTACCTCGATGCCGCCGGTGTTCTGCAGAGTTACGATGCCGGGCTGGAAAACGACACCATGATCCTCGCCTACCGGGTGGCGGCGGTGCCGGAACCGGAAACCTACGCCCTGCTGCTGGCCGGCCTGGCACTGGTCGGCGCGGTAGCGCGTCGCCGCAGGCAACCCGCCTGACTCACCGATCGCTCCGATCAAACGCCGTGCCACTCAGGCACGGCATTTTTTTGGTGCAATGGGGTATCGAACGAGCATGCCGCAGGCAACCGGCCAGTGGGCGGCGATCCTCGCGCAATAGTTCTGCGGCAAATCAAGCCGGCTCCAGTTGTCGAAGTGGCCGCATATTGCCGAGTTCGTCATGCAACTTTACCTCTGCATGCCAAAGGTCATGCCTTGACTGCATATCCAGCCAGAGTTGCGCACCATTACCCAACAGCGTTCCGAGGCGCAACGCCATCTCAGCCGAAATCCCGCTGCGTTCGGCAAGCACCGAATGCAGCGTCTGCCGGGAAACCCCGAGACTACGGGCGAAAGCGCTCACCGATATATGTTTCAAAGCTGGCAGCACATCTTCCCGGAGGACGGCTCCGGGATGGGTCGGTGCACGTTTGCGCATCATTGACTCCTAGTGATAATTTTCAAGATCGACCTTCACCGCATTTTCACCCTGCCACTCGAAGGTGATGCACCAAGGCCCGTTGACATGCACGCTGTAGCGCTTTGGTTTTCCCTGCAGTCCGTGGAAATCGAACCCCGGCACGTTCAAGGCCTCAGGGGCTTTTGCGATGGCGATGGCGTCCAGACGGCGCAGCGCTCTCTCCACCAGGGCTTTTTGTACCTTCGCGCTGGCGCCCTTCTCGAAAAGCTCCTGCAGACCCTTGTGCTTGAACGACTCGATCATGGAACAAAGTGTAAAGTGTTTATTTACACTTTGCAAGGTCGCGGGCTGACCAGCGTCGGCTTGCCGGACGTATCAGGTTCAAACCCGCAGCCAATGCGCATCGATCCTCGCGTGGCACGCCGAACGGCGCACCGTCAATGCAGGGTCACGCCGCCCGGCAAGGTCGACCTGATGTATTGCAACAGACGCAGGCCGATCGCCCGTTGACCGCTCAGGCGGATCGACGCGAAGCCTTCATCAAGCACTGTCTCGCAATCCATTGACCCGGCAGCATCGGACCCATCGGCCGCAAGGAAGCCCATCGGCCATGCCGCCAGGCTGCGTTCCCGGATCGCGGTCTCGTACTGCACGACTATCTGCACGTGGTGCGGGTCGGCGCTCTTCTCCATCAGGGCCATCACTTCCGCCCGCTCGCCTTCGAGCACCTGGACGAATTCCTGGGTTCGCGCGAAGTGGATCAACACACCTGAAATGCCATGCCTGAAGTTGTAACGGACAGCCTGATCAAGCAGCTCGCGAAATTGCCGCGCACCGATCGCCTTGGTCGCAACGCTCGAATACAGCACCTGGTAAAGCACGGTTGACCCTCCGCGTTCGAGGCGCACGTCAGTCGTACCACACGGCCAGAAGACTGCGCAACGCAGATGACAGGGTCGTGAATCAGAACCACTGCAAACGACGGCGCTGATTGTCGCGGGTTGATCGCCAGGCAACGGCAGGCCCCGGTGCGCAATCCGCCGACCCGACCGGCAACGCATAGTCCGTTCGGCCCAGCACCACGCGCCTTCCAGACCACGTAATTCGTCGCTTGCGTCACGCCAGCGCGGTAGATGCGGACGCCTGCGAAACCCACACTCCGGTTCCATGCGCGATCGATCGCGATGCGCGCGCAACCGGAGGAATTCCCATGAACATCAGCAAATTCGCGGGCGCGCTGGCGCTGGCCCTGAGCACCTCGTTCGGCGCCCAGGCGACCACCACCGCCGTCACCCAAACCGAGCAGTGGTATCAATTCGCGGTAGACGATTTCACCGCCGTCTCGCAGGGCACCGAGTGGATCGATCTGGACAACGGCAGCGCGCAGAGTTTCAGCTTCGTTCTCAACAGCGCGACCTATCTGCGGGTGGTTGACGCCGGCTACGCCGGTGATCGCTTCAATGTGTCGATCAACAACGGCAGCGGCGCCTCGATCCTGCAGACCGGTGCCGCGGTCAACTCGTTTCCGGCGCAGACCGGCGACTACGACGCCGCCTGGGCCGACAGCAACTACAGCCGCCTGGCCACCCTGCTCGCACCCGGCACCTACACCGTCACCGGCAGCCTGCTCTCTGCCGCCGGCGGCGGCGCACCGCTGAATGCGACCGCCGGTGCATTGATGCTGACCGCGGTACCCGAACCCGAATCCTGGGCGCTGTTGGTCGCCGGCTTCGCCCTCATCGGCTCAATCGCGCGGCGCCGCCGCGCCTGATACCGAAAGTCCCGCCCGTTCGCCGCGGCCCTCGATGGCCGCGGTGCATCCACCTGCAAAGGAATACGCCATGAAAATTCCGTTTCGCAAAGCCCTGGGCGCACTCGCGCTCGGACTTACCCTGTGCCACGCCTCCAACGCGGTGGTGGCAACCCCGGTCAAGCCGCCATTCACCGTCAAGATCATCGGCTTCAACGATTACCACGGCAACCTGCAATCGCCCGGCACCTTCGGCAACGACATCTCGATCCCTGCCGCGCAGCGTCCGCCGGTCGGCGGCGCCGAATTCATGGCCGCGCATGTCGCCCGCCTGAAGTCGCAAAACCCGTTGAACGTGGTGGTCGGCGCCGGCGACTTCATCGGCGCATCGCCCCTGATTTCCGCCCTGTTCTTCGATGAACCGGCGATCGAGACTTTGAATCGCATCGGGCTTGAATTCAACGCGGTCGGCAATCACGAGTTCGACAAGGGTGCGACTGAGCTGCTGCGTCTGCAAAACGGCGGTTGCAAAATGACCAATGGCGCGGTCGACCCGAATAGCTGCAAGGGCGCGGTGGTTGGCACCCCGGTGCCGTTTGAAGGCGCCAAATTCCGCTGGCTGTCGGCCAACGTGGTGTCAACCGCCACCGGCCGCACCCTGCTGCCGGCCTACGGCGTGAAAACCTTCAACGGCGTGCGCGTCGCCTTCATCGGCATGACCCTGAAGAGCACGCCGACCATCGTCACCCCCAGCGGTGTGGCCGGGCTCGAATTCAAGGATGAAGCCGACACCGTCAACGCGCTGGTGCCGCGCCTGCGCGGTCTCGGCATCGAAGCCATCGTGGTGCTGGTGCACCAGGGTGGCTTTCAGCAAAGTCCGAACCTGGGCGGCATCAACGGTTGCACCGGCGACCTGAAGAACAGCGACGGCAGCCCGTCCGACATCGCCCGCATCGTCGCGCGACTCGACAACGCGATCGACCCGGTGGTCAGCGGCCATACCCATGCGGCCTACAACTGCTCAAAGACCACCATCGACGTCACCGGCACGGCCGCAAGCGGCAACACTCCGGGTGTACCGGTCAGCACGCCACGCGTCACCGGCCTGCCAAATGCGAGCGGCCGGCTGGTTCCGGTCACCAGCTCCAGCGCCTTCGGCCGCATCCTGACCGATATCGATGTCGACATCGACCCGGTCACCCGCGACATCGTCGATGTTCGGCCGACCAATCGCCTGGTGGTGCGCAACGACCCGGCAGTGCCGGCCAACGCCGCCGTCGCCGCGCTGGTCACCGCCTACAACGGCCTGGTCTCGCCAATCGCCAACGTGGTCATCGGTTCGATCACCCAGGCCTTGCCCAACAGCTCGGATGCGGCCGGCAACAACCTCGCCGGGCAACTGATCGCGGATGCCCAGCTGGCGGCCACCAAACCGGCGGACTTCGGCGGTGCGGTGGTGGCCTTCATGAATGCCGGCGGCGTGCGTGCCGACTTCACCTTCCCCTCCAGCAGCCAGGGCGAAGGCAACGGCAACGTCACCTACGGCGAAGGGTTCACCGTGCAGCCGTTCGGCAACAGCCTGGTCACCATGACGGTCACGGCGCAGAACATCAAGGACGTGCTGGAACAGCAATTCGCCAATTGCCTGGGCCAGATCAGCTCCAACCGCATCATGCACATCTCGGCCGGCTTCAAGTACAGCTGGGATTCGACCAAAACCTGCGGCAGCCGCATCAGCAACGTGCGTCTGGTCGACACCGCCACCGGTGTGCTCACCGAGCAGATCGTCAATCCCGACGGCAGCCTGCCCGATGCCGGCAAGACCTATCGCATCACCGTCAACAACTTCATGGCCACCGGTGGTGACAACTTCTTCACCTTCCTGAACGGCACCAACCTGCAGGGCGGCGCACAGGATATCGACGCGCTGGTCACCCATCTCGGGCTCTACAAGGCGCCGCTGGCGCCCTATGACCCGACCCTGTCGACGCTGCAAAAGCCACGCATCACGCGGCTTCCGTAAGCGCCGCGAACTGCCGCGCTGCAGTAGCGCGGCCGCTTGGCGCCACCTCACCCGCCGCCTTGTGCGGCGGTTTTCATTTTCCTGGCCTGACCATGAATCGCATCATGCCCGCGCTTGTTTGGCTCCGTCCGCTTCTCGGCTTGTTGATCGCGACCCATGCCTGGGGCCATCAGCCGGCGCCGCCGGCCGTCGCCCCGGCCGCCATGAATGCGCGGCTGGAACTGGTGCGCCAGGGCGAAGCCGCGCTGACGCGCGGCGATGCACGCAGCGCCCTTGACTGGTTCGAACGCGCCGGCGATCTCGGCCACGAGGCGGACGCCGAACTGGGTCAACTGCGCGCCATGCTGCAGGCTGGCGAGTTCCGCCGTGCGCTCGCCTTCGCCGCCCACATCGCCGGCGTCCACCAGGACGAAAGCGCCGGCGCCGGCATCTACGCCTGGCTGCTGCATCTCAGCGGCCAGACGCGCGTCGCGCAGGAAACCCTGAGCGTCGCGCTGTCGCGACAACCGCACGATCCGCTGTTGCTGGCCACCGGCGATCTGCTGCGCGCGGCGCAACCCCTGCCTCACGGATTGCTGCTGCAAACGCCGGCGCGATTCGCGCCGAACGGTCTTGCCGCGCCAGGCTTGTCGGCCACCCTTGCGCCGGCAGGCAACGGCCTGTTGAGCGACGATGGTCGCAGCGTGATCGGCAAGGCACCCGATGGCGATGACAAGGTCGCCTGCTGGGTGCGCGACGGACGCGGCCATATCGTCGCGGCGCGTGTCGTTCGCCGCGATCCGGTCACCGGCCTGGCTGAACTGTTGCTTGCAACCCCGCTGCCTGCACCGGTGGTGGCACTGACGGCGCCACCACGCGACCCGTTTCCGGGTTCGCCCGCCTTTGCGCTCGGCTATGCCAGCGCTGCCAGCGCAACCCCGACATGGCCGCTGCTGCGCGTCGGCTTTCTCGGCGCCGCCACCGACCACACGGGCGTCTACGAACTCGGCGTCGATGTGGCGCACGGCCCGCAGGGCGGCCCGGTGTTCGATGCCGCCGGACGCCTGGCCGGCATCGCCATTGACGACCGCAGCGG
>JANPGJ010000469.1:0-5739 GCA_031423955.1 Burkholderiales bacterium
CCGCCATCGTCGTTCACCGAGAACTCGAACTTGCCGTCAAGCACGAAAAAGGTCTCGAAGGTCTTGTGATGCGCGTGCAGGCCCGGGCCCTGGCCGGGCGGGCAGACCGAGATATTCATCGTGAGGCCGGCCGCGCCGTAGATCGCGGCCACGCTGCCGAACGCATTTTGCGTCTGCTCCAGCACGATCGGCATGATCTTGCGGGCGAGAAATATGTCGCGCGCGGCTTCCGGCACGGCCGGATTGTCCTTCAGGGTTGACATGGCTTGCAGCTTGTCGAAACGCGCGGTGCGCGCAAGAACTTCGGCGGTGGTCATTTGAACAGTCTTCATGGTGATCTCCCGTGGTGGTTGAGGGGTGCTACGTGAGTGAATCGTACGCCGCTGCGATCATCGCGCGCGCCGGGCCGATGTCGGCCACCGGTGCCATACGGTTGCCGGCATAGCCGAAGCCGAGGCGGCGCTCCGGGTCGCCGAAGCCGACCGGGCCGCCAATGCCCGGATGGCCGAAATTGCGTGGCCCGGCCAGCGGGAACGGGGGGCAGTCGAGCATGAATCCCAGGCCGTAGCGAAAGTGGCGTTGGGTCATCGCTTCGATGCCGTCCCAGCGCGCGCTGATCGCGCGCGCCAGCAGGGATGCGCTGAGGATCGGCGCGTCTGCCGCGCTCAATAGCGCAAACAGCCGCGCCACCGCGCGCGCATTGCCGTGGCCATTGGCGGAGGGAAATTCGCCGAAGCGCCAATTGTGGGAATTGCCGTCTTCGTCATCCGGCAACGGCCGCCAGGCACGGTTCAGCGGCGAAGCGATGCGGCGCTTGATGCCTTCCCATGATGGAGTGCCGGCGGTGGTGATGTACTCGGCGCGCCGCAGGTCGGCCGCGGCGCTTAGCCCGAGGTGGAAGTCGATGTCGTGCGGTACGCCGATTTCCTCGCGGAGAAAGGTGCCGAGCGGGCGGCCATCGACCCGGCGCACCAGTTCCGCGTAGAGCATGCCGGCAGTGAACGAGTGGTAGCAGGGCGTGCTCCCTGGCGGCCATTCCGGCGCCTGGGTTTCCAGCGCGCGGGCCACGGCGCCAGGCTGCCACAGTGAACCCGGCGCGGCGCCATCGGCGTAGGGCAGGCCGGCTTCCTGCCCCAGCACCTGCGCCACCGTGATGCCTTGCTTGCCGGCGGCGCCGAATTCCGGCCAGTAATCTGCGACCGGTGTGTCGAGATCGAGTTTGCCGCGATCTGCCAGAAGCAGCACACACAGGGCGGCGACGGCTTTGCCCACCGACATCATGCATACCAGGGTGTCGGCTTGCCAGTCACGGGTGCGCGCGGCGTCGCGCCAGCCGGCCCACAGATCGACCTGTGGCTGCCCATCGATCACGATGGCAACGCAGGCCCCGACCTGTGCCTCCCCATCGAAGCTGGCGGCGAACGCCTCTCCAACCTTGGCGAAGGCCGGTTCGCAGTGGCCATGAATCGGTGGGCGCATGGGGTGTGGCTTGTGCTTGTGTTTAAGGCAAAAACGCCGCGACTGCGATCAGGCCGAACAGGCGCGCTGTCGCCACCTGACGCGCGTCAACGCGCGGCAGCGGGCAGGCGAAATTGAGCACGCCAAGGCAGGCACCGCGCCATACCACCGGCACGTTGATGATCGAGAGCACGCCCAGCGAATGCATCAATGCGTGATCATCGAAAGCGGCGCGAATCGCCGCCTCGCCTTCACCAATGAACAGTTGGCGCTCGATCAGAACCTGCTGGCCCCACGCGGTGGCTTTCTTGTTCTTGCGTCCGCCTATCGGATAGGCGGCCGGATTGCTGCTGTACAGGCGCTCGACCTGCATGCTTTCGATGCGGAACGCATTGACGCTGAACAGGCAGTGGCCGATTGAAATCGCGCCGAGGTGGTCGATGCGGGCAAGCGTCGCCTGCGGCTGGTCCGCTTGCGCCAGGGCCAAGCCCAGCTGCGCGATTTCGCGCGCACTTAGCGAAGCGGCAACTGCGTCTTCGGTACGGTCGTTCAATGCATCATCCATGATGGTCGCAGGTGAGGTTGTCGAAAGAGCGGATCACGGCTGCGGATGCCACCAGAGCGGCTCG
Organism: Burkholderiales bacterium; assembly: GCA_031423955.1. Classification (GTDB taxonomy): domain Bacteria; phylum Pseudomonadota; class Gammaproteobacteria; order Burkholderiales; family JAEUOS01; genus JAEUOS01. The sequence goes on from JANPGJ010000469.1 coordinate 2,088, forward strand.
GCGTTGCCTTCGTGATAGTGGCCGTCGCGGGTGATGTAGACCCCCTTCTCGTGCCCGGCCACGTAGGCGCCGGACATAGCGCGCTCCAGCCAGTCAAGTGATGCCGGCAGCCATTCGGCCGCCGGTGGCCCGATCGGGTGGAACTCGTAGCCATACACCCACAGCTCCTTCGGGCATGTCAATTGCCGATAGGCGGTCAAGGTATCTTCGATGGTGGTCAGTTCGTCATACTCGCCGGTGACCATCAGGAACGGGCAGGTGATATTCGGCAGCATGTCGGCGATATCCATCTGCGCCGCGTACTTGTCGAATAGGGCCTCGTCGTTGATCCCGGCCATGTACATGAAGTTGGCCTTGTAGTTAGGTTGCGCCAGATTGAAGATCACGTTTTTCGGACCGTAGCAGGGCATGTTGATCGCCACCGCTTGCAAGCGCTTTTCCTGCGCCGCCGCGCGTGAGCCCCACCATGAACCCATGCTGGTGGCCAGCAAAACGATGCGCTCAGGATCGATCTCAGGCCGCGTCTGCAGCCAGTCGATCACCTGGCTCATGGCCTTTTCGTAATTGTCGATGCGCGCCTTGAGGCCGAAAGTCAGCGACTCTCCCTGGCCGGGGCCGTCGAAGGTGAAGCCCGCCCAGCCGCGCGGCACGATGTTCTGGGCGATGTAGGGGTGCCAGTCCTCCTTCACCATGTCCATGCCGCCCAGGACAATCACGCACGGCACCCTGGATGCGTTGGCCGGTGTTTGCAGGATGCCATACAGGCGCTTGTCTTCAAAATCCAGTTCCACCCGTTCCGCCCGGTGCTTGTGCAGCGCCACCAGCTGGTCGAAACAGCGTCGTTGACAGGCGAGGAAACGCTTGCGACGTGGATCGTCGCCGAAGAACGAATAGTAGGCGCGGCCATAGAGCAACATGGCGCGGCTCAAAAGGTTGGCCGCGGCGGTTTCAAAGCCGCGTGCCTGCCAGTACTTGGCCTTGGTTTCCACTTCGCGTGCCACGCTTGCGAACGCCATCTTGATATGCGCGGTGCTCTTGACCTGGCCGAATATGCGCTCGATATCGGCCGGGTGATAGCCCAGTTGCTGCATGAAGTGCCCGGCCTCGGGGTGCAGCACGTTCCATCCGCCGGAGCCGATCAGTGCATCCATTGCCCAGCGTTGACCATCTCTCAGTGTCGCCATTTGCGTAAGCCTCTTTCCCAAGTGTCATTCAAGACAAGTTTGCATCGGTCCCCAGTGCCGCAGAAACCGCTAGCGTGCCACCCGCGGCAGCCACAGCGCGATATCCGGCACGGCGATCAATGCGGCGGTGAGCAGCAGGGTGAGAATCAAGAATGGATAACAGCCCTTGAAAATGTCGCCCGTCGATACGTCCGGCGCCACCCCGCGCATCACCGCCACCGTGATACCGACCGGCGGGCTGACTGCGGCCAGTTCCACCATTACCGCCACAAACACCCCGAACCAGACCTTATCGACGCCGGCGGCGACCACCACCGGCATGACAAAAGGCAGCGAAAGGATCAGCATTCCGAAGGTGTCGAGCGCGGTGCCGAGAACGAAGTAGAACAGCAGCAGCCAGGCCAAGAGCGCCCCCTTCGACAACTGCATATCGGCGATCAGCGCCACCAGCTTGGCCGTGACCTGGGTTTGCACCAGGAAGCGGCTGAACAGCACGCCCGCCACCAGGATCGCGAACACCATGCCGCTGGTAAGCGCTGCTTCCCTGAGTGAGGCGGCGATCGCCGCCGGGGTCAGCCGGCCATAGGCCAGCGCCACCGCCAGCACCCCGACCACGCCCACGCTGCCGGCCTCCGCCGGGGTCATGATGCCGCCGTAGATACCGCCGATGACGATCACCATCACGATCAGGGTGGGCGCCAGCTTGCTGAGCGAGGCGAAGCGTTCGCTCCACGCATAGGTCGGGCCCTTGGGGCCGAGCGTTGGCCAGAGCTGGCACAACAGCATCAAGGTCAGGCAATAGGCGCCGGCTAACAGGATGCAAGGCACGATGCCGGCCAGAAACAAGTCGCCGACCGAGGTCTCGGTCCAGGCGCCATAAATGATCATCAGCGTCGAAGGCGGCACCAGCACCGCCAGGGTGCCGGCCGATGCCAGGGTGCCGGTGGCCAGCGACAAGTTGTAGCCATACTTGCGAAACTGCGGCATGACCATCGGGCCCATGGTCGCCACCGCGGCGATTGAATTGCCGGTGACCGCGCCGTAGCCGGCGTTGGACACCACCGCCGCCACCGCCAGCCCGCCCGGCAGGCGCCCCAGCCATTTGTGTACGCAATCGTAGAGGTCGTTGGCAATGCCGGTATGAAACGCCAGTTGTCCCATCAGCAGGAACATCGGCAGGGCGATAAACAGAAACAGCGTGCCGTTTTCCCACACCACCAGGTTGACCTGTACCGCCGCCGGCAGGAAACCCAGCACGACAACGTTGCCGATCACCCCGATGACGCCCATCGCCCAGGCGATCGGCACCCCGAGCCCAAGCAGCACGAACAGCATCACCACGCCGATGATGCCAAGCATCAGGGGCGTCACAGCGATGCTCCACCGCGACCGCGCAGGCTCTGGCAGGTGCGCCACAACAACCACAGCGTGGTATAGCCGGCGATCGCGGCGACGATACCGGCCAGCGGCCAGTGCAGGATGCCGGCATGCTCGGTGGCGTCGCCGCGTTTCAACATGCCCAGCATTTCGCGTCCGCTTCCCAGCGCCAGCATGCCCATGAACAGCGCCCCGCACAGCGACCCGATGGCGTCGGCGACACGCCGCGTGCCGGGGCCGAAACGCTCATACAAAGTCTCAACCTTGACATGCGCATCGCGCGCGATGCAGTAGGGGATCGCGCCGACGAAGGCCAGCAGCAGCGAGAGTGTGACCACTTCCTCGCTCCAGCGCAGTGGCGCACGGAACACATAGCGCGCCAGCACCTCGGTCGACACCACCACTACGATCAGCGGTATCAACCCATAGGCCACACCGCGGTGCAGCCAGCCGGCGATGCCGATCGGGGTTGGCGTGCGATCCGGAGTGTTCCCAGGATCCCGTGGCTGCTGCGCTTGCATGGGCGTGGTCAGCGGTTCAGCGAATACCCTTGACCGGGCTTTCCACCGACAGCTTCATCAGCTCATCCGGCGACATGCGGCCGTACTTGTCAGCCAGGCGCTTCAAGTCGGCCAATAGGGCCTTGGCCGGCTGACCGTCTTTCTCCAGATCGGCCGCCCATTTTTCGACAGTCGGTGCGGCGAAGTCACGCCAGCGCTGCAGCTCCGCCGGCGTCAAGTTGATCATCTCGACGCCCCTCTCCTTGTAAGTGGCCAATGCGGTCTTGTTGAAATCGAACATCGAGACCTTGGTGGCCGCCATCGCCAATGGCTCCTGGGTGTTGTAGAACAGGTCCTTCAGGTCAGCTGGCAGCTTGTCGTAGAAATCCTTGTTGTAGCAAGTGTTGATAGCGAATCCGGTGACGCCCACGCTGGTGTGGACCTTGGCCACCTCGAAAATCTTGTAGGGAATGAAGCCGGCATCGACCCAGAACATGGCGTCGGCCAACCCCTGCTGCAGGGCGACATAGGCCTCGGGAAACGGAATGTTGACCAAGGTCACGTTCATCGCCTTGGCAAGCTCGGGCGGGA
>JANPGJ010000470.1:0-4769 GCA_031423955.1 Burkholderiales bacterium
GAGTTGCACCCTGCGGCCCGGTGCTACCATGGTTGCCGGTCTACGGGAGGAGAAAAGCATGCATTTCGCCAGCACGCGTTTGTCGATCGCAGTCGCCACCCTCGCGCTGGCCGCGCTGCCGGCCTTCGCGCAAAACGTGAAGATCACGTCGCTCGGTTCGCACCCGGGTGAGCTTTGCGCCAACGACCGCGCCACCCTGTTCGAAGACCCGACCGGCGTGCGCATCCTCTATGACGCCGGGCAAACCGTGACCGGTGCCGATGATCCCCGGCTTGGCGACATCCATGTCGTGCTCTTAAGCCATGCGCATGGCGACCATATCGGCGACCTCAAACTGAAGACTGTCGGTGCCGGCACCTGCGCGAATTCCGAGCGCGTGCCGGCCGGGCCCAACTCCAATACCGCCGAGATCGTCGCCGCGAAAAACGCCGCCATGGTGACCACCACCGACATGGGTGTGTTCATCGGGCGCAAGGTGCAGGCCATCCGCGGCAAGCCGGTCGGCGCCTGCGTGCAGAAGGACGGCGTAACCGCGGTTCCGGTGGAGGCCCCGTGCCGTTCCAACACCCACCTTGGCGGCGGCTTTACTGCGCAGGCGGCGGGCGCGGCGCAGGGCGTCGAGATCACTCTCGTCTACGCCGCGCATGCCAACAACCTGCCGCTGTCGCTGCTGTCGGACGCGCAACGCGCGAGCGTCGAGGCCGAGGGCACCGGCATCGCGCCCGGCCCGCCGATCGGCTATGTGCTGCGCTTCAGCAACGGCCTCACCACCTACCTGTCGGGCGATACCGGGATTCACAGCGAGATGAAAACCGTGGTCAGGGATCTGCACAAGGCGAATCTCGCAGTGTTCAATTTCGGCGCCAGTGCCGGCACGGTGCGCTCGTCCGCCCATGTGATGAACACGCTGATACGGCCGGCGTCGGTGATTCTCACTCATGTGAACGAAGCCGCCACCGAGGGTGGCAAGTTGCGCCCGGCATCGCGCAGCGCATCGATCATCAAGCTCTTCAAGGGGCCGGTGCCGCACCTGGCCATCAGCGGGCGCACGATGGAGTTCGATGGCAGGGGCAAGTGCGTGGCCGGCTGTTGAGTGCCAGCCTCAACCGTGCCTCATGTCCGGTCAACGATGCGGCGCGCGAATGGCGCCGTCGGATAGATGGACGACGACTCGCGCTACACTACTCGCCGCCTGCCGTGCCGTGCCGCCACGCCGCACGCGGCGACAACATCAAGCACAGCGGAGAAACGGCAATGCAGTTGCGGCAGTTGGGGGCCTCCGGTGCGGCCGTGTCGTGCCTCGCCCTGGGCCACAGCATGGGCGCCAGCGATTTCAGTGCCGCGGGGCGTGCGCAGTTCAATGCGCTGATCGGTCGGGCGCTTGAACTGGGCGTGACATTTTTCGACAGCTCCGACGCCTACTGGAACGGCCTGCACGAACAGTGGCTGGGCGCTGCACTGGGGCCGGCGCGCAAGCACGTGATGGTGACCTCCAAATTCGGCAACCTCACCCTGCCGGACGGCAGCAAGGCGACAGACGCGCGGCCTGAATATGCCATCGCCTGTTGTGAAGCCAGCCTGAAGCGCCTCGGCACCGACTGCATCGACCTCTACTACCTGCATCGGGTGGACCCCAAGGTGCCGATTGAAGACACGTTCGGCGCGATGGCGCGCCTGGTGCAGCAGGGCAAGGTGCGCTATCTGGGCATTTGCGAGGCGGGCGTGGCGACGCTGGAACGCGCCCATCGCGTGCACCCTCTGGCGGCGCTGCAGACCGAGTATTCATTGTGGGCACGCGATGCCGAAGCCGACGTGATTCCAGCCTGCCGGCGTCTTGGCATCGGCTTTGTTGCATACTCGCCGCTGGGCCGCGGCCTGCTCACCGGCGACATCAAGCGCTACGACGACCTCGCACCGGGCGACCGGCGCCGCATCCACCCGCGTTTTCAGGGCGACAACCTGGCGCGCAACCTGCGCCTGGTGGCGCAGATGGAAACGATGGCCAAGCGGCTTGGCTTGACCAACGCGCAACTGGCCCTCGCGTGGGTCCTGGCGCAGGGCGACGACATCGTGCCGGTGACCGGCACCCAGCGCGCCACCTACATCGAACAAAGCGTGGCGGCTGCCGCACATCGGCCGGACGCTGCCAATTGCCGCGCGCTGGAAGCCATCTTCGCTCCCGGCGCGCGCGCCGGCGAGCGTTATCCTGTCGAGATGCTCGCTACCCTCGGTATTTGAATCCAGCCTATCCGCACATCATGAGCCAAGACCCTCGCGTTGCCTCCGCCATCTCCCACTGGGCGCCCAGGTTTGTTTCCAACGGCGTGATCCTTGCCGATTTCCAGGAAGTGACCGCCGGCGTCGAACGCTGGGAAGATTGGTGTAGCGCCTGGTGTACGCGTGCTGCCGTGCATGAAGCGCTGGGCCGCGAGGCACTGGCCGAGGGCTACAAGCTCAGCGCGGCGGAGCATTTGTCACGTGCGGCGACCTATTACCACTTTGGCAAGTTCTTAGGCGTGCACAACGTGCCGGAAATGCGCGCTGCGCACATGAAGGCGGTGGCATGCAAACAGCTTGCCCTGCCGCTGATGCGTCCGCCGGCGGTGCGTGTCGAGATTCCCTACGAGGGCGGCCATCTTGCGGGCTTTTTGCGCTTGCCCACCGGGGCGGTCAAACCACCGGTATTGATCATGGTGCCGGGCCTCGACTCGGCCAAGGAAGAACTTGAAGCCTATGAGGGCCCTTTCCTGGCGCGCGGCATGGCAACCCTGATGGTCGACGGCCCGGGGCAAGGCGAAGCCGAATACGATTTTCCGATTCGCGGTGATTACGAAGTGCCGGTCAAGGCGATGGTCGATTGGGTACTGACGCGCTCCGAGGTCGACAGCACGCGCATCGGTCTGTGGGGCGTGAGCCTGGGTGGTTATTACGCGCCGCGCGCGGTGGCGTTCGAGGCGCGCATCAAGGCCTGCATCGGCTTGGCCGGGCCATACGACTTCAGCGATACCTGGGACAAGCTGCCCGAGCTCACGCGCGAGGCGTTCCGGGTGCGCAGCCACCTGGCGACGCAAGCCGAAGCGCGCGAATACAGCCGTACCTTGACGCTCAAGAACGGCGTCGCGCAGCAGATCACCTGCCCGCTGTTCCTGGTGACCGGCAAGCTCGACCGGCTCATCCCCTGGCAGGACACGCAGCGCATGGCCGACGAAGCCCGGGGACCATCCGAAGTTCTGATCGTCGAGGACGGCAACCACATCGCCAACAACCGGCCGTACCGTTACCGGCATCGCACGGCGGACTGGATGGCCGCGCAGCTCGGCTTGCCGCGCCAGTAGCCCGCCGATCAGGAATCCAGGGGCCCCCTCATGACGCATTCCACAATTCCGGCGTTCCGCCGCAAATTCCTGTGCGCTACCTCGTGCGTCGCCGTCGCATTGGCGCTCGCCCCTCTCGCAGTGCAGGGGCAGGGCTTTCCGATTGCCGGCAAAACCCTGCGCCTGGTGTCCGGCGCCTCGGCCGGCAGTGCCTCCGACATCATCGGCCGAGCTGTGGCCGAGAAGCTGCAGGCCGAGCTTGGCGTGTCGGTGGTGATGGAGAACCGTACCGGCGCCGCCGGCACGATTGCCGCCCAGAATATTGTCGCCTCGCCCGCTGACGGGCACAGCATCTTTGTCTATACCGCCGCGCATACGGTGACGCCGCTGATCAGCAAGGTGCCCTACGATGCGCTGCGCGATTTTGCCGGCGTCACGCCGCTGGCGGTAGTGCCGAACGTGATGGTGGTGTCATCGGCCAAGGGCTACAAGACCGTCAAGGACGTGATCGACGCGGCCAAAGCCAAGCCCGGCGAGCTCAACTACGCCTCGGTCGGGGTTGGCACTGCCACCTACATGAATGCCGAAAAATTCCGCATCGCCACCGGCATCAGCGCGCTGCATGTGCCCTACAAGGGCTCGCCCGAGGCGATCACCGAGACGGTAGCGGGGCGCGTCGACTACTTCTTCGCACCGCTGGTATCGGCCTTGCCCATGATCAAGGCGGGCAAGCTGATTCCGCTTGCGGTCGGCACGACAAGGCGCTCGGCGCTGTTGCCCGACGTGCCGACGCTCGCCGAAGCCGGCGTGCCCAAATCGGATTACCTGTTCTGGATCGGCATGCTGGTGTCGTCGAAGACGCCGCGCGACGTCGTGCAAAAAATCAACCAGGCGACCCACAAGGCGCTGCAGGCGCCCGAGGTGCGCGAGCGCTTCACAGCCCTCGGTGCCGAGGCGCTGCCGCTGAGCCCGGAGCAGTTCGACGCGCTCATCAGGGAAGAAATGGCATCGAACGCCGAGATCATCAAGGCTGCGGGGATCAAGCCCGAGTAGTCGGCGGTTCCCTCCAGAACTCCACTGCAAAAAGGCAGGGATTGTTGGCGCCCGGCTGCAGGCCCGAGGCCCGCATCCCGATCGGCACGGAATAGCCACGGATTTGCACAAGGCCAATACTGGCGCTGTTCAATTTCGGCGCCAGTGCCGGCACGGTGCGCTCGTCCGCCCACGCGATGAACACGCTGATATGGCCGGCGCCGGTGATTCTCACCCATCTGAACGACGCCGCCACCGCGGGTGGCAAGGTGTGCCCAGCATCGCGCACCGCATCGATCGCCAAGCTGTTCAATGGGCCGGTGCCGCATCTGCCTCAAGCCGCTTTGCCCGGCACCACGCGCAATACTCTCAACCGCCCACTGTCTTCAACCTCTTCAAGTCCGGAAACACGCGGAATCCGAA
>JANPGJ010000471.1:0-4641 GCA_031423955.1 Burkholderiales bacterium
AGATGAACAGCGGCACCGACAGCAGCACGTAGTTGCCCATCAGGGTGAACACCCGCCCGTCGATCAGGGTCAGGCCCGGCCAGCCGAACAGCACCAGCGCGAAGAACACCGCCACCGCGCCGGTAGCGAAGGCCAGCGGCAGGCCGGTCAGGAGAATGACCACGAACACCACCACAAACAGGACGCTCAGCAGCTCGATGTTCATGACGCGCGGCTCTCCGGCTGCGCGGCGCCGAGATCGCGCAACAGGTTGGCGACGCCCTGCAGCAACAGCAGCAGGCCAGCCAGGGGTATCGCCATCTTGACCGGCCAGATGCGCGGATTCCATGGTGTGCCGGTGCCTTCGGCCTCGACAAAGGAGCCCCACGCCAGCGTGCTGCCGACCCATACCAGCGCGCCCATGTAGATGACGAAAAACGCGAAGGTGAAGAAATCAAGTTTGGCGCGCGTGCGCGGCGCCAGGCGCTCGTACAGGACATCGATGCGTACATGGCGGCGATGCGCGAGCGCATAGCCGCCGCTCACCAGATAGGCCACCGCCGACAGGTAGATCGTGGTCTCGTTGGCCCAGGTTGTGGCCTGCCCGACGACGCCGCGGGCGACGACTTCGTAGAGCACGACGAACACCACCACGAAGATCGACAACGCGAACCCGCGACCGACCCAGGTGTTGAGCCGGTCAATCAGGTCGCAATAGCGGTCGGCAAAAGAGCGCCGCGCCCGGGGCTGTTCCGCCTGCGCCCCGGCGACCGGCCCCTGGCCCATCAGGCAACGACCTTGATGTCTCTGAGCCAGGCCAGTTGCGAGTCATGCGCCGTCTTGGCCAGCGGCGATTTCTTCGACCAGTCGTCCCAGGTGCGCTGCGCCAGGACACGGATTTTCGCCATCTCGGCATCGGACCAGGTGGCGGGGTTGACGTTCTTGGCCACCAGTTCCTTGGCTACCCGGACGTCGTCGACCGCGATTCTCTGAATCTGGTCCCAGGTCCACTCGCGCACCGCCGTCGACAACAGTGCCTTGAGGTCATCCGGCAACTTTTTCCATGCGTCCAGGTTGACGGTGAACTCCTGAATCGGCATCGAGTGAAACAGCTTGGTCGGAAACTTGGCCACCTCGTGGAACGCCATGCGCTGGTTCATCGAAAGGGTGCCCCAGTCGGCCGCGTCGACCACCCCCTTGTCGAGCGCCGAATACACCTCGCCGCCCGGCAGCACGACCACCGAAGCGCCCAGTTTGGTCAGGATTTCCGCGGTCATCCCCTGCGGCGAGCGAAATTTCACGCCCTTGAAATCCTCCATCCTGAGGATCTGCTTTTTCGACACGATCGACTCGACACCCCACCAACTCACACCCACCGGGTAGGCGTTGTAGCGGGCGTAGGCCTGGCGCAGCATCGCCAGGCCGCCGCGGTGATAGAACCAGGCCTCTGCCTGCCACGGGTGCTGGTAGCCAAAGGTGAGATCGCCAATCACCGCCAGGCCGGCATCCTTGCCGGTCCAGTAGACCGGCGCTGAGGAATGCGCCTGCAGCACACCGGCGGTGACCGCATCGAGCGACTCGAAGGCGCCGGTCACGGCTCCCGAGGCGAAGGGTTGAATCACCAGCCTGCCGTTGGACGCCGCCTTGACGTGCTCGCAAAAATCCTCCAGGCACTTGTAGGTCAGCTCGGCCGCGCTCCACATCGACTGGCAACGCCAGGTGGTGACCTGTTGCGCCCGGACTATTGCCGGCGCTCCGGCAATCGCGCCGCCTGCACCCGCGACGCCGGCCGTTCTCAGGAATTTCCTTCTCGTTATCGACATGTTGTCTCCTGTTGGAATTTATCTTGGCGCTGCGATCAGCCACCGCCGGTCCGGACACCGCTTAGCGGCCGTACAGCCCGGCGGCCGCTAGGCGACCGGGCAAACCCGATATATCTGTAACATATTACAAGGCGAATTTACGCCCAGTCAACGAGCAACAGTATTTACTTGCGCTGCAACGCAACAGATCGGGCATCACAACTTCTGCGTCACCGTCGCGCGCGTCAGTTCCACCACATAGTCCATCAGGCGATCCGCCGCGATGCCAGCCTTCACCTCATCACCCAAGGCAATGGCGCGCACGACGTCGGCATGATGACGCGCTGCGACCGGCAGGTCGTGGGCGACCCGATAGTGCAGGAAATAGAAGCGTCGCGACATCGCCTGGGCTGGCGCCACCGCGCTGGCCGCGTAGGGATTGCGCGCGCATGCGGCGATGAACCTCTTGATGTCGTAGTAATGGCGCAGGAAACTCAATATGCCGTCATCAACCAGTGCTTCGAGACCGGCGGCCATGGCCAGCAGTTGCTCCCGCTCCTCCGGTGTGGCGCGGCGCGCCGCATCCTGCGCGATCAGTCGCTCAAGAATGCGGCGCACGTCGAGCAGAAGCAATTGCTGGGTGACATTGATCTCGCTCACCTGCGCGCCGAAGCGCGGCACGATCCTGATCAGGTATTCGGCCTGCAGGCGCTGCAGCGCCTCGCGCACCGGCGTGCGCCCGATGCCGAGCAGTTCGCTCAACTGCAATTCCGACCACACGCTGCCGGGCGGCAATTCGAGCGTGACAATCATCTCCTCCAACCGCGCCCGCGCCATTTCAGCCAGCGCCGGCGCGCCACCCTGACGCCCGGTTGCGGCGGTCCCGGGCGGTGTCGCGGCGCGCGACTTTTTTGGCGTATCCGCTGCTACCTTCAAGCGCCCGCTGACAGCCAGTCGGGGCCGCGTCTTCACCATTCCAATCTTCGCCATCGCAAGCCTTATCTCGACATATTTATGATATGTTACCAACTCCACGTTTGCGCAATGCCGAGGTTGCAGATCATGACCAAACTTCTCTCGCCCGCCGCCGTCGAGTCCTATCGACGCGATGGTTTCTACTCGCCAGTGCGGGTGATGTCAGCCGACGATGCGCGCAGGTATCGGGCCGCCCTCGAATCGCACGAAGCGCAAGCCGGCCAGCCGTTGCAAGGCAACATGCGGCACAAGACCCATCTGCTGTTCACCTGGGCCGACGAACTGGTGCACCACCCCGCCATTCTGGACGCCGTCGAAGATGCAATCGGCCCGGACATCCTGTGCTGGAACACCAATTTTTTCATCAAGGAGGCGCACAGCCCGGGCTTCGTTTCGTGGCATCAGGACTCGACCTACTGGGGCCTGGATCCGGATGAAGTGATCACCGCCTGGGTGGCGTTCACCGATGTGACGCCCGAGAATGGCTACATGCAGGTGATCCCCGGCAGCCACAAGATCGACCAGTTGCCGCATGTGGACACCTTCCACAAGGACAATCTGTTGTCGCGCGGCCAGGAAATCGCGGTCGAGGTGGACAAATCAAAGGCGGTGGGCCTGGCCATGCGGGCCGGCGAGATGTCGCTGCACCACATCAAGCTGGTGCACGGTTCGGATGCCAACCACACCGATGAGCGCCGCATCGGCCTGGCGATCCGCTATATCCCGACCTATGTGAAGCAGACCAAGGTGCGCGATTCGGCAATGCTGGTGCGCGGCACCGACAAGTTCCACAACTTCGACTACGAGGCAAGGCCACGCGCCGACCTCGATCCGGGCGCGCTCGCCACACATGCCGACTCGATGGCGCGCCAGGTCAAGGCCTTGTACCAGGGCACGGAGAAGACCGCGTTTCGCGCTTGATCGACCGGCGCGGGTCGGCGCGCCGGAAACCGGCCGAGCGGCAATGATCCGAGTCCCTCCTGCACCCGGCCCACGCAAAAGGCTGACGTAGAATGTCAGCAAGACTTTCGCGGGCCATGCTTTGACAATGCCGTCCGTCCCGCCTGCCAGTGGCAGCGTTGCTGCCAACCCGCGGCCCCCGCGCTTCGTGTCAATGATGGGCCTGCTGGCGCCGACGTTGGTAGCACTTGCGCCGCCAATCCTCGCCCTGGTCTGGATGGCAACGCAAGAAGCGAGCGCGCGGATGCTCGCCATGACCTATTGGCCGGTCTTCGCCGCGATGGCTGCGACCGGCATTGGATTGGCAGCGCTTCTGGCCAAGCTTGGCGCGCGCTCTGCGCGCACCCGTCAGCGCGCCGCCGATTCGGTGTTGGCCGAAAGTGAAGCCCGCTTCCGGCAATTGACCAGCATGGCCTCGGACTGGTATTGGGAAGCCGATACCGATCATCGATTCACCACCTTCGTCGGTCGCACCAACATCGCACAAAGTGAACTCGATCGGCTCATGCGAAATCGCCGCTGGGAGGTTCCCGGTCACACACCGGTCGGCACCACCTGGGAGGCGCACATCGCGTTGATCGGCGCCCGTCAGCCATTCAGCAACCTGCTGATCGAGGCCGTGTTGCCGGACCACCGCCGCTCTTTCCGCCACGTCAGCGGCCAGCCGCGAGTGGACGCGCAGGGGCGCTTCGCCGGTTATCGCGGCGTCGGCATTGACGCCACCGATGCGACGCTGGCCGGCGCGGTCGCGGCTGGCGAGCGTCGCATGTTTGAAGCGCTGGCGGCCGGCCAGGGGCCCGAGGCGCTGCTCAACTTTCTTGCCGAAGGGACCGAAAACGGCCTTGCGCGCAAAGGGCTGGTATCGATTCATATCGTGCGCAACGGCCGCCTTGAGGCGGTGGCGGCGCCGCGTTTGCCGGACCCG
>JANPGJ010000472.1:0-5273 GCA_031423955.1 Burkholderiales bacterium
GCTTCGACGCGGCCAAGGTGGACGCCGAGTTCTGGGCCGGCACCAAGGTCAAGACCAACTTCATCTGCAATCTCGGGCACGGCGACCCCTCGAAAGTGATGGGGCGGCTGCCACGCTTTTCATTCGACGAAGCTGCCAAGCTGCTGTAAGGCGGCGCCGTCGGGCGTTGCTTCCCGCAGCGAGTTGCCCGGCCGCGCGCCGGGCAACTCGTATTGACTGGCTGGGCACGCAGCCGTTCACTTCCGTGTCGCCATCGCCACTCCAGTGGTGTGGCAGCGTTGCTCGACACCTTTGTGGATTGCGCGCGCTCCTGACTACTCGGCGCGGACGCCGGTTTCCCTGACCACCTTGGCCCAGCGCGCGACTTCGGACTTCAGGTAGGTCGCCGCGTCCGCCAGCGAGCCGCCGACCGGTTCGAAGCCGACGCCGGCCAGGCGGTTCTGCATGTCGGAGGTGGCCAGCAGCTTGTTGATTTCACTGTTGAGTCGCGCCACCACATCGGGCGGTGTACCAGTGGGCGCCAGCACGCCGACCCAGGTGTAGTCCTCGAAGCCGGGAAAGCCGGATTCGGCGACCGTCGGCACCTCGGGAATGGCGAAAAAGCGCTTGCGGCTGGTCACCGCCAGACCGCGAATTTTTCCTGCCTTGAGCATTTCCACTGCCCCCGGCAGTGCCGCGCTGGCGACCTCGGTCTGGCCGCCGATGGTGGCGGTCACCGCCTGCGCACCGCTCTGGAACGGAATGTGGGTGACATCGACCTTGGCCAATACCTTGAACAGGTATTCCGCGGTCAGGTGCGGCGTGGTGCCGGCGCCGGCGGTGGCGTAGTTGAGCTTGCCCGACTTCGCCTGGGTGACCAGTTCCTGCAGGGTGCGTGCCTTGAGCGCGGGGCCGGCGACCAGCACGTTGGGGCTGGAGGCCACCACGCTGGCCAGCACATAGTCCTTTTCGGGATCGTAGCCGGCATTCTTGCCCATGCTGGGGCTGACCGCGAATGCGGTGGTGGTGACCAGCAGGGCGTAGCCATCGGCCGGCATTTTATGGACCGCCGCCGCCGCCACTGCGCCGCCTGCGCCGGCGCGGTTCTCCACCAATACCGGTTGGCCCAGCGGCTCATTGAGTTTCTGGCTCAGGAGGCGCGCAATGATGTCGGCCGGCCCGCCGGGACCGAACGAAACGATAAAGCGCACCGGCTTGGTTGGATAGGCGGTTTGCGCGAGCAGCGGCGGGGCGATCAGGGCGGCCAGCAGTGCCAGGACAGCGCACAACATTGCGGGCGCGCGGCGCGCGGCCATCAGCAGGGGAGTGGTCATTGAATCCTGTACGGTTGGGGAAGCGTTCGCGCAACGCGAGTGACGCGAACTGAAGAGACAGATCATGACCATGTCATGCATTTTCTACGCCATCTGGCGTGGTGTCGAGAATGATTTGCGTGGTCCGGCTGTAATGCGCCTGCAGCGCCGCGCAGGCGGCATCGGCATCGCCGGCAATGATGGCGTCGACCACCGCGCGATGTTCGGCCAGTTCGTCACGCGACTTGTAGGCGCGCTTGACCGCCAGTTGGCGGTAGCGGTAGGCCTGGTCGTAGAGTTGCTCGCAGAACGCCACCAGCCAGCGTGAACCGCATTGCGCGACCAGCGCCACATGGAAAGCGCGGTGCAACTTTTCCCACTCGGGATTCTCGTCATAGTGCTCAAGTGACAGCGAGCGCGGCATCTTCGACAGCCGATGCAGCGCCAGAACCACGCCTTCTTCCCACACGGCGCTCTTGCGCTCGATACATTTGCGCAGGGCCATGGTTTCGACCCAGACTCGGGTCTGCGCCAGTTCGCGCAAGGCCTCCTGGCTGACCGGCGCAACCGCGAAACCGCGCTGTTCCAGATGCAGCACCCAGCCTTCTGCCGCCAGTCGGTTCAAGGCCTCGCGCACCGGGGTGGCGCCGGTGTCGTAGTGCTCGCGCAGGCTGTCGATACCGAGCTTCTGCCCGGGCGCCCAGTGGCCGGACAACACATCGGCGCGCAGGCGTTCGTAGGCGGACGCAATCAGCGTGGTGGAGGATTCCATGGATCGATTCTAATAATCGATAAAATTGTTGACAAGAGTATTTCATCGATTTTATGATGCTTTTTCAAGTTTCGTGGATTTGCTGCGTTGAGGCCCGACCTGTGCCACGCTGCCAATTTGCCGCGCAATTGACCCAAGCCGAGGCGACCAAACAATGAAAAGCAATCCCGCGCGACGTGGTATGGCAAGACTGCTCGCCGCACTCAGTGCCTGCGTGATGCTGCTCGGCAACCCGGCCGCGGCACAAACCTGGCCGGCCCGGAACATCACCATCATCGTGCCTCTCGCGGCCGGCACCGGCATGGATACCCTGGTGCGCATGTATGGCGAACGGCTGTCGCAGGCCCTCGGCAAACCGGTGATTGTCGACAACCGCCCCGGTGCCGCCCTGATGCTGGGCGTCAGCGCGCTGTCCAAGGCGGCGCCGGACGGGTATACGCTCGGCGTCGCAACGGCGCCGGCGATGGCGATCAATCCCACCCTCTACAAGCAGGTTGCCTACGATGTCGAAAAGGACTTCGTGCCGATTTCCCTTTACGTCAAGTCGCCCTTCATACTGGTGATCAACCCGGCGCTCGCCCCGCGCAATGCGCAGGAACTGATCAAGCTGGCTCGCGACAGCAGTGCGCCCCTGAGCTACAGTACCTCGGGCACCGGCACCGCCCAGCATCTCGGGGTCGAACTGATCAAGCAGAAGTTCGGCATCAACCTGACCCATGTTCCCTACAAGAACAGCGCGCAATCGGTCACCGACATCATGGCCGGGCATGTGAGCCTGGCATTTGCCGAAGCCGGTGTCTCCTTGCCGTTGATCCGTGAAGGCAAGCTGCGGGCGCTCGCAGTGTCGTCATTGAATCGCCTGCCGAGCCTGCCGGATGTGCCGCCGTTCGCCGAAGCCGCCGGGTTGACCGACTTTGAAGCCGTGTCCTGGCATGTACTGCTGGCGCCGGCCGGCACGCCGCCGGATGTCGTCACCCGCCTGCAGCAGGAAATGAAGCGGATCATTGCGTCGCCGGAGGTGCAGCAGCGCATCGCCGGCCTCGGGCTGATTCCGTTCGAAGCGCCGTCGCCGGCGGCGATCAACCAGTACATGCGTGGCGAGCGCGACAAATGGGGCGCGCTGGTGAAATCGCTGGGGCTGGTCGGCTCGCAATAGGGTGATATCCCTGGCTTCAGTGGTTGAGACTTGCATGATTGATGACAAAGACCTGCCTCCGGCGCGGCGGTCCAGATTTGGTAACGATCGTGAAAATCAGGCGAACGCGGCAGCCGGGCGCGATGGGCGTTGCCGCCACCTGGCAGTGCGTTTCGCGCGGAGCAGCGCCGAATTGACCGGTCGCCATCCGCAGCGTTCCTCTCCTTTGACAAGGGCCGATTCGGCAACTCTCGAGCGGGCCGACGTGCGTGGCGCTTCTGGGAAAACAAGTTGCACCGCTGTTTCATTTTCTTTTTTCAACCGACAGGAACCAACATGCGTCTGATCAGCTATGACAACCACGGTCGCGCCGCCATCGGCGTGATCCAATCCGCCGATGCGACCGATTTCGTCGATCTCGGGGCCACCGGCCTCGCGTTCTCGACCGACATGACCGACCTGCTGGCCGCGCCTGGCGGCCTGGCCGCTGTCAAGGCCGCCGCTGACCGCGCGTCGCCAGCGGCGATCAAGCCGCTGGCCGGCATTCGCTACCTGCCGGTGGTGCCGCGCCCGCCGAAAATCATCTGCCTCGGCCTCAACTATGCCGATCATGCGAAAGAGGGCGGTCATGCCAGGCCCGAATACCCGAGTTTCTTCATGCGCGGCGGCACCTCGCAAGTGGCGCACAACGAGCCGATCATTCGCCCCAAAGCCTCGACCAAGCTCGACTACGAGGCCGAACTGGCGGTGATCATCGGCAGCCGCGCGCGCAACCTCACCAAAGCCAACGCCTTGTCATGTGTGGCCGGCTACTCCTGCTACAACGATGGCTCGGTGCGTGACTACCAGCGCAAGACCAACCAGTGGACGATCGGCAAGAACTTCGATGCCACCGGCGGCTTCGGGCCGTGGCTTGTCACGGCTGACGAATTGCCGGCAGGCGCTGCCGGCCTGCGCATCCAGTCGCGCCTGAACGGCAAGATCATGCAGGATGCCAACACCAAGGACTTCCTGTTCGATGTGGTCGAGTCGCTGTGCATCATCACCGAGTGCCTGACGCTGGAGCCGGGCGACGTGATCATCACCGGCACCCCGGCCGGCGTCGGCTATGCGCGCACCCCGCCGGTGTGGATGGCGCCCGGCGACATCTGCGAGATCGACATTGAAGGCGTGGGGGTGCTGTCGAATCCGATCGCCGACGAAAAATAGCGAGCGCGGCCTGCAGCGGGTGAGGGTCCGGCTGCGGCGTTCTGGCAAGCTTGACCGGACCGGCCAACCGTGCCGGCACCGCCTCGCCGAACGAGGTGCGTCAACAGCTTTATTGTTTACCAGGGGCAGTCATGTACGACGCAAAAGATCCAAGATCGAGCCTGACTGCGGCACCGGCGGCGGCCAAAGCCGCCACCGAATTCGCCGGTGTCGAGTACGCCAGGTTCCATGAACTGTCGCCGGCAGAGAGTGGCCCGGGCGTTCGCACCTGGTACGCGCGCGGGCAGAACTTCGTATTGGCCTACACCGAGGCCGACGCTGACTGCCGCTTCATCCGCGAAGCGCAACACGACGAGTTCGCCGTACTTTCGCCGGATGCGAATGCACCATTGGAGATCACTTTCGATGGCAAGGTAAGCGCCGTTGCGGGCGCCTCGCTGGTTTTTGTTCCGCCTGGCCGATCGGTGGTGCGCATGCCAGCGGGCGGGCGGCTGATCCGGCTTTTCACCCTGCACGCCACTGACCTGGTGGCGCTATGCAGCAATGCGGAGTCTTACCGAAACCCGCACCCGAATGTCGCGCCGCTCGCCGCCTGGCCGGCACCTGCCGACGGCTACCGGGTGCGCGCCTATCGGCTCGATGTGCCGGCCGAGGAGGGCAGGTTCGGCCGGATCTGGCGCTGCTCCACCTTCATGGTCAACTATCTGGATGTGCGTGTCGGGCCGCGCGAAGTCACCAAGATGTCACCGCACAGCCATGCCGACTTCGAGCAATGCTCGCTGGCCCTGTCGGGCGAGTTCATCCACCACATCCGCTGGCCGTGGACCACCAACATGAACCATTGGCGCGAAGACGAGCACGCGCT
>JANPGJ010000473.1:0-45881 GCA_031423955.1 Burkholderiales bacterium
GTTCAACTTCCTGGTGCTGGTGTGGCTGCTCAAGCGCTTCTTTTACCAGCCAGTGCTGGCGGTGATCGAAGCGCGGCGCGCCGCCGGGGCCGCCATCCTCGACCAGGCGCAGGCCGCGCAGCGCGCGGCCGATGCAATGAAAGCGGAATGCGAGGCGCGGCTCAAGCAAGCCGACCTCGAGCGCGCTGCCGCCGCGACCGCGCTTGAACGCGAGATCGCCGCGCAACGGGTGCGGCGCCTGGCGGCACTCGAGTCGGAGCTGAGCCTGGAGCGCGAGCGCCACGCATCGCTGGCAGCGCAGCAGGCCGGGCATAGGGCAAGCGCACTGGAGCGCGAGGCGGTGGTGCTGGCGGCGCGCTTCACCGCGCGCCTGCTCGACCGCGTAGCCGGCCCGCAGCTGGAAGCCAGGCTGGCGGACCTGGCGCTCGCCGACCTGCCGCTGCAGGCGCCCGAACGTCTGGATGCGCTGCGTGCCGCCCTGCACGAACCAGGCGTGAATGTCAGGGTGGTCAGCGCCCATGCGCTGGATGCCGCGCGTCGCGTCGCGTTCAGCGATGCGCTGGGCCGCCTGGCCGGGCGGCAACCCGACATCGCCTTCAGCGAAGATCCGGCGCTCAAGGCCGGGGTGTCGATCATGGCCGGCTCCTGGGTCTTGATGGCCAACCTGCGCGATGAACTCGGATTCTTCGCCGGCAGCTTCGACCATGGCGCCTGAGACCGCGCCGCTGGGCCGACTCGCGCAGCGGGTCGAGGCCTATCGATTCAGCCTGCGCACCGGCGAGCAGGGGACGGTGGCCGCGGTCGGCGACGGCATCGCCTGGGTGCATGGCCTGCCGTCGGCGGCGGTCGACGAAATCCTGCATTTCGAGGACGGCAGCCGCGGGCTGGTGTTCGAACTGCAGAAAGAGCGCCTGGGCGTCATCCTGCTCGACCCGGCGGCCAATATTTTCTCCGGCTCGCTGGTCGCGCACACCGGTGAGCGGCTGGAAATCGGTGTCGGCGATGCGCTGCTCGGGCGTGTCGTCGATCCGCTGGGCAAGCCGCTCGACGGCCTGGCAGCGCTCGCAACCGACAGTTTCGGCGCTCTCGAGGGCGCCTCGCCGCCGATCGTGGCGCGCGATTTTGTCAATCGACCGCTGTATACCGGCTGCAAGGTGGTCGACACCCTGATCCCGATCGGCCGCGGCCAGCGGCAACTGCTGATCGGCGACTCCGGCACCGGCAAGACCGCGCTTGCGCTCGATGCCGTGGTCGCGCAGGCCGGGCAGGGGGTACGCTGCGTCTATGTGCTGATCGGCCAGAAGCGTTCCGAAGCGGCGATGGTGATCGACCTGTTGCGCCGCCACGGTGCGCTGGCCTACACCTGCGTGGTGATCGGCGAGGCCACCGCCACGCCGGGCATGAAATACCTGGCGCCGTTCGCCGGTTGCGCGGTGGCCGAGGCCTGGATGCGCCGCGGCGAGGACACCCTGGTGATCTACGACGACTTGAGCACCCATGCGCGCGCCTATCGCGAACTGTCGCTGCTGATGCACCGCCCGCCTGGTCGCGAGGCCTATCCGGGCGATATTTTCTATCTGCACGCGCGCCTGCTGGAGCGCTCGACCCGGCTGGCGCAGCAGCACGGCGGCGGCAGCCTGACCGCGTTGCCGATCGTGCAGACCGAGGAAGGCGAGATCGCCGCCTACATTCCGACCAACCTGATCTCGATCACCGATGGCCAGATCTACCTCGACCGCCGCCTGTTCGCCGCCGGTGTGTTGCCGGCGGTCGACGTGCCCTTGTCGGTGTCGCGCATCGGCGGCAAGGCGCAGCATCCGCGCATCAAGGAAGAAGCCGGGCGCATGAAGCTGGAATACCTGCAGTTCCTCGAACTGGAGGTGTTCACCCGCTTCGGCACCAAGCTCGAAGCTGGCGCCGAAGCGCGCATCCGGCGCGGCCGGGCGCTGCGTGAAATCCTCAAGCAGGATCGCTTAAAGCCCTTGCCCGCGCCGTTCCACCTGGCCTGGATGATCGCCTTCAACGCAGGCCTCATCGATGCCGCGGAAATCAAGACCCTGCCCGCCTTGTTGCAGAAGATCGAGGCCGGGCTGGCACGCGAGCCGGAGAGCCTGGATACCTCACGTGACGCGTGGCTGACCCTGCTCGACGCGTGGCTGGCGGCGCCGACATGAAGCGGCTGCGCGTGGTGGCACGCGCGCATCGCGCGGGCCGGACCGCATGAGCGGCCTGGCTGAGTTGTCACAGCGTTTCGCGCGGCTCAACGAGATTCGCGACATCATGACTGCGATGAAGAGCCTGGCGCTGGTGGAAACCCGCAAGCTGGCGCGCTCGATCGGCCACCAGCAGCGCATGCTGGCCAATATCGAAGCGGCGGCCGCCGACTTTCTGCATTTTTTTCCACTGGTGGCCGCGCCGACGCCGACCACCGCGATCCTTGTGCTGATCGGCTCCGAGCGCGGGTTTTGCGGCAACTTCAATGAACGCGTGATGTCCGCATACGACCGGCTGCCGCCATCGCAGCCGGCACCGCCATTGATCCTGGTGGGCCATCGACTGCGCACCAAGTTCGCCGACCAGTCGCGGGTGGTTGCCGCGCTCGACGGCGCCGCTGTGGCCGAGGATGTGCCCGCGGTGCTCGATCGCCTGGCGGATGCGGTGCAGCAGGCACGCGGCGCGCTGGCTGCGAATAGCGTGGCATTGCTTTGCCTGGCCACCCAGGCCGCCGGCGAGGTGGCTCTGAAGCGCCTGCTGCCGATCGAACCCGCGCCGCCGCCGCCGCACCCGCGCCTCACCCATGCGCCACGGCTGAACCTCACGCCCGCCGCGTTCGCCGCCGATCTTTTCGACCAGCATCTGCTGGCGGCGCTGCATGGCCAGCTGTATGGATCGCTGGCCGCCGAGAACCGCCAGCGCCTGGCACACATGGAACTGGCGATCGACCGCCTCGATGAGACTGTCGCGCGGGTGGCCTTGAAGCGCAACGCGCTACGCCAGGAGAAGATCGTCGAGGAAATCGAGGTGATGCTGTCCTCGGCGATGGCGCTGGCCGAGCGTGACTGACCGGGCTTTCGGGTCGCCTGGTGCGTGCTCGATGCCGGTGCGCGCTGATTGACCTGCAGACCTGCGGGGAAGTCACGCCAATGAAAACCTTGAACAAGTCCCTGCCATGCGGGCTACCGAACGGCAGTTCATTTTCATTCGATCCGTTGCACAAGCGGCTTTCCCAACCCGCGGACTTATCCAGTGTTTCCTTGTCGCCCCGCCTCATACCAGTTACGACTGGAGTTGACGACCTTGACCACCAGCAGCATCACCGGCACCTCGATCAGCACCCCGACCACGGTGGCCAGCGCCGCGCCGGAATCGAAGCCGAACAGGCTGATCGCCGCGGCCACCGCCAGTTCGAAGAAATTCGAGGCGCCGATCAGTGCCGACGGGCAGGCCACGCTGTGCGCCTCGCCGGCCTGGCGGTTGAGCCAATAGGCGAAGCCGGCGTTGAACAGCACCTGGATCAGGATCGGCACCGCCAGCATCGCGATCACCACCGGCTGCTTGAGGATCGCTTCGCCCTGGAATGCGAACAGCAGCACCAGGGTCGCCAGCAGTGCCGCGATCGACAGGGGGCCGATTTTCGCCAGCGCGTTGTCGAGCGCGGCAGGTCCTTTCCTGAGCAAGGCATGGCGCCAGGCCTGCGCGATCAGCACCGGAATCACGATATAGAGCAGGACCGACGTCAGCAGGGTGGCCCAAGGCACGGTGATCGACGACAAGCCGAGCAGCAAGGCTACGATCGGCGCGAAGGCGAAGATCATGATGGTGTCGTTCAACGCCACCTGCGACAGGGTGAACAGGGGGTTGCCGCCGGTCAGGCGGCTCCACACGAACACCATCGCCGTGCACGGTGCGGCGGCCAAGAGGATCAGGCCGGCGATGTAGCTGTCCTGCTGGGCGGGGGGAAGATAGGGCGCGAAAACGTGGCGTACGAAGATGTAGCCGAGCAATGCCATTGAAAACGGCTTGACTGCCCAGTTGATGAACAGGGTCACGCCGATGCCGCGCCAGTATTGGTGCACCTGATGCAGTGCGCCGAAGTCGACCTTGAGGAGCATCGGGATGATCATGATCCAGATCAGGAGCCCGACCGGCAGATTGACCTGTGCCACCTCCATCCGGCCGACCACCTGAAACACGCCCGGCAAGGCCTGACCGAGCACGATGCCGGTCACGATGCACAGGAACACCCACAGCGTGAGGTAGCGCTCGAAGCCGTTCATCGGCGCGACCGTCGCGCCTGGATCGAGTTTGTCAGTGACGGCAGTCATGTTCCGCTGGTTCCGGTTTTCAATGATGTGCGATGCCCTGCAGGGCCTGCTTAAGCGCGCTCGCGTCCATCGTGGGCAGCGGCAGCGCAAGCAATTGAAGCATGCGATAGCCGATCGCCTGACGGGTCAACTCGAAGGCCTGCCGCTTGCCGGCATCGCCGCCCGCCGCGCCGGATGGATCAGGGTAGCCCCAATGCTCGCGTGCCGGACTGCCCGGCCAAAGCGGGCAAGCCTCGGCGGCGGCGCTGTCGCACACCGTGATGACGATATGCATCACAGGCGCGCCTGGGCGGGTGAATTCGTCCCAGCTCTTGCTTCTGAACGCGCCGGTGGCGACGCCGGCATTGGCCAGAACCTCCAGCGCGAACGGGTTGATGGCCCCGCTCGGCGCGCTGCCTGCACTGAAGGCGCGTACGTCCCTACCCAGCCGGCCGGCCCAATGGTTGAGCATGCCTTCGCCCAGCACGCTGCGGGCCGAGTTATGGGTACACAGGATCAGTACGTTGCTGGTCATCACATGGCGCGAACTGATGCAGCGGCGGACGAGCGCTCGCAACACTTGCGGCAGCGGGTACGCGCCGCGCGGATGCTTGCGCCGGCGTGCGACCCAACCGTGTCGGCGTGCGTACGGCTCAGCAACAGGACTTGGCTGCCTTGACCGCGATGTCGATCGGCTTGCCGCGCGCTGCGGCCGCCGTTGCCGCGGCTGCGGTCACGGCAGTCGGCGTTGCCGCAGTGACGCCGGTTTCGCTGCGCGGCGCGCAACACGCAGGCCCGACCGCGATGGCGGCCGGCGCTTCTTCGTGAAACACCGGAATGTCGCCCAGCGCATGAAACTGTTCCCAGGCGATGCCCTGCGGGTCGGTGATCCAGTACTTTTCACTGCGCGCGTAGCAACAGGTCGTTTCACCATCGTCCAGTAGCGCCATGTCGGCGCCTCCGGCGCGCGCCTTGAGAACCTTAAGTTCCTCCGCGCTGTCGGTCTGGAAACCGAGGTGATCGATGCCGGCCGTGTTGCCGCGGGTGGAGATGGCGAAGTTGACGCGCGGGTCCTCGATCATCCATTTGGCGTAGTCGGCCTCGACCCGGGTCGGTTCGGCGGCGAAGAGCTTTGAGTAGAAGCCGATGCTCCTGGCAAGATCATCAACATGCAGGTGGACGTGAAAGCGGTTCATGGTCGTTCTCCGGTCAGGCGGTTGTACAGGCGACTGCGTCACAGGTGGGCGCGGTGGTTTCAAGGCAGGCTTCGCCCTGGCAGCAGTTGTGCGTGAGATACGCCAACACTTCGTTCATGCGGCCGAACGCGGCGCGATAGATCAGGTTGCGGCCGTCGCGCTGCTGCGATATGAGGCCGGCATGCATGAGCTCCTTCAAATGGAAGGAGAGCGTGGTGGCGGCCACGCCAAGCGTTTCAGCCAGCGTGCCCGGCGTCAGACCCGCCGGTCCGGCGACCACCAGCGCGCGAAAAACCTGCAGGCGCATGGGCTGGGCCAATGCGGCCAAGCATTTGACGACATCTAATTCTTCCATAATTCAACGATATTGGAAAAATGGAAGCAAGTCAAGCGAGAATTGTGCAGTAGGCGCTGACCGATGCATGCGGCGCGACCGGCAAAGCCTGTCCTGACCCTGATGGTCGGTCAAATGACGCGTCTTTCGTCTTCAGAACAAAATGGCCGTACCGCGCGCGCGACAGGCGTAAAGTTGAGCTGCGCCATGCTTGACCTTGTGCACAATGGGAATCGGCGACGCGCCGGTGTCGATTAGAAGCGCTCCGCGTACAACACTCCATCCGCTCAACCAATGACCCCCGCAATCGAAAACCTGCCGCTGATAGGCGACGAACTTGACTTTCTGGCCGACCTGGTGCCGCTCGCCGGCCGCGACATCATCGAGCTTGGTTGCGGCAGCGCCGGATTGGCGCGCTCGCTGCTGGCGCGCCACCCCGACAGCCGGGTCACCGGCCTCGAAGTCGACGCACGCCAGCATGCCAAAAACCTCGCGTCGCCACTAACCGGATTGCGCTTCATTGCCGCCGGCGCCGAAGCCATTCCGTTTCCCGCTGCCAGCTTCGATCTGGCCCTGATGTTGAAATCGCTGCATCATGTGCCGCTTGCGCTGATGGAGCAGGCGCTGGGCGAAGTGGCGCGGGTGTTGCAGCCGGGCGGGTTCCTCTATGTGTCGGAGCCGGTCTATGCCGGACCGTTCAACGACTTGGTGCGCCTGTTCAATGATGAAGGCGTGGTGCGGGCGGCGGCGCAGGCCGCGCTCGATCAGGCGCTGCAGTCCGGGCAGTGGGAGCAGGTGGCCGACCTGCGCTTCGAGACCGCCATGCATTACACCGACTTCGCTGATTTCGAACGGCGCATCATGCGGCCGACCTTTGCCGACCACCGCATCGATGAGGCCTTGTGGGCTACGGTGCGCAGCGCATTTCTCCCACACTGCGGCGCCGACGGCGCGCACTTTGTTCGCGCGATGCACGTACGCCTGTTGAGGACTCGATGAGCAATGCAACCCACAGCCCTGCCGCGCGCAAGACCCACGCGCAGGCGCTCGAACGCTGGAACGGCCGCTACGCCGCACCCGGGTTTCTGTTCGGTGAGGCGCCCAACGCCTACCTGGCATCGAAGGAGGCTGACTTGCCGGCGCACGGGCGCGCCTTGTCGGTGGCCGACGGCGAGGGCCGCAACAGCGTCTGGCTGGCCGAAGGCGGGTTGGCAGTCGATGCGCTGGACTTTTCGCCGGTGGCTGTATCCAAGGCCCGCGCATTTGCCGCAGCGCGCCGGGTGCGGATCGACTTCGCGGTGGCCAATGTGCTGGCGCTCGACTGGCCGGTGGCGACCTACGACGTGATCGCGGCGATCTTCATCCAGTTCGCCACGCCGCACGAGCGGGCGCAACTGTTCGACTGGTTCAAGCACGCCCTCAAACCCGGCGGCCTGTTGATCCTGCAAGGGTACCGGGTTGAACAACTCGGTTACGGCACCGGCGGCCCGCCGGAGCGCGACCATTTGTACACCGCGGACCTGGTGCGCTCGGCATTTTCCGACTGCGAGATCCTCGAACTTGCCACCTACGATGCCGAGATCCACGAAGGAACCGGCCACAGCGGCATGTCGGCCTTGCTCGGCGCGACGGTACGGAAGCCGGCAGCGGCAGGCGCGGTTTGACCCCTGCGAGGCCGGCCCTGCGCGGCGGCTTGTTCGCGCTCGCCGCTGCCCTTTTGTTCGGCGCCAGCACGCCGCTGGTGCAGCGCCTTGGCGCCGGCGCCGGCAGCTTCTGGGTTGCGGCGCTGCTGTACGCCGGTGCCGCCGTGATCGGTCTCTTGACCCTGCGCCCGGCCGCGCGCGAAGCGCGCCTGACGGCGGCCGACATGCCGCGGCTGGCGCTGATGGCGGCGGTTGGCGCAGCGCTCGGGCCGGTGTTGCTGGTCTGGGGGCTGGCACAGACCAGCGGCGTCAGCGCTTCCTTGCTGTTGACCCTCGAAGCGGTATTCACCGTGCTGCTGGCGCGGGTGCTTTATGGCGAGCAGATGGATCGCCGGGTGGTGGCGGCCATGCTGCTGCTCACCGGTGGCGGGGCCTTGCTGGTGCTCGACCAGACCCATGCGGCAGGCGACATGCGTGCGCTCGGCGCACTCGCCGTGCTGGGGGCCACCGCCGCCTGGGGGCTCGACAACAGCCTGTCGCGCGCGCTATCCGCGCGTGACCCGGCCCAGGTGGTGCTCGGAAAATCCTTGCTCGGCGTGCTCGCCACCGCTGGCCTGGCGGCGGCGCTGGGCCAGGCGCCGCCGCGTGCCGCGGCGGCACTCGGCCTGTTGGCCACCGGCGCCATCGGCTACGGTCTGAGCCTGCGCCTGTACCTGCTGGCACAACGCGAGTTTGGCGCGGCACGCACCGCGTCGGTGTTCGCCTTCGCACCCTTCATCGGCGCGGCGGTCGCCCTTGCGCTGGGTGAGCGTGGCGCCTCCGTCTGGCTCGCCGCCGGGGCGCTGCTGATGCTGGCCGGCGTGCTGTTGCACCTGATGGAGCGTCACGCGCATGCGCATGTGCACGAGGCGCTGGAACACGAGCATGCCCACACCCATGGCGATGGCCATCACTCGCACAGTCACGACTCGCTGCCGGCCGCAGCGCACAGTCACCGGCATCGCCATGAGCCGATCGCCCACAGTCATCCGCATGTGCCGGACCTGCATCACCTGCATCGGCATTGATTCGCGCGGCCGGGCTGAGAGCGTGAGAATAAATCTACTGCGCGGGCCAATCCCGCACCTGCGATGCTCGCCGTACGAGAGTACGGCTGCGCTTCTCGATGCGAACTTGACCCGCTCGCTACGATTTCTTCTCACACTCTGAGTCGGCCGCGCATGCCGGCGCAGCCGGATTCAGAAGGCCGGCAACGCCCGCGCCAGCCACCAGCCGGCCAACAGCGCGCAGGCAATCCAGATTGCCACGATGACGACGGCCGCGGCCCGGCTGGTCGGGCGATCGAGCGCGGCTTCGGCCTGCGCGCGCGCATCCACCAGCACCGCGGCGGGGATCAGGCGCAATGCCAGCATGATGCCCAGCGGCACCAGGATCAGGTCGTCCAGATAGCCCAGCACCGGGATGAAGTCGGGGATCAGGTCGATCGGCGACAGCGCGTACGCGACCACCAGGCCGGCGACGACCCTGGCGAGCAGCGGCGTGCGCGGGTCGCGCACCGCGAAGTAGAGCGCCACGGTTTCGCGCTTCAGGGCGCGGACGCGCTCGCGCAGGGAGGTGCGAGTGGCGTCAATTCCAGCCATGGGGTTCAACTTTCACGGATGTAATCGGCAAACACGCCAACGGGAGTCGCTCGCTTGCCAAGAGATGGAAGTTGATCGACCGGGTTGGAACGGCATGTGCAAGTTCGGCAATGATATGCGCAACAAGGCCTGTGACGAACCGATGGACAAGCGGCGGCGTCAATTCACCTGGATCCTGGCCTCCTTGACGATCCGGGTGAATTTCTCGGTATCGTCGCGGATCAATTTTGCGAAGTCCTCCGCCGGACCGCCCACCGGATCAGCGCCTTCGATCGCGAGCTTGGCGCGGATGTCGGCGTTGTCGAGCAAACCATTCAACACCCGGTTCAACTGCGCGATGATCGGCTTGGGCGTCGCGCCGGGTGCGAGGATGCCGAACCAGTTGCTGATGTCGAAGCCGGGGACACCCGATTCATGGATTGTCGGCACGTTCGGGAACTGCGCCGAGCGCTTCATGCCGCCGGCGCCGAGCGCCTTCAGCTTGCCGGCCTTGATCAGCGACCCGGTCGCGGTCACCGTACCCAGGTAGAGCTGCACCTGACCGCCCATGACATCGGTGATCGCCGGTCCGCCACCCTTGTACGGTATGTGCGTCATCCTGGTGTTGCTCAGCAATGCGAGCCATTCGCCGCCCAGGTGCGGCGAGGAGCCGTTGCCGGTTGAGGCGAAGTTGATGCTGCCGGGCTTGGCGCGCGCCAGCGCGAGCAGTTCGCGGATGTCGTTGGCTGGCAGCGAAGGCGTCGCGGTCAGTATGAAGGGCACCGACGCGATCTGGATTACCGCTGCCAGGTCCCTGATGGGGTCGAAGTTCTGCTTGAAGATCGCCGCGTTGACCGAGTAGCTCGCCGAAACCATGATCAGTGTCTGGCCGTCGGCAGGTGCCTGGGCGGCCAGGGCCGAACCGATGCTGCCGCCGGCGCCGGGACGGTTCTCCACGATCACCTGCTGGCCGAGCGTCTCGCCGACCTTGCCGGCGATCACCCGCGCAAGGATGTCGGTGCCCCCGCCGGGCGGGAACGGCACGATCATCCGGATCGGGCCGGTCGGATAGGCCTGCGCATCGGCCCGTGGCGACGCGAGGAGCGTGGCGATGATTCCGGCTGCGAGCCCTGCAGTGATTGCCAGCACCCGCCGCCGGTTCGGCAGCGGCGGATCCCTTCTTGCGGCAGCGGTCGTGGTGCCTGTCATCGCTTGTCCTTTGAGGTTTGCGAGGTCGGCGGAGGATCGCCGGCCGGGCTTGTCGCAAGCTTGCCGGCAATCATCCGGTCGGCTTTTTGAGCCAACGGCTGCGAGCCTGGCCAACCCGCCGAGTCGTAGTCGAGGCATGCATGAGGGCGTCAATCCGCCTTGATGTTTGCCTGCCTGATGACCGCGGTCCATTTGACGTTTTCGCGGCCGACGTATTCCTGAAACACCGCCGTTGACATCGCGCGGGTTTGCGAACCCAGATCGGCGAAGCGCTTGACGATGGCCGGCTCTTCAACCACCTGGCGCAATGCACCGCTCAAGCGCTCTACGGCGGCCCTGGGCGTTCCGGCGGGGGCGAACAATCCGGTCCAGGTAACCGCCTCGAAGCCCGCGAAGCCGGCTTCCTCGAACGTCGGTACGTCCGGCAGCATCGCAAAGCGGTTGCGCGAGGTGACCGCGATCGCACGCAACTTGCCTTCCCTGATCAGCGGCAACGCGACCGACACCTGCTCGAGGCTGAAATCGACTTCGCCGCCAAGCAGGGCGGTCATCGCCGGGGCATTGCCCTTGTAATGGATCGTGGTCCAACGGGCGCCCATCAGCGTCTGCAGGAGCTCGCTTGACAGGTGATTGGTGCTGCCCGAGCCGCCCGAACCCATGTTGAGAGCGCGCCGTTTGGCCAGCTCCACGAAGTCCTTTACGGTGGCGACGCCCAGCGTTGGCCGCATTTGCAATACGAGCGAGGTGAACGACAGCGCGCCCACGGTCTCGAAGGACTGCCTCCAGTCGAACTGCGTGCGCCCGGTGATGATAGGCATGAACAGGAGCGGCCCGTTGCCGCCGACAAAAATGGTGTATCCATCCGGCAGCGCATTGGCCACGTGATCGGAGGCTATGAGGCCACCCGCGCCCGGTCGGTTGTCGATCACAAATGGCTGGCCGAGCAGATCCTGCATGCGGCCGGACACGATGCGGGCGGCGATGTCGATATTGCCTCCCGCGGCGAACGGGATAACCAGCCGTACCGGCCGCTGCGGCCAGTCCTGACCCAGGGCGGGCGCGGCGCACAGGCCGGCTGCCAGCAGTAACGTCATCCGTTTCACCGGCTTGCGCATGTTTGCCTCCGTCAAGTTGTCGAGCGCGCCTCGCGCGTCACCAGGGAAGGGCTCATTTCGGCTTCCATTGTGTGCGGTAGTTTCCTTCCGCGACATCACGCCCGACGGCGGCAAGAAGTTGCCGGTCTGCTTCGGCCGAGGCGGCTTGCGGTGCACGCACCACGGTGTTTTGCGTGCGGGTGCGAATGCGCCTGTCCTCGTCACGGCCCACGCCAAGCGGGTCGCGCCCGGCCTGCACCGCTTCGATCTCCTGGCGCAGGTATTGCCGGAACATCTGGATGCCCAGGTCGCTGGTGCTCAAGTTTTCGTAGGCATGGATGTTGACCGGCCCCTGGCTGGTCATCGCGTCATAGTCGCCTGGATGGCGCTGGCGCTCGGCGTAACTGCGGTCGTTGGCCTGGCCGAAAGCGCGGATGCGCTGATAATCCTTGAGCGGCGCCCGCTTGTCGTTGAGCAACAGGTAGTAGCGCTTGGTGCAGGTGTCATCCATCGGAACCGCCCAGATGACGGTGAACGGGTTTTGCGACACGTGGGCGGTATCGCCTTTCTGGTCATCAGGGGGAATCACGTTCACGTTGCCGAGCATGGCGTCGACAATCCGCACCCAGACGTTGTCACCGACGCGGCGCGAGGCGATGTAGTGGGTGCCGGTTTCATTGGTGGCGAATTCCATCTGGGGCAGCACCCCCATTTCGTCCGAGAAGCCGCGCTGCGTGCCGCTGACAAGCACATGCAGGAAGGCGGTGTGCGCCGGGTCCATCCCGTTTTCCTGAACCTGCAGCCAATTGCATTCCATGATGCCGGTGCGCTCCAGCGCGGGCTCGATGCCGAGGTTGGGATCGTCATACACATCGAACATCGGAAAGGCCGGTTTGCGGTCGGGCGGGCCCATGTAGATGAAAATCAGGTCGTGAAACACCTGCACCGGGTACGCGCCGTGGCTAAGCTTGCCGGCATTGCGAAGCGGCGCACCGGCCGGCGTTTCGAGGATGGTTCCATCGGTGTCGTAGCGCCAGCCATGATAGAAGCAGCGGATACCGCGTTCGCCGATGACTCCGAATTCGAGCGAAGCGCCGCGATGGCTGCAATGCAGTTCAAGAACGCCGATCTGGCCACGGCCGTCGCGGAATACCACGAGGTCTTCACCCAGGATGCGCACGCGCGTAGGTACATCGCTCAACTCCTCGACGAAGGCGACCGGCTGCCAGAAGCGGCGCAGGTATTCGCCACACGGCGTGCCGCGCCCGACGCGCGTAAGCAAGTCGTCCGGGGTGAGGTCACGCTGCGAGTGATAGGCATTGAGCGCTTGGGTCAGGGGCATGTTCATTGGGTCGCCGATGGTTGCGGAAACGGCAATCCTACCAAGAGAAGCGGAGCCTTGGGACGATTGGAATGGCGGTCGGCTGCAACGGGCTTGTGCGATCAGTGGGTGCGCTGGTCAGCCTGCCGGGCCAATCGTCCGCGTCCGTAGCCAGGTCCATTGCCGGGTTGCGCGAATCGAACAGGCGCGGCATACCGAGGAGCGTGTCACCCGCAGCACCGGTCGTTCGCGCCAGCCAGTTGCGCAAGAACTGATGGCCCGCATCGAGCCGGTTTGCATATGTTGAAGCTGGTGGCGTGAGCCTCACGGCCCGCTGATCTGACCGACGCGCTGTCCCGTAGCCTGGCGCTCGGCGATTGCGTGACCTGACATGACCTTGAGCCCGGTGGTGGCGTGCGAAACTTGGCAGTCATGCAACTGTCACAGAAATCTCGTCCGACGCTGGCAGAATCGCGGTTTGACCGACGCAGCTGGGTCGCAGCTGGGTACTTCGGCACTTCACTTGGCAAGGCATTTACTTGCTGCGATTCAATTCAAGGACAACGCGAAATGCTGTCGATTGCAAGAGCCTGCCTTGCCACTCTTTTGCTTGCCAACTTGTGCCCGACGCCCGGCTTGGCGCAGGCGCCAGACAATGAACAATGGAACGCCAAATTCCAGGCCACCTACGTATGGCAGCGCAAGGCCGCCTTCGATGCGCCCTACTCCGGCGCCAACAGCCTGGCCGGCGCGCGCCAGAAGAGCTACTCGTTTACCGCCACCGCCGCCTTCGGCGTGCGGCCATGGTCGGGCGGCGAGCTGTATTTCAACCCGGAAGTGGCGCAGGGCATTCCGCTATCAGGCCTGACCGGCCTGGGCGGATTCACCAATGGCGAGATCGCGCGCACCGCCGGTTCCAACCCGACCTTGTATCGCGCCCGCTTGTTCCTGCGCCAGACCTGGGGTTTCGGTGGCGAGCGCGAAAAAGTCGATTCCGATGCCAACCAGTTGGCCGGCCAGGTCGACCGGCGCCGCCTGGTGCTGACTGCGGGCAATCTGTCGCTGCTCGACATTTTCGACGACAACGCCTACAGCCACGACGCCCGCACGCAGTTCCTCAATTGGTCCCTGTTGACCCACGGCGCCTATGATTTCGCGGCCGACGCGCGCGGCTACACCACCGGTTTCGCGCTCGAATACTTCCATGATGCGTGGGCGATGCGCTTCGGCCGTTTCATGCAACCACGAGTCCCCAACCAGTTGGCGCTCGACTACGCATTGTTCAGAAACTACGGCGACCAGATCGAGATTGAACACGCCCATACACTTGGCGGACAGCCTGGAAAATTGCGCCTGCTCGCTTATCGCAATGTGGCGAACATGTCGCGTTTTGAAGACGCGCTCGATCGCGCTGCCGCGGTGGGCGGGGTGCCGGACATCAACCAGGTGCGCTTCGGCCGCAAGGCGCGCCGTGGCATTGGCGTCAATCTTGATCAGGCCTTGAGCGGCAATGTCGGGCTGTTCGGGCGCGTCATGTGGTCGGACGGCAAGACCGAAACCTATGCGTTCACCGAGATCGATACTTCGGCCTCGGCCGGCGCGCTCATCAAGGGTGGTTCATGGGGTCGCGCCGCCGACAGCGTGGGCATTGCCTTCGCGCGCAACGGGCTGTCGACCGAGCGTCGCAACTACCTGGCCGCGGGCGGCCTGGGTTTCTTCATCGGTGACGGCCGTCTCAACTACCGGCCGGAGACCATCTTCGAGACCTTCTACAGCGTTGGCGTGTCGAAAAACTCCTGGCTCTCATTCGACTGGCAGCACATCCGCAACCCGGCCTACAACGCCGATCGCGGGCCGGTGAATGTCGGCACGGTCCGGTTGCACACCGAGTTCTGAGTGCGTCCCGGCCCGTGTCACTCGGCGGCAGCCGTGTCGGCAGCCGTGTCCGCGACCCAGACCTGACGCGCTGTCATAACAGATGCGCTCCGTACGAACGGCCGCGCACCGATCGTTACAATCGCTGCGACCCACCGTTCCGGCGCTTCATGCATCAGTGGGTACAGGGCCGCCATCCAGGCGGCGGGCGCACTCGCTGAGGCACCTTGGAGCGCTATCGTGGCATCCGCTGCTTACGCGCACACCTGTGCATGATTGACTGCGGTGATGCGTGGCTGCATGGCGAACCATGCTTTGTGAGTTCGACTCATGACTGCATCCCTGCTGGCTCGTAGGAGTCCCGCAAGCGTTGGTTTTCGCGTTTCGTGACCGCGGGCAATAAAAGCGTGCATCCCGGCAGCATGAAGACTGCGAGCACCAATAACGCCCGCATCCGCGCGGTCATCATGGGTGTGCTTCGAGTGCGGAAGCCGGCGATTGGGGTTGCGCAGCGGGCACAGGCGCAGGCGCGGGCGATCTTGAAGGCGCATCGGTATCCACCTGTACCGATGGCAACGCGATTGGAGGTGACGGCCATACAGCGCGGGAATCCGGTGTCGCGGGAGCAGCGCATAAAGACTTGATATTGCGCGCCAGAGATTCGATCTCGGTGGCGGCTCGCTGCGCGGCGCGCTCGACGCGCGCGAGGTTTTGCGCCATTGCGGTGTTCTCGCCGTTTTGAACCAAGGGCTGGGTCGCTTCATCATCGGTCGCCGTGAATTCGCGCACCGTGCGCCGGTTGTGGGTGCAGAGCACGCTGACGCCCAGAGCCGCTTCGCGCAACAATGGCGGCCCTTCGGTGGTGCTTTTGGCGCCCAGCCAGGAGGTGTAGCTCTCGATATAGCCGCGCACCCCGGCGTCGAGTTTGTCGCCCAGTGTTCTGTCGTATGGCTCCGCCCGCAGCGGCCGGATGCGGACGATGATGTCGGGCATGGTTGCGCCCGGCAGCGCCAGCAGCAAGGGGTCGGGGTCCAGAATACGCAGGCAACGCAGGCGTGCGGCTTGCCTTTGGGTCTGCGCGTAGGGCGCAGGCAGGCGCGTCGACCGCCATTTCTGGGCCAGGTCGCCCGTCGTGTTGTACGGATCGTCGGTGATCATTACCAACGGTGCGCCTTCCACGCAATCGGCGGCGTTGTCGGCGCCGGGGGTTTGCGCAGCGATGGCAACGCTGAAAAGGGAGAGTGCTACCGTTATCATGGATTTCATGCCTGACCCCTCGCGGCGGTCGCATTGATCGCCGCCGCTTTGCGGACCACGCGCCGGCGCATCAACTTGTACGCCGCCGGAATCACGAACATCGACAACAAGGGCGCTGTCAGCATGCCGCCGACCATCGGCGCGGCGATCCGCTGCATGATCTCCGAACCGGTGCCGCTGGAGAGCATCACCGGGATCAGGCCGGCCACGATCACGGCGATGGTCATGGTTTTGGGACGCACGCGCTGCACGGCGCCCTGTTCAAGCGCGGCGTCAAGTGCTGCCGCATCGCTCATCTGCCCCGTGCGCGTGCCAGCCTGCTTTTCGATCGCCTGCCTGAGAAACAGCAGCATCACCACGCCGAACTCGGCTGATACGCCGGCCAGTGCGATGAAGCCGACAGCGCTTGCGACCGACAGGTTGTAGCCCAAGAGCCACATCAGCCAGAAGCCGCCGGAGATGGCGATCGGCAAGGTGGCCATGATCAGGAGCGCCTCGCCGGCGCGGCCGAAGATGATGTGCAGCAGAACGAAGATGATCAAGAGGGTGAACGGCACCACTACCGCCAGTCGCTGCTTGGCGCGCTCCAGGTACTCGAACTGGCCGGACCATGTGACCGAATAGCCGGGCGCAAGCTTGACCTTTTCGGCCACCGCGCGGCGCGCGTCGTTCACCACCGCCACCAGGTCACGGCCGCGGATATCGACATAGACCCAGCCGGAGAGCCGGGCGTTCTCGCTTTTGAGCATCGGCGGGCCGTCCTCGATCGCGATCTCGGCCAACTGCCCCAGGGTGATGTGGGCCCCGCGTTCGGTCACCACGCTCAAGGAACGCAGCTTTTCGAGAGAATCGCGCAGCTCGCGCGGGTAGCGCAGGTTGACCGGAAAGCGCTGCCGGCCCTCGATCGTCTCGGTGACGTTCTCGCCGCCGATCGCCGCCGCCACGATGCCCTGCACGTCGGCGATGTTCATGCCGAAGCGCGCGGCCTTGAGGCGGTCGATCTTCACATCGATGTAGCGCCCACCCGACAGCCGTTCGGCCAGGGCCGAGGTGACGCCGGGCACATCTTTCACCGCGGCTTCGATGTCGGCGGCGATGCGGTCGATCTCCGCCAGGTCGGCGCCCGCCACCTTGATGCCCAGTGGCGACTTGATGCCGGTGGCCAGCATGTCGATCCGGTTGCGGATCGGCGGAATCCAGATGTTGGCCAGGCCCGGCAGTCTGGTGACGCGATCGAGTTCTTCGACCAGCTTCTCCATGCTCATGCCGGCGCGCCATTCCGACTTCGGCTTGAACTGGATGGTGGTCTCGACCATCTCCAGCGGCGCCGGATCGGTCGCGGTTTCCGCGCGGCCGATCTTGCCGTGCACGCTCTTGACCTCGGGCACGCTCTTGATCAGGCGATCGGTCTGCTGCAACAACTCGGCCGCCTTGGCCGGCGAGATGCCGGGCAGGGCCGAGGGCATGTAGAGCAGGTCGCCCTCGTCCAAGGGTGGCAGGAACTCGCCGCCGATGTTCGACGCCGGATACAGGGTGGCGGCGGCGAACAGCGCGGCGCCGATCAGGGTTGTGCGCGGCCAGGCCAGCACCGCGCGCAGCAGCGGCCGGTAGATCGCGATGAAAAAGCGGTTCAGGAAGATCTCGTTCTCCCGCGGTATGCGGCCACGAATCCAGTAACCCATCAGCACCGGCACCAGCGTCACCGACAGGCCGGCGGCGGCCGCCATCGCGTAGGTCTTGGTGAAGGCGAGCGGGCCGAACAGGCGGCCCTCCTGCGCCTCGAGCGCGAACACCGGGATGAACGAAAGAGTGATGATCAGAAGCGAAAAGAACAGCGCCGGTCCGACCTCGGTGGCGGCCTCGGCGATCACTCTCCAGCGCTCTTCGCCCGACAACGCCGCACCGGGATGCGCTTCACCCCATTCCTCCAGATGCTTGTGGGCGTTTTCGATCATCACGATGGCCGCGTCGACCATCGCGCCGATGGCAATCGCGATGCCGCCCAGGCTCATGATGTTGGCGTTGACACCCTGCTGGCGCATCACGATGAAAGCCAGCAGCACGCCCAGCGGCAGGGTGATCACCGCCACCAGTGCCGAGCGCAGGTGGTACAGAAACAGCGCGCACACCAGTGCCACGACGATGAACTCCTCGATCAGCTTGTCGCGCAGGTGCGCCACTGCGCGCTCGATCAGGCCGCTGCGGTCATAGGTCTCGACGATCTCGACGCCCCTGGGCAGCGCAGGCTTGAGCGCCGCGAGCTTGGCTTTCACCGCGGCCAGGGTTTCCAGCGCATTCTTGCCGCTGCGCATCACCACGATGCCGCCGGCGACCTCGCCGTCGCCGTCCAGCTCTGAAATGCCGCGACGCATCTCCGGGCCCACCTGGATCGTAGCCACGTCCTTGAGCAGCACCGGCGTGCCGTTGTCGGAAACCAGCAGGGGAATGTTGCGGAAATCGTCCAGCGTCTTGAGCAGGCCGCGCGAGCGCACCATGTATTCGGCCTCGCCCAGCTCCAGCACCGACCCGCCGGCCTCCTGGTTGGCATTGCGCAGCGCCGCCACCACCCTGGCGTGCGGCAGGCCGTAGGCGCGCAGTCGGTCGGGGTCCAGCACCACCTGGTATTGCCTGACCATACCGCCCACGCTGGCAACCTCCGCCACGTTGGCGACGCTCTTGAGCTCGTACTTCAGGAACCAGTCCTGCAGGGCACGCAGTTGCGACAGGTCGTTTCGCCCACTGCGATCCACCAGCGCGTACTGGTAGATCCAGCCGACCCCGGTGGCGTCCGGCCCGAGCGCCGGCCTCGCCTGCGTCGGCAGGCGCGCCTGCACCTGGTTCAGGTATTCCAGCACGCGGGATCGCGCCCAGTAGGGGTCGGTGCCGTCGTCGAACAGGATGTAGACGAAGGAATCACCGAAAAAGGAATAGCCGCGCACGGTCTTGGCACCGGGTACCGAGAGCATGGTGGTGGTGAGTGGATAGGTAACCTGGTCCTCGACGATCTGCGGCGCCTGGCCGGGATACGTGGTGCGGATGATCACCTGCGTGTCCGACAGGTCGGGAATCGCGTCCAGGGGGATATGCATCACCGACCACACGCCCCACGCACTGACGATGAGCGTGGCGACCAGCACCATGAACCGGTTGCGGATCGACCAGTGGATCAGGGAAGCGATCATTTCGCGGGCTCCGCTTGCGGGCGGGCGGCGCCCTTTGGTTGCGGCGCGAGCGGCGCGATCCGGGTGATGCGGTACTCCCCCTCGCCCGCGGGCGTGAAGCTGAAATCGACGCGATCACCGACCTTTATGTCGCGTGGCAGTCCGCCAGCGGGCAGGCGAAAGCCCATGGTCATGTCGGGCCACTTGATCGAGGCGATCGGGCCATGCGACAAGGTCACGCTGTCGCCGGCAATGCTTTCCACCCGCGCTTCTCCGCGATGCTCATTGGCGCCGGCCGGTGCGGCGGCGCCGGGCTGGGCGGTCGGCGCCGGCGCTGCCTTGAGGCTCGCCTCGGAGTCGAGCAGGAACTGTCCGGACACCACCACCCGCTCGCCGCTCTGCAGCCCGCGGGTGATCTCGATGATCTCCATCCCGTCCTGGCGCGCTTCGATGCCGGTGCCGACCTCGCGCTGTGCAAACCGGCCGCCCGCGGCCGCCACCATCACCAGCTTGCGCTTGCCGGTCGCGATCACCGCTTCGGCCGGCACCACCACTGCATCGCGCACTTGTGCGCCGCGCAGGTTCACCGCGGCAAACATCCCGGGCTTGAGCAGCGCGCCCGGAT
This sequence comes from Burkholderiales bacterium, assembly GCA_031423955.1. Lineage (GTDB taxonomy): Bacteria > Pseudomonadota > Gammaproteobacteria > Burkholderiales > JAEUOS01 > JAEUOS01. The sequence goes on from JANPGJ010000473.1 coordinate 19,639, forward strand.
TGTCGACCCGGATGCGCGCGCGCACCGTTCGGGTGGTCGGGTTGACTTCCGGCAACAGCACCGCGATCACGCCCTTGAATACGCGCTCGGGCCAGGCCTGGGTCGCACTTCGGCCGCCTGCCCGGCGCGCAGCGACGCGCTTTGCGCCTCCGGCACATCGGCCAGCACCCACACGCTGGCCAGGCTGGCGATGCGAAACAGCGTCATGCCCGGCACCACCTGCATGCCCTCGCGCGCGAAGGCGCCCACGCCCGCCATTTCCGGCCCGAGCGGCAGCAGCAGGCCGGCACGCGGCGCGTTGAGCGTGACGCGCGGGTCGGCGCGGCCATCGCGCTCCAGCGTGGCGATCTGCGCTTCGGGTATGCCGAGCAAGGCGAGCCGTGCGCGCGCGGCGCCTGCAAGTTCAGGGTTGGCGGATTTCCGCAACGCCAGGTATTCGCCCTGCGCGGAAAGCCATTCGGGCGCGTAGATCGATGCCAGCGGCGCGCCAGCGGCGATCGGGTCGTTGGGGGTGCGGGCGTGCAGTTTCTCGATCCACCCCGAGACCCGCGCCTGCACCACTTCCACCGCGCTTTCGTCAAAGGCCACGGTTCCCACGGCTTCGATGGCAAGCGACAAGTGGGTGGTTTTCGCCTCGGCCGTGCGCACCCCCAGGTTTTGCGTCGCCTCCGGGTTGATTTTCACGCCGCCCATGGTGCTGTCCGCAGCGCCGTCGCCGTCGGCGTAGACCGGCACCAACTGCATATCCATGAAAGGCGACTTGCCGGGCTTGTCGAACTTTTGCTGCGGGTACATCGGGTCGTGGTAATAGAGGATCTTCTTTCCCGGCGGCGTCGGTGCAGCGGCCAGACGGTCGGATTCACGCATCGCGGCTTGCATGTTGGCGACCCACCAGCCGCCAGCGGCACCGGCGGCGGCGAGCCCCATGCCCAGCAGGGCGAGCGCGGCGATCGTGCTTTTTTTCATGGCCGCTCCTCCGTGTGCATGAAGTACACCAATTGCGCCCAGGCGCGCGCCGCAGCAGCTTCGAGGTCCAGGCGTGCGAGTCGGGTCTCGAGTTCGGCGCGGCGCGCTTCGAGGACCTCGGCCAGGTTTCCGCCGCCGCCGCGGTAGGCCGCCATCGCCTGTTCGGCGCGGTCGCGCGCCAGCGGCAGCAGGGTGGAATCGAAGACCGCATGGCGGCGTTGTGCGTTGTCCCAATCGGCCAGGCCGAGAGCGCGCTCCAGCGCGTGCGCGCGGCGCGCCTCTTCCAGGGTTTCACGCGCCGCCTCGCGGCGCCGTTCGCGCGCGCGCACTTCCGGGTCGATGCGGCCACGGTTCCATTGCGGCAGGTCGATCGCGATGCCGAGCGACAGCATGTCGGTGAAGGCGGCGCCGCGCTTCTGGTAGGCGACTTCCCAGCTCCAGTCGCCTTTCTCTGCCGCCCGCGCCTGGGCCAACTCGTTGTCCGCCGCCGTCGTGCCAGTGGCGGCAAGGCCCAGATGCGGATGCGCGGCATCCGGGTGTCGCATCAGCCGCGCGATATCCTCGTGCGCGCGTGCAAGTTCGAACCCGGCCAGCGGCGCGGCGCCCGCGTCGCCCAGCCAGCGCGTGAGAACCGCGCGCGAGCGCGCCTGCCGCAGTTCGATCTCGATCTGCCGGTCTTCGAGAGCGCGCACCTGCGCCTGCGCCGCCACCGCTTCCAGCGGCCGTGTGGTGCCGGCGCGCACTCGCGCGATCAGCACTTCGACCAGTGTGCGCGATTCGCCTGCGATGGCGTCGATCGCCGCCACGCCGCGCCCGGCGTACACGCCTTCGACATACGCCAAGGCCACCTCGCGGCGGATCGCCAGGCGGCGGTCGGCGGCGCCGAGGTTTTCGCGCTCCGCCTCGACCCGCGCGCGGCCGGCGCGCAGATCGAGTTTTTCCTCGCGCACCATCTCGCGTGAGATGCCGATGCGCCGCATGGTCATGAAATCGCGCCCGGTGGAAAACTTGTCCGCGCTTTCGATCGGCCAGTTGTCGAGACCGAAACGCAGCCTCGGATCGGGCAGGGCGGCGGCCGCCTGCGCCGACTCGGTCATGGCGGCCGCTGCCGCCAGTTGGGCGCGCACCGCCGGCGCGTTGTCGGCCGCTTGGCGCATCGCCGCATCCACCGTCAGGCCTTGCGAAGAGGCGCCGGCGGCCAGCAACAGCCAGGGCGCGATTTGCAGCGTGCGGCGCATCGCCGCGCCGCGAAAATGTTTGAACATGCCAGCCTCCGTATCACCAAGCGCAAACGCCACGGCCCTTAACAGGCGCGCGGCGACTCTTCGCTACGGCGGTGGGCTAATCGCGCAGGCGCGCGAACAGGATGGTGGGTGGCGGCCAGAGCGGCCGCTGTAGCGCCACGTCGGGCGGGGCGGGGTCAACCTTCGCAGCGTCGGCGACCGTGACATACAGTGCCACCGCAACCGCGGTCGGTACCACGGCGTCGAGGCTGACAGGGCTATCGTCGCCGGCACAATGCTTGAGCACCACGGCGGCCGGCGCCGCGCCCATCATGTCGCACGGTTCGCCCGACGGCATGACGGCGATATCGCGGCCTTGCGCGTCGGCGCGCAGCGTGGCGCAGCCCATCGCCGCGATTGCGCCCTGCGCGAAGACGAGCGCCGCCAATGCGGTGAACGCCAAGCGACGGATGGTTTGAGCGGAGAGCATGGACTGGATTCTACGCCCGCTTCGATCTTGCGGATGCATTTTCAAACACGCTTATCGGCCGCAACACGCGCCCAACTGGACCGGCGGACATCGCACGCTGCCGAAGGAGCAGAACACGCAGCAATTCCCCGGCTTCGGCTTGAGGCGCGCGCCGCAAGACTCACAGGCGTAGAAGAAAATGCAGGCGTCCTCGGGCATGCACTCCGGTTTTCGCGTTTTCATAGGTGCGCCGGCGAACAGACAAGCGCCCCGTTCCTGCCGCACTCTTGCGACGGGAAGCGCGCACCGACGTGAAAATCGTCTGTGTCGCGTTCAATGATGAAGCGGTCGCCAGGTTATGCGGCGGGCGGAGTCGAACCGAAGGTGTTGTCTGGAGACTCGAGCATGCGAAACCTGACCACAATGCTGATGACGGCACTGATTTCACTCCCGCTTACTGGTTGTGGCTACAACACGTTCCAAACCGGCGATGAGCAGGCCAAGGCGGCCTGGTCGGAGGTTGTCAACCAATACCAGCGCCGCGCCGACCTGATACCCAACCTGGTCAGCACGGTCAAGGGCGAAGCCAAGTTTGAACAAGACACGTTGACCAAGGTGATTGAAGCGCGCTCGAAAGCCACCTCAATCCAGGCCACGCCCGAACTGGTCAACGATCCAGCGGCTTTCCAGAAATTCCAGCAAGCGCAGGGCGAATTGACCGGTGCCTTGTCGCGGCTGATGGTGGTTTCAGAGAACTATCCCAACCTCAGGGCCAACCAGGGCTTTCGTGACCTGCAGGCGCAACTGGAGGGCACCGAGAACCGCATCACGGTGGCGCGCAATCGCTACATCACGTCGATCAAGGACTACAACGTGACGGTGCGCTCATTTCCGTCCAACCTGACGGCGATGGTGATGGGCTACAAGCCGAAAGCCACCTTTGCAGTCGAGAACGAGAAGGAAATCGCCAAGCCGCCCGAGGTGCGCTTCGACTCCGCACCGACTGGCGCTGCAGGTGGTGCCGCAGGCAAGGCGAAGTGATCGACGGACGAGGCGCGCCAGAGGCGGCGCCGGCCAGCGCCGGCGCAATGGCCAAGGTGGTATTCAGCGCGTTCGTACTGTGCTGTTCATTTTTCGCCGCAGCGCAGATCCCGGTTCCGCCCCTGACCGGGCACGTCATCGATCAGACCGGCACACTCAGCGTCGAGCAACGCGCCGCACTGGAGCAAACCCTGACAGCGTTCGAGGCCAGGAAAGGAAGCCAGATCGCGGTCCTGATCGTTCCTTCCACCGCTCCGGAAGCCATCGAGCCCTACGCCCTGCGCGTGGCGGAGAAGTGGAAGCTGGGGCGCAAGAAAATCGACGACGGCGTGATCCTGGTCGTCGCCAAGGACGACCGCAGCGTGCGCATCGAGGTGGGATACGGCCTGGAAGGCGCGCTCAACGACGCCACCAGCAAGCGCATCATCAGCGAGGTGATCCTGCCGCGCTTCAAGCAGCAGGATTTCAATGGCGGCATCGCGACGGGCATCGCGCGGATCATCCGCGTCATCGATGGTGAGCCCTTGCCGCCAGCGGCGGCACAGTCCGGGGGCCGCGCGGGGGACTTCCAGCAGTACATCCCTGTCCTCTTCATTCTTGCCGTTGTGGTGGGTGGTGTGCTGCGCGCCGCGTTGGGCAGGTTTCCCGCTGCGCTTGTGACCGGCGGTGCCGTAGCGGTGGTGGCCTGGCTGGTGGTTGGCGCCATTTCCATGGCGTTGGTCGCCGGCGTGGTCGCGCTGGTGGTCACCCTGCTGGGGGGCGGCATGGGTGGGCGCGGGCTGGGCGGCTTCTACGGTGGCATGGGTCGGGGCGGTTCCGGTGGCGGGGGCTTTGGCGGGGGCGGCGGCGGCTTCGGCGGCGGCGGCGCATCGGGAAGGTGGTAGCCATGCAGATCAGTCGCATCATCAAGCATTTGCTGATGACCGACGGACGGGTCAAACGCATATTTCCGCGCGACGCATTGATCAGGATAGAGCAGGCGATCCAGGCAAGCGAGACCGCTCACGTTGGAGAAATCCGTTTCGCGGTGGAAGGCGGGCTGGACGGCTCGCCGCTGTTCAAGGGCCAGTCGGCCAGGGAGCGGGCGGTCGAGGTTTTCTCCCGCTTGCGTGTGTGGGACACACAGCACAACAATGGCCTGCTGGTTTATCTGTTGCTCGCCGATCGTGCGGTGGAGATCGTCGCCGATCGCGGAATTCACGCCAAGGTTGGTGCACACGAATGGGAGAAGGTGTGCCAACAGATGGAAAGCGCATTCAGGCAGGCCAACTTTGTGGGCGGGGTGATCGATGGCGTGCAGGCGGTTACCCGGCATCTGGTCCGGCATTTTCCGGCGGCCGGCGGCGATGGCAATGAACTGCCAGACGCTCCGGTCGTGCTCTGAGATGACCCGGTGACGTCCCGGACCCGGCAGGCAATCTTACGAGGAGCCAATCATCAATCCAGACCTGAACCAGTCGCTTGAGACGCGCGGCGGGCCGGCCATCGGCGCCGTAGCGCGATGACAGGATATAGACGCCTTGGGTGCGCTCGCGCACGGAAGATGAAGTAGGTTGCAAATAACCTATGTGCATATGCTTCCAATTGGTAGCGCAGATTTTGCCAGTGAGCGCCGTCGCTGGCAGCGTCACCGGAGAGCGGCGTTGTAATTCACGGAATTTGCGCTAGCCGTTGCGCGGGGGCGTCGTTCTTCAAATTTGCCTTCTCGAAAGGAATTCATTTCATGGACTCTACAGGCAGGACAGCCCTTGTCATCGCATTTGTCGTCGTCGCCTTGCTGTTGGTGCTGTTCGGTGGCGGAATGATGACCGGGACGATGATGAGCGGCGGAATGATGGGCAGCGGAAGCATGGGCGGATTCAGTTGGATGTGGCTTCCTATCGTGCTCGTCGTCGTACTTGGCGTCGTGCTTTTCTCGGTCATCTCCAAAAAGTAGCGAGGCACGCAGTTGAACCAATCGCAGGCACGGCGGCGCAGGCCGTTGCGGATCTATCGCCTGCTACTCGCCGCAAGCCCTGGCGACCGCGAGTCGTCATCGGCAGTCAATTGAATCAAATCATCCTTGAAGGAAACACCACCGTGAAAACCTCAATACTGAACGCCGCTATCGTTGCCGGCGTCCTGTCGATCGCTGTCGTATCCGCGCAGGAAAAGCCCGCAAGCACGAAGCCGGCGATGGGCATGGACATGGATAAACAAATGCCGCAGATGCAGGAAAACATGAAAAAGATGCAGCAGCAGATGGAAAGAGTCTCGGCGACTACCGACCCGAAGGAACGCCAAAAGTTGATGCAGGAGCACATGTCGACGATGCAGGAAAACATGAAGACCATGCGCGGCATGGGCGGCCCGATGATGATGGGCGGCGCTCAGGGCGGCGGCATGATGATGGCGAGCAAGAAAGGCGGCATGAAGGACGGCGACATGATGAAGCACCACGCGACGATGGAAAAGCGCATGGACATGATGCAGATGATGATGGAGCAGATGATGCAGCATGACCAGATGATGGGATCGATGCCCGCCAAATAGCTGAGAACCATGTTTCCGACGCTTGATTGAAGCGAACGTACGGCGCGAATCGGTTCGCGCGTTGGCGTTGCGCCGCGCCTTTGTTGCCGCCAAATGGAAGGAATCGGATCATGTATGGTTTCAGCACGCAACTAAAGGCGCCGTTCGATAGCGCAGTCGCGCGGGTCACCGAGGCCTTGAGGAAGGAGGGCTTCGGCGTGCTCACCGATATCGATGTCAAGGCCACACTGAAAGCCAAGCTCGATATCGAACGTCGCCCGTATCGCATACTCGGCGCCTGCAATCCTCCACTCGCGCATCGCGCGATCGAGGCCGACCCGGATATTGGCTTGTTGTTGCCGTGCAACGTGGTCGTGCGCGAGGAAGCCGATGGAACCATCACGGTTGCGTTCATGGATCCCGAGGTGGTGTTGCAGCTGGTCGACAAACCCGAGGTGCATGCTCTTGGCAAGGAAGTCCGGATACTTCTGCAGCGGGTTTGTGCGAGCCTTGAGGCGTGACGCCGGCGTGTACCGTCCGATTTGCGGAATTGTTTCCGCCACCGGTCTTGGCCGGCTCTGCCACGGCGCTGGGCGCGGTCCCTGTCCTCACCAACGCTTCGCGCCATTGCGTTGACGATCCGCTGCGATCGGACGAGAACGCGATGAACGAAACAACCCTGCACGGGAGTTGACGGGGATGCCGCGGTAGTGGACATCCTCGCGCACGTCTTGTGGGCAGGGGCCGGCACCGCGCTGGCGCGCCGTCGCCGGCCGATCGCAACGGGCACCGTGGCCGCGACACTGGCGCTGGCCGCTCTGCCGGATGTGGTTCAGCTGCTGCCGATCATCGCCTGGTGGCTTTTCGGCGATGGCTCGTGGGCAGTACTGCGGGCGTTCGCGGCCGCCTTGCCGGGCCAGGAGCCCGCGCTCCCGCCACTCGTTACGCTCCTGTCTCATCACCTGCATTGCATCATGCATAGCGCGATCGTGGCCGCCGCAGTCACCCTGCTGTCGTGGCTGGCGAGGCGCTCGCTATGGATTCCGCTGCTCGGCTGGTGGTCGCACATCGTGATCGACGTGTTCACGCATTCCGCAACCTTCTATCCCTCGCCGGTGCTGTACCCGATCACGGAGCGGGGATTCGACGGCATCGCCTGGAACACGCCGTGGTTTGTGTGGCTGAATTACATCGCATTGGGCGCGAGCGGATTTTGGTTGATGTTCACGCGGCGTTCCGACACGGCGAAATGATGACTGGGAACGCAGTCAAGGCCGAAACACGATTTCTTTCGCGAAAGATTCGTCGCGCAGTACGCTGTCCTATGTCAATCGTTGCCGGGACGACGGCAGGTGCGGCCTCAATAAACCGGAATTTCGCCATTGACGAGCCGGTGCGTAAGTTCGTCGATGCGGTCCAGCTGCGCGCAGACCAGCGTGCGAATCCGCACCTGCAGCGCCGGGTTCGCCTCTACCGATGTGGCGACGTCGATGGCCGCGACCTGCGGTTGATCGAGCGGCTGGCCGATGGTCGATACCATTTTCACGGTCGCTTCGCGCACCTCCGGAATTTCCTCGCAGATGGCATGCGCCGTGACGTGGGCAAGCACGCTGTAGAGCTTTCCGACATGCGAGGCCGGGTTTTTTCCGGCCACGGCTTCGAGCGACATCGGTCGCCCCGGAGTAATCAGGCCGTTGACGCGGTTGCCGCGCCCGACTTGGCCGTCATCGCCCATCTCGGCGCTCAATCCGGTGACCGCGAGATGCAGGCCGGTTTCGTCGTGTTTGCCCGCATCGTCGAGTGCGTTGACGACAATCGAGCAGGATTGCGGCATGTCGCGGGACAGGTAAGCGCGGACGGCATGCTTGATCTCGAAATACTGCCGGACGCTGCCGACATGACGATCGATCATCGCGATGGCGAGCGTGAAGGTGAAGGCGGCGCCGGAGCGCAGCCCCATGATCTTGAAGTCGTCGCCCGCCGCCGGGAACATTTGCCGGAAGCGAGCGGACTTGAGGGTCGCGGCAAGCCCCAGGACCCGTTGTTCGAGTTCGGAATAGGGCGCATAGCCGACACCGAAGGACGTGTCATTGGCCACCAGGGTCGACGCGTTCGGTGTGTAAATCTGTTGCAGGCTCGGGCTGCCTTCGCGGACTTCCGCGACGATTGGAATCTTGCCCAAGTCGCTGCGAATGTTCTTGCGCAGGAACGCGCGCGCCGCGTCGACCACGATTCCGCCGATGTCGAATGCGCCACCAGGATTGGTCGCACGGCCGCAGACGATCAGCTTGATCGGTTCGATCACCTCGCCGCCGCCAAACCGCACCCGGCTTCGACCCGCTACGAGCAGACCCTTGTCGACATTGAAATGCAGTACGCGGCCGGCGGTGCGCAAGTAGGCTTGCGCCAGGGCGCATGCCGCCGCCTCGCAAACGCCATCGGTGATGGTGTCCGGGTGTCCGATGCCCTTGTGTTCGCACATTCCCGTTTCATGCACGACCAGCCCGGTTGCCGGCAGGGCTTGAATCATGATGTTGCGTGCGTGTCGCATCCGATTCCGCATTCAGTATGTTTGCAGGAGGGTACCATTGCCGCGCACGCCGATGGCCGCACTGAGACCCGCGCCTATGGCGCCAATTTTGCGCCCGGCGTCGGGAGATCCTGAAATGGCAGATGCCCCCATGCAGCCAGCGCAGGCGAGCTGCGCCGTGCAGCCAGCACAGGCGGGTTGCGCCGTGCAGCCAGCACAGGCGGGTTGCGCCAAAAACTGCCAGACAGCGACGTCGATCGAGGCGCTGAACCGCAGCTGCCATTGCCTCAGCCTGGACGAAGACGCATTGCGCGGTGGTCTCGAAGCGGATCTGGGCAGGCGCGGCCTGTCGCACGCCATGGTCGAAACGCATCCGCATCTTTTCGCGTCCGTGCCGATGTTCGTCTCGCGCGCGCACCTCGATTCGATGGCGCGGGTAATCGCCGCGGTCGAAGCCGTCGTCGCAACGCCGCATTTCCGCCGCGCGGCGCTGGCCTGGGCGCCCGCGATCGCGGAGTTCGACCCGGGTTCTCGCGGCGGTCTGCTGGGCGTTGACTTTCACCTGGCCGCCAGCGGGCCGCAACTGATCGAGATCAACACCAATCCAGGCGGCGCGCTCCTCAACGCGGTACTTGGCCGCGCGCACCGGTCCTGTTGCGCCGAGGTGGCCGGGCTCGCGATGGCGCCGACCGAAGCCGACGCCATCGAGCAGGCGCTGTTCGAGGGTTTCATGAAGGAATGGCGCGCGCAGCGCGCGGATGCGCCGCTGCGCTCAGTGGCGATCGTCGACGCGGCGCCGGGGCTGCAGTATCTCTACCCCGAGTTTTTGCTCTACCAGCAGCTCTTCAGCCGCCACGGCATCGAGGTGACGATCTGCGATCCCCTCGAGCTCGCCCGCAAGGATGGGCGGCTGTGGAACGGCAGCCGGCCGATCGATTTCGTCTACAACCGGCTGACCGATTTCGCGCTGGACGAGCCTGCCCACGAGGCGCTCAAGGGCGCCTACCTCGCCAGGGAAGTGGTGCTGAGCCCGCATCCGCGCGCCCATGCGCTATATGCGGACAAGCGCAACCTCACACTGCTCTGCGACGAGGCGTTCCTGCGCGCGACCGGTGTTGCCGACGAAGTCGTTGCCACGCTGCTCGCCGCAATCCCGCGCACCGAGATCATGACGGCCGGGAACCGCGACGCCTTGTGGGCGAAGCGGCGCGACCTGTTCTTCAAACCTGCGGCCGGCTACGGCAGCAAGGCCGCGTATCGCGGCGACAAGCTCACGCGCCGGGTGTGGGACGACATGGCAACAGGCGCCTACGTGGCGCAGGCACTGGTCGCACCGAGCGAGCGGCACATCGCGGACCCACCAACGGCGCGGCCGCTGAAAGCCGATGTGCGCAACTATGCCTATGCCGGCGTTGTGAAACTCGTCGCGGCGCGCCTGTATCAGGGGCAGACGACGAACTTTCGCACGCCTGGCGGCGGCTTCGCGCCGGTGTTCACGGAAGCGCCTTGACTTCGGACCGACTTGGCCGACCTCAGCCCTCGCAGGTGCGGGAAATTGCAATGGCGGGCGTCGTGGCTTCATTTCCACCCGTCAGTGAATTTTTCAACAGGGCCAGCGCCACGGCCGGCTCGTCGACAAAATGGAATAGCTGCAGGTCCTCGGCGCTGATCATGCCATGGCGTACCAGCGCTTCGAAGTTGATCACTTCCTTCCAGTAGGCCGATCCGTACAGCAGGATCGGAATCGGGCGGTCGAGCTTGCCGGTCTGCTTGAGCGTCAGCAGCTCCATCAATTCATCGAGCGTGCCGAAACCGCCGGGGAAGGCCACCACCGCGCGCGCCAGGTGGGCGAACCACAGCTTGCGCATGAAAAAGTAGTGGAACTGGAAGCACAGGTCGCGCGAGACATAGGCGTTCGGCTGCTGCTCGAACGGCAGCCCGATGTTGAGCCCGATTGTGCGGCCGCCTGCTTCGGAGGCGCCGCGATTGGCGGCTTCCATGATGCCCGGGCCGCCGCCGGAGCAGACGATATAGCGGTGCAGGTGTGACGGCAATTGCTTCGACCATTCGGTGATCAGCCGCGCAAGCTCGCGTGCATCCTCGTAGTAACGGCCGAGCGCGCCTTCGGGTGTGATGCGGGCCGAGCCGAACATGACGATGGTGTCGTGAATCCGCTCGCGGCGGAAGGTTTCCAGCGGCGAAAGGTATTCGGCCAGGATGCGCAACGGGCGCGCCTCGTCGCTATCGATGAAGTGCGCATTCCTGTAGGCAAGCGGGCTGTCGTCCTGCCGTTTCATCGGACACCCGCGCGCACGAAGTCGATGAATCCGCGTTCAACATCGACGTTCATGAGTTTCACCCGCAGGCGATCGCCCACATCGAGCCCCTTGGCGCCGCTGGCCAGCTTGCCTTCGACCGCCGGATGGGCGATGCGCACCCAGGTTCCCTTGATGGAAGCGCCGGTGACGATCGCGTCGAAATGCTCGCCGATGCGCGCGCCCAGCAACATCGCGGCGGCTGACTTGCGCACCTGGCGCTCCACCTTGGCGGCGTTGTCTTCCTGCACGGTGCAGTGGAGCGCCAGTCGCCGCAGTTCGTCCACGCCATAGGGCACCGGCGCCGCCGCCAGCGCCGCCTTGATCAGGCGCTGCGTCAGCAGATCGGGAAAGCGCCGGTTGGGCGCGGTCGAGTGGCCATACGCCTGCACCGAAAGGCCGAAATGGCCCTCCACTCCTTGTCCCGGCAGCTTGATTGCATACTCGCCGCGCCCAAGCAACTTGACCACCGAGAGCGACAGGTCCGGAAAACGCGCCGGATCGGCGTCGCGCTGCTTCAACAGGAACGCTTCGAGTGCCTTGGAGTCCGGCTCCACCGGCAGGCGCCCGCCCTGCGCGGCCGCGAGCTCCCTGATCCGTTCCCAGCGCTCGGGCGAGCGCAATACCCGTCGCATCGAGGGGAAATTCCGGGCTTCGAGAAAGCGCGCGGTCTCGCCGTTGGCGGCGACCATGAATTCCTCGATCAGTTCCTTGGCGCGGTTGGGCGCGTCCGTCTGCAGGTCGGCCAGCTCGTCGCCCTTGAACACCGGGCGCGCCTCGGGGGTCTGCAAGCTCAGCGCGCCGTGCGCGTGGCGCAGGCCGCGCATCGACTGTGCGGCGCGGTCCTGGGTGCGCAACTGCTCCTCCAGCGCGGGCACGGCCGGCAGCACCGACTGCAAATGCGGCGGCATTGCCCCGCCTTCCAGCCACGCCGCCAGCGCGTTGTAGGCCAGCTTGGCATGATTTTTCACCAGTGCGCGATAGATCGCGGACTCCCGTACCGACCCATCATCGGCCAGGGTCATCTCGATCACGATCGCCAGTCGATCGCAGCCTTCGTTGAGCGAGCTGAGGTCGGTGGACAACTGTTCGGGCAGCATCGGGAAAATGCCGGCGGCGGTATACACCGAGGTGGTGTTGGCGTTGGCGTGACCGTCGATGGCCGAACCGCGCTTGACCAGCGCGTCGACGTCCGCCACCGCGACAAGGATCGCGGGCGCTCCCGATGCCGTGTTGCGTGCCACTGATAGCTGGTCGAGATCGCGCGAATCGTCGTTGTCGATCGAGGCCCAGGGCAGCCCGCGCAGGTCGCGAATAGTCTCGCTGGCCGCTGGCGCAGCGGTCGCCGCATGCGCCAACGCGTCGAGTTCGGCGATGACTGCCGGCGAAAATTCAGACAGCAGGCCGCGAGCCTGCATCGCATCGCGCGCGATCGCCGAAAGCCTGCCCCGGGCCTGGGAGACGTGCTGGTCCATCGGCCGATGATACGCCGGCGATGGCGCGCCGGATGCGCGCTACCGCACCGACCTTCGGCCCGGCAGACCGGACAATCGGGACGAACCATACAAGGAGAATCGAAATGCAACAGCTAAGAGAACTGATGAGCCGCGACGTGAAGGTCATCGATCCCGGCATGTCGATCCTGGAAGCCGCGAAAAAGATGCGCGATGGCGACTTCGGCATGCTGCCGGTCGGCGAGGACGATCGCATGATCGGCACGATCTCGGATCGTGACATCGTGATTCGCGCCATTGCCGAGGGCATGGACACGAACACCAAGGTGCGCGACGTGATGACCAAAGGCATCGCCTGGGCCTACGAGGACGAGACGGTCGAGCAGGCGGCCAGGATCATGAGCGAGCGCCAAGTACGGCGACTGCCGGTCGTGGACCGCGACAAGCGCCTGGTGGGTATCGTGGCGCTGGGCGACTTTGCCGTCGACAGTTCGGAAATCCGCCCGGCTGCCGAGGCGCTTGCGGAAATCTCGAAGCCGTCCTAGGCGCTTTGGCGCCCGCCAGTCTGGATCTATCGGCCCGCCGCCGTTGCCGGTAGCGTGGCCCTCTCGCCCGCTTGCGCAAGCGTGGCGATGATCGGGCAGGGCAGGTCGGCGCGCGTGTGTTCGCACTGAGTGACCAGATGCTTCAAGACTCGTTGCATGCGTTTCAAGTCGGCAAGCTTGCGTTCGATCTGCGCCAGCCGGTCGGACGCGACGCTGCGAATCGAAGCGCGGTCCAGGCCGTCCTCCAGGCGCAGCAGTTGGGTGATTTCGTCCAGCGAGAATCCCAGCTCCTGCGAACGCTTGATGAAACGGATGCGCGCCGCCAGCGCCACCGGGTAATGGCGAAAAGCCCCGCGCGCGGAAGGCACCGGCAACAGCGCGCGTTGCTGGTAATAGCGGATGGTCTCGACCCCCACGCCGGCGGCGCTGGCGAGCCGGCCGATGGTGAGTGTCGCGGGCGTTTCGGCGATCATGAAAAAATTCCTTGACTCTGGGGTCGGGTACGGAGTTTAAGCTTTGATCCTGGCGACACACAAGAGGGGAACGCGATGAACGAAACGACACTCAAACACCCTGGGCATGCGCATCTTCACGCCGCGGGCGGGCCTGCGGAGGGCGCGCACGTGCCAACTACCGCCGCCGCTGAGGCGGCGCCGGCATTGAAGGACCCGGTGTGCGGGATGGCGGTGACGGTTCAATCACCGCATGTACTGCAGCACGCAGGCAAGCCGGTTTACTTCTGCAGCGCAGGCTGCAAGGCGAAGTTCGCGGCCGACCCGGCCAAGTATCCGGTAGTCCCCGCAGGCGGCGCGAGCCCGGCTCCGGCGCCCGCCGGGCCGCTGGTCGCCGGCACGGTCTACACCTGCCCGATGCACCCCGAGGTGCGCCAGGACCACCCCGGCGCCTGCCCCAAGTGCGGCATGGCGCTGGAACCGGAGATGCCGACCCTCGAGGAGGGGGAGAACGCCGAACTGCTGGACTTCCGGCGGCGCTTCGTCTGGACCCTGCCGCTGACCATCATCGTCACGGTACTGGCGATGGCAGGCCATCGCCTGCAATGGTTTGAGATGAAAACCCAGAGCTGGATCGAGCTGGTGCTCACTCTGCCGATCGTTCTCTGGGCCGGCTGGCCGTTCTTCGTGCGCGGCGCGGCGTCGGTGGTCAATCGCAGCCCGAACATGTGGACCCTGATCGGACTGGGCACCGGCGCCGCCTTCATCTACAGCGTGGTCGCCACGCTGGCGCCCGGTGTGTTTCCGGCGTCGTTCATGGCCATGGGCCGGGTCGCGGTCTATTTCGAAGCGGCCGCGGTGATCATTTCGCTGACCCTGCTGGGCCAGATTCTCGAGCTCAAGGCGCGTTCGCAAACCTCGGCGGCGATCAAGTCCTTGCTTGGCCTGGCGCCGAAGACCGCGCGCCGGATCAACCCCGGTGGCGCCGAGGAAGACGTGCCCCTATCGCATGTTCATGTGGGTGACATGCTGCGCGTGCGCCCCGGCGAGAAGGTGCCGGTCGACGGCGTGGTCGTCGAGGGCGGCAGCGCGGTGGACGAATCCATGCTCACCGGCGAACCGATGCCGGTCAACAAGGGCGTCGGCGACAAGCTCATTGGCGCCACACTGAACACCAACGGCGCGCTGGTGATGCGCTCGGAGAAGGTCGGGTCGCAGACCGTGCTGGCCGGCATCGTGCAGATGGTGGTGCAGGCGCAGCGCTCGCGGGCGCCGATGCAGCGCATGGCCGACGTGGTGGCAGGCTACTTCGTGGTCACGGTGGTCGGCATCGCTCTGCTGACTTTCGTGGTGTGGGGCCTGGTGGGTCCCGAGCCGAGCTGGGTTTACGGCCTGATCAACGCGGTGGCCGTGCTGATCATCGCCTGCCCGTGCGCGCTCGGGCTGGCCACGCCGATGTCGCTCATGGTCGCCACCGGCCGCGCCGCAACCCAGGGCGTGCTGTTCCGCGACGCGGCGGCGATCGAGAACTTCCGCAAGGTCGATACCTTGATCGTCGACAAGACCGGCACCCTGACCGAAGGCAAGCCGCGCTTCGACCGCGCCGTGGCCTCACCCGGCTTCACCGAGGAGGAGGTGCTGCGCCTGGCGGCGAGTCTCGATCAGGGCAGCGAACACCCGCTGGCGGACGCCATCGTGAAGGCGGCGCGCGAGCGCGGGCTGGTGCTCGACCGTGCCGAGGGCTTCGAGTCGGCCACCGGCATCGGTGTTCGCGGCAGCGTCGGCGGCAGGCAACTGGCGCTTGGCAACAGCGCACTGATGTCCCAGGTCGGGGTGGCGGTCGATGCCCTCAAGTCACAGGCCGAAGCACTGCGCGCCGAAGGCGCCAGCGTGATGCTGCTGGCGGTGGATGGCAAGCCGGCCGGCCTGTTGGCCGTGTCCGATCCGATCAAGGCCAGCACGGTCGAGGCGCTGGCCGCCTTGAAGGCCACCGGGATGCGGGTGATCATGGCCACCGGCGATGGCCTGACGACGGCAAAGTCGGTCGCGGCCAGGCTGGGCATCGACGAAGTGCACGGCGAGGTCAAGCCCGCCGACAAGCTGGCGCTGGTCGACAAGCTGCAGAAAGAAGGCCGCATCGTGGCAATGGCGGGTGACGGCATCAATGACGCGCCGGCGCTGGCCAAGGCGGACGTCGGCGTGGCGATGGGCACCGGCACCGACGTGGCGATGAATAGCGCCCAGGTGACCCTGGTCAAGGGCGACCTGCGCGGCATCGCGCAGGCCCGCACCATCTCGGAGCAGACCATCGCCAACATGAAGCAGAACCTGGGCTTCGCCTTCGTCTACAACGCGCTCGGCGTGCCGCTGGCCGCCGGCGTGCTGTATCCGTTCACCGGATGGCTGCTGTCGCCGATGATCGCGGCCCTGGCGATGAGCCTGAGCTCGGTGTCGGTGATCAGCAATGCCCTGCGCCTGCGGGGAAGCGGCCAGCGGCGGGGCTGAAAGCGTCTCTGCGTCGATCGACGTTTTCGCGCGCCTCCCCGCTTGAACGTCAAGCAAATCGCCGACCGGTGAACGGTGGTCGTGCGGTTCTCTGCGGTCGATTATTCGGTAGCCGGTGTGGTTTGTGAGAACGAGTCAACAGGGGCAAAGCGGCCGGCCAGTCGCCGGTTAGCGATTGCCGGCCGTTTCCCCAACTTGAGTCACTTCTGCTTGTGCTCCTTGTTGTGGTCGTGCAACGGCTTCTTCTTGTCGGCAGGGGCGGTGCCGGAGCCGCCGGGCATACCGCGCCCGCCCTCGGCCATATGGTTGTGGGGTTTCGCTTTCGGCTTGGCGCCCTTTTCGGTCGCCGCGGGGGCCGAGTCTGCGGATTTCTTTTCGTCGACGGCATAAGCGGTGCCTGCCAGGAATGCGCCGGTGACCAGCGCCGCAAAGAGTTTGTTCATGGACATGTTGATTCCTTCAATAGTGGTGAAACGGTAAAAAACAGTGCTCGATGCCGAGCTTGCGATGGACTTGAGTCGCGTTACCGAGTGTGTTTGGGTTTGCCTCCTTTCGATGGTCGATGTTGCGATAGGTATTCAGGTTGCTTCACCGGCCGCGGCGCGAAACCCTGGAATGAAGCGCGGCGTACGCGACGCATAGGCCGCGAACGCGGCGCCGAACTGCCGCTCCATTTCGCGCTCCTCGGTGATCGCGAGGCGGCCGTACATCACCACCAGCAGCGGGAACATCGCCAGGGTCAGGAGCGTCGGCCACTGCAGCAGAAAGCCCAGCAGAACCAGCACGAAGGCCACGTATTGCGGGTGCCGGATACTTGCGTACGGGCCTGCGGTCGCCAGCGCATGCCTGCGCTGCGCGTGGTACAGCACATGCCAGGACTTGGCCAGCAGGTAGAAGCCGAGGACGATCAGGATGTTGCTCAGGATGTGCAGGGAGCCCCAGTGCGGATCTCCCTTTTCGCCCAGCAGCGTTGACCACAGGTGGCCGGAGTTGTGGGCCAGCAGGTCGAGCTTGGGATAGCGTGTTTGCAGCCAGCCGGCGAGCACGTACAGGGTCAGCGGGAAGCCGTACATCTCGACAAACAGCGCCACCACAAAGGCCGCGAAGGCGCCGAATGTGCGCCAGTCGCGCGCGGTGTGCGGCTTGAAGAAGCTGAAGGCGAACATGATGAATACCGCCGAATTGAGGATCACCAGCGCCCACAGGCCATAGGATGAGCCGCTGTCGTGGGTCATGGCACCGACTCCTTGTCGCTGCTGGCCGGCGCCTGACGGTGGGTGTCCGGGGCGCCGCCGTGGCCATGTCCGTGATGCATGAACAGGTGCATCAGCGGGCACAGGGCCAGCAGCGCATAGGGCAGGATGCCGGCCAGGTGCGCGCGGTGTTCGGTGAGCAGAAAATAAGCGGCCACCGCGGCGACCACGCACAGTGCGATGGCGGCCGGCGATTTCCAGAACGCGGGAGGATGTTCTTCATGCTGCTGGGGCATTTCGATTCTCCAGGCGGCAGGTCGAGCCGCGGGTTTGACTGGTGACGGCAGTTCCCGCAGGCTGCACGGCCGATGCAGGAATACGGGCGGAACGTGGTGGACGGCGCGGCTTGCAGGGTCGTATGGCGATGCCGAACTCGCCGCAACAATCAGGCGCGGCAAGCCGCACGCTTCACCCGGCTGCCGGGCTCAGGTGGCGTCGCGGGCCTTGCGGCTAAATTCGCAGGCGCGTCAGGTGGCCCTGCAGAGGCAGGGCCAGAGCGCGGGCAGCGGGCGAGTTCGGGCGGGGGCCGCCGGTTGATTCATGCAGGCTCGCGATGACTGCAAACCGGCTGGTGCCATCGGAGCAGGCGCTTGGCTGAAGCGGGCTGGCGGTCACTTCGAAGGTATCGGCGATGGCATCGGCTACGCCGCTTTCGATACACTGCTGGTCCGGCGTCTGCATCGAGTAGCCGGCCGCGACGACAGCTGCGGCCGCAGGGGTAGCGGCCCCACTGCCCGGATGGAGCATCAAGTTCGGCGTCAGCGCCGCCGTGATCCAGGTGACGCACCACGCCAACAGCAGAAAAGAAGCACCACGCCTGGCGAGGCAGGCCAATCTGCCGGCTTGAAACCCGGCGATGGATGAGTGTCGGATGGCGTGCATTTGAGAACGAGTCTATGCCGCTGATCTACTGCGGTTTTGATCTGCATCAAGCTGACTTGTATATTGGTCAGCGCTACTGTTGCCTGGCGGCGGCGTCGCCGCCACCTATTTCCTGGATCGGCGATTGGCCGCGGCTTTGCGCGCGCGATTCCCGGGCGTGTCTGCGGGTTGCCGCTTCCGTCCCGCCTTGCGCGACCGCGCAACCCGCCAGAGCAGGGCCACCACCACCATCACCGCCAGGGTACCGAGACCAAGCAAGGTCCAGGCTCTAGCAGGGTTGGCTTCGATCAGGTGCTGTATGTGCATCGGCTGGACCCTCGGCGCGCTCCGCACTGCGCGTGCATCGGCGCCGCCACTGTCGCACTGCCAGATCGTGAAGCTGAACCCGGAATGTTGTTTTCTGCCGCTGTCGCGCAAGTCTATAATTGTCCTGACTTGATGAAGGAACTGCCATGACCTCAGCCCTCCTGGATCGCACCCAAGACGCGAAGCCCGCGCGCGCGCGCCGCAAATCGGTGACGCGCGTTTCCCAAGGCGCCAGCGTGGTCTACACCACCGGCAATCCCAAGCGCCTCGTCGATTCCTTCAATCGCTGGCAGCGTACCAAGGCGTTTCACAAGACCAGCGAAGCGGGCGGGCTCTGTGCAGTCGATATGCTGCGCCAGTCAAGGGACGACGGATACTTTTGATGCGTGTCGTTGTCGACGCCAGTGTCGCAGTGGCGTGGTTCTTGCCCGAAACGATGGAGCGCAAAGCCATGGCGACGGCGCTTCTGACTCGACTGCGGGAACAGGATGTCGGTGCGAAGGATCTGCAGCATCCATTCAAAGGCGAACACGAACGCCAGGGTTTCCGGAATCGCGAACATGCCGTCCCACAGGGGCACATCGTGGCGCGCATGCATTGGTGCCGCCACTATCACATTGAGGCCGATTGCCGCGCCGATCGAAGCCAGGGCCGCAGCCATCGTTACGGGCGATAGGTCTGGAAAACTGTCGCCGAACCGTCGCGCGCGACCAGCAGCACATCGTAGGGATCTTGCCGATTGTTGTAGGCGGGTCCATCCATACCGGGCGAGCCGACCAGACTAAGCGGAATTCGTTCAGACTGCGTTGCACGTAAAGACCCTTTGAAATGGATTCGGGCTACTTGCGCTTGCGTAGCTGCGGCAGGCGCCGCCCGTCTCTATTCAAGTCCGGCGCCCGTTGCGAGGCCAGGCGTCTGCGTGGCAGAACGAAATCGGCTGCAACGCGCGGCGGCGAGTCCCGCTTTGCAGCGGATTTTTGCTGCGTACCAATCGTTACGCGCCTCAAATCCGCCGACAAATCGGGCTCTCGCCCCACACGTTTCGCTTCGATCTCTTCTGCCGCGCAGACTCCTAGCGCGACAGCAGATTGAGTTCCCACGCGATCGAGGCGAGACGGTGGATGGCGGCACCGGCAAGCAGCGCAAGTCCCACGCAGGCGAACACGCCCGCGCCGGGGCAAATGGTTTCGCAATAGCAATCGCTCCCGCATTGCAGTGGTAGCAAAAGCGCAAGCAGCGAGGCCATCGCGATAAGGACTCTCACGGCCCGATCATTTTTTTACTTCGATGCCGGTGACCGTGAACTGGCCGCCGACCTTGTCGGCGGAAAAACCGACTTTGTCCCCCTCCTTCACTAGGTCGAGCAGCGCCGGATCACTGACGCGGAACACCATCGTCATCGGCGACATGTCGAGGTTCTTGATTTCACCGTGCTTGAGGGTGATCTTGCCTTGTGCACGGTCGATCTTGCGTACTTCACCATCGCTCATGGCACCGCCCGCCTGCGCGGTGACGGCCGGCTTGGCGGCGTCGCCGTGTCCCGCATGGTTCTTGTGATCGTCGGCGGCGATCGCGCCGGTGGGCGCCATCGATGCCAGGGCAAAGGCGGTGAAGAGGGTGGCGATTGGATGTTTCATGGTGCGCTCCTTGAACGTGGAATTGCTGATTGAAAAAACGAATGGTGGTTGCCGGCCTACTTCGCGACCACCTCGATCGCGCCCTTCATGCCGGCTTCGAAGTGGCCGGGAACCAGGCAGCCGTACATGAAGGTGCCGGCCTTGGTGAAGGTCCAGGTGATTTCTTCCTTTGCACCTGGCTTGACATGCGCCATGTAAGGCTCATCGTGCTCCATGGTCGGGTGCTTCTTCATCTGCTCGGCGTGCAGGCGCAGTTCCGCTTCGGATCCAATGACCATTTCGTGCATCACTTTTCCGCTGTTGGTGACCACGAACCTGACCGTCTCGCCGCGCTTGACGACAAGCTCTCCCGGCGTAAAGCGCATGCTGTCGGCCATGTCGACGCGAATGGTGCGGCTGGCCTTTTTCGGATCGCCCTCGCGTCCGAACGCGTGTTCTTCCATGGAAAGCGGCTTGGCGACACTTTTTTTCCCGTGATCGGTGTCGCCGTGCGCCAGTGCATTGTCTGCAAATACGGCCAGGGTGGCCGCCATCAGGGCATGAACAGTTTTCATTTTCACCCCTTGTCAATGGCCGGCATGTCCGCCGGCGGGTTTGCGCACGGTCAACTCGATGGTCTTGCGCTCGCCGACGGCGCGGCCGCTGGCCGGGTCGATCTCGGTCATGCGCGAGGTCGGTGCCCGCACCGGATTGAGCGATTCGCCGGCCCACTTGTAGGCCACGGTATTGGCCGGAAACTTGTACGGCCCGGGGTCCTTGTAGTCGTTCTTCGCCAGGCCTTCACGCACCTTGACAGTGGAAAACATGCCGCCCATCTCGATCGGCCCGAACTGGCCCTGGCCGGTCATCATCGGCAGGGTGTTGTCGGGAATCGGCATTTCCATCTCGCCCATGTCGGCCATGCCGCGCTCGCCCATCACCATGTAGTCGGGTACCAGCTTGTTGATCTTCGCGGCAATCCCGCGGTGGTCGACCCCGATCATGGTGGGCACGCCGTGCCCCATCGGGTTCATGGTGTGGTGGCTCTTGTGGCAATGAAAAGCCCAGTCGCCCGGCTCGGTGGCTTCGAATTCGAAGGCGCGCATCTGGCCGACCGCGATGTCGGTGGTGACTTCGGGCCAGCGTGCCGAAGGCGGGGTCCAGCCGCCGTCGGTGCAGGTGACCACGAATTCATGGCCGTGCAGATGGATCGGGTGATTGGTCATGGTCAGGTTGCCAACGCGGATGCGCACGCGGTCGCCCAGGCGGCACACCAGCGGGTCGATGCCCGGGAAGGCGCGGCTGTTCCAGGTCCACAGGTTGAAATCGAGCATGGTGTTGATCTGCGGGGTGGCGCTGCCGGGGTCGATGTCATAGGCGTTCAACAGAAAGCAGAAATCGCGATCCACCGGCATCAACTTCGGGTCTTTCGGGTGGGTGACCCAGAAGCCCATCATGCCCATCGCCATCTGCGTCATTTCATCGGCATGCGGGTGGTACATGAAAGTGCCGGCGCGGCGCGCGATGAATTCGTAGACGTAGGTTTCACCGGGTTTGATCTGCGGCTGGTTGAGGCCGCCCACGCCATCCATGCCGTTGGGCAGGCGCTGGCCGTGCCAGTGGATGGTGGTGTGCTCGGGCAGCTTGTTGGTGACGAACATGCGTACGCGGTCGCCTTCGACCACCTCGATGGTCGGGCCGGGACTCTGGCCGTTGTAGCCCCACAGGTTGGCGATCATGCCGGGCGCGATTTCGCGCCGCACCGGTTCGGCGACCAGGTGGAATTCCTTGTAGCCGTCTTTCATGCGCCATGGCAGGGTCCAGCTATTGAGCGTCACTACCGGGTTGTAGGGCCGGCCCTTGGCAGGGTGCGGGGTGATGACGGTGGCGGCGGAATCACGCAGCGGCGCCTCCGGCACTGCGGACTGGGCAATGCGCGAAACGGCGGCAGCGCCGATCAGCGCCGCGCCGATGCCGGCGCCTTGCGCGAAGAAGCGGCGGCGTGCTGGCGCGGGGGTTTTGATGGTGTTTGTTTTCATGGTTTCAGTGTCCGGCACGTTTGGCGGGCATGGGAAGCAGTTCGGACCCAGCCCCAAGGCTGGTGGGCTTGCCTATGAGGGCCATCTGCAGGTCGGCCTCGGCCATCCAGAAATCGCGTTGCGCTTCGATCGCGCCATTGACGGCCATCACCTGCTCGCGCGAGTCGGCCAGCAGTTCGAATACGCTTTTCAGCATGCCGTTGTAGCGCAGCAGCATTTCGTCGGAAATTTTCTTGCGCAAGGGCACGATCTCTTCACGGTAGTGGCGCGCCAGGTCGTGCTGGGTGCGATAGCTGGAATAGGCTTCGCGTACTTCGCTCTGCGCGGCAACTACGGTTTCGCGAATCCGCTCGGCAGAGCGCATGTAGCGCGCCTCGGCACCGGCGACACGAGCGCCGCCGAAATCGAAGAGCGGAATCTCGAAAACGACGTCCCAGCCGCGCTTGCGCGGATCATGCCCTTCGTCGATGCGCACGCGCCCGATCTCCAGCACGTTGGTGAACCGCGTGATCTTCGTCAGGCCAAGCGTCGCGGCCATCGCTGCGGCTTCGAAGCGCGCGGCGGTGATGTCGAGACGTTCCTGCATCGCCTCTTTCGCCACCGCGTCTTCGTCGCGCGGCGCTGTGGGCAGATCGGGCAGACGTTCGGGAAGCTTGAACGCCGTGCTGTCGGCGAGCCCCAGCAAGCGCGTCAATTGCTCGCGCGCAGCGGTCGCGGCCTGTTGCGCGCGTGCCTGCTGCGCGGTGGCATCGGCATAGAAAGCGTGCTCGCGCATGCGGGTGAGATTCGAAAAATTGCCGGCGCGCGCCATCCGCCGCGCCAGTTCCGCGCCTGCCTCCGCTGATTCCTTGACCTGCACCATGTATTGCACGGTTTGCGCCGCGGCGACCGCCTGGTAGTAGGCCTTGCGGGTTTCGCTGGCGGTGCGCAACATCTCGGCGGTGACGCCGCGCCTGGTCGATTCGAAGCGCCGGCCTGCCGCCTCCATGCGCAGTGGCAGCGTGATCAGCGACATCACGCCGAATGACAGGATGCTTTCGATCTTGCTTTCGCGGTTCAAGTCCAGCGCGCGCAGGAACGAGAAACGCGGATTGTCGATCCGCCCGGATGACACCAGGTCGCTCTCGGAAATGCCCAGTTCGGCATAGGTCGCCTGCAGGCCGGGGTTGTTGTAGAGCGCGATCTGCACCGCGTCATCGGCCGCGAGCGGGTTGGCGAGCAATGCCTGCACCCGGGTTTTCACGCTCTCGGCGTCAGCTGCGCTCCTGACCCAGGTGGTGTCCTTGCCGAGACGGTCGCGGGCGGTCTGGCTGGTCAGGCTGAAACCGCGGTCCTCGGAGAAGCCGGCGCAGCCGCCGAGCGTTGCCGCAAGCAGCGCGAGTGAGGCTGCTTGTTGCGGGCGAACTCTCATTTCATGCCTTTCATGTTCTGCATGTCGTGCGGCGCTTTCGGCGCAGCCGGCTTGGCCGGCGCTGGCGAGGCGGCGGGCGCAGCCATTTTGTGGCCGGCATGCGGGTCGGCTGCAATGGCCGCCGGTGGCGCCGGTGGCGCGTTACGCGCGAATCCGCTGATGCGGTAAACGTCGCCGTCTTTCTCAAGCGTGAATGCAATCCGCTCGCCGGTTTTGACCTGATCGGCCAGTGGCGGCGATTTCAATTGCCAGAAGGCGATGCCGGCGGGCCAGCCCAGGGGTTTGATGGCGTCGCCGTTGATGCGCACGCGGCCGCCGGCACGGTCGATTTCCAGCACGGTGCCGGCGGCGGTGACGCTGGTTTCGACTTCGCGCAGGTGCGCGTTGTGGCCGCCCAGCACCGCCATGGTGTCGTTGACATCGCGCCAGTTGGCGGGTTTCTCGTCGCGATAGGCCCGATAGTCGGCGAGCGCGGATTGATGCTTTGGCAGCGCGACGGATTGCGCCAGCGCGGCGCCGCCTGACAGACTGGTGGCAATGATGGCCGCCAACAGCGGCCGGTGAATCGAAGGCATGAGGACTCCTTGACGACAAATGGATCGGCGCGCACCTTCAGGCGAAGGCGCGCGGAATCAATGCGTCAAGGAAATCAGATGCGCAGGCGGGCAGTGCTCTGGTAGAGCGGCGGGGCGCCGCCGTGATGCATGGCCTGCGGCCGGGTCGCCGGCGGGAGCATCGCACCATGGCCGCCCTGCCCGTCGACCGCGGCAACCAGCAGAAAAGCGCCATCGCATGCCGCCGGCACCCGTACGTCCGGATGGTCGAGCGTCTGGACCGCGCTTTGGCAGTGATACTTGCACTGCAGGGCGGTAGTGTCGGTGGCCTGTTCGTGACAATGCTCTTCGCCGGCGGCCGGTGCCGCCGACGCCGCGATCGCTTGCTGTGCGTGCGTCGGTTCCCCGATTGCCTGTGGTGCACGCGCACCGGCGTGCAGCGACACCATCACGTAGGCGGCGATCAGTGTGCCGAGCAGCAGGCGCGCGGCTGTGCGCAAGGTTCTGGATTGAATCATCGAGTCAGGACTATAAGCGGCAAACCACGGTTTGGCAAACCAGCCAATATTGATCATTGCCAAGCGCATGCCAGCCCCGCCTGCGGCATGTTCTGGTCAAGGATTCGAAAGTTCCGGATACATTAAGAGCGCAAGGCATGGCGATTGGTTCCCGCCGGGCGCGCATTGCCTGCCGGCGCGCTCGACAAGTCCTCCAGGATCGGGCAATCCGGGCGGTCGTCGCCGTGGCATTGGCCCGCCAGGTGTTCGAGGGTGCGGCGCATTTCGGTCAACTCCAGAATCCGCGCATCGAGTTCGGCCATGTGCGCCTGCGCCAGGGCTTTGACCTTGCTGCTGGCGCGCCGGCGGTCGCGCCACAGGCTCAACAGGGCTTCGATCTGCTTGACCGAAAAGCCGAGGTTGCGGGCGCGCCGGATGAAGCGCAGCCTGTGCACGTCGGCCTCGGCATACACACGGTAACCGGAATGGGTGCGTCCGGCCGGCGGGATCAGGCCGATCTCCTCATAGTGGCGGATCATCTTGGCCGACACGCCGGTTGCGGTCGCCGCGTCGCCGATGTTGACCGGGTAGTGCATGATTGACTGTTGCATGGTTCAGGCCTGCTCCGGTTTGCGCGTGGCCGGCCGCCAGCGCCTGAGCAACAGCGCATTCGACACCACGCTGACGCTGGAGAACGCCATCGCCGCGCCGGCCAGCATCGGGTTCAACATGCCGAAGGCGGCCAGCGGAATGCCGACCGCGTTATAGAAAAACGCCCAGAACAGGTTCTGGCGGATCTTGCTGACCGTGCGGCGCGAAATCGCGATCGCGTCGGCCACCAGCGACGGATCGCCGCGCATCAGGGTGATGCCGGCGGCGTGCATGGCGGCATCGGTGCCGGTGGCCATGGCGATACCGACGTCCGCCGCCGCCAGCGCCGGTGCGTCGTTGATGCCGTCGCCGACCATCGCGACCCGGCCTTGCGCCTTGAGCGCGGTGACAACCTCCGCCTTGTCGGCCGGCAACACCTCGGACTTGACCATTCCGATGCCCAAACGGTCCGCCACCGCGCGGGCGGCACCGGCGTTGTCGCCGGTCAACAGCACAGTGGCGATGCCTTGCGCGGTCAGGCGGCGAATCGCTTCGATCGCAGTCGGCTTGATGGTGTCGCCGAAGGCCAGCAGGCCCAGCACCTGGCCCGGTGCCATCAGCCACGAGACGGTATTGCCCTGCGCCTCCAGTTGCGCGGCGCGTGCGGCCAGTGTGCCCGGCTCCAGGCCTTCCTCGCGCAACAGGCGGGCCGCGCCAAGCTTCAGCAGGCGGCCGTCGACCATGGCGCTGACGCCGCGCCCGGGCAGGGCGGCGAAGCCGTGCATGGAAGGTACTCCGATGTTGTCGCGCGTGGCGGCCTGCGCCACCGCGCGCGCCAGAGGGTGTTCGCTGCCGGCCTGCAGTGCGGCGGCCAGGCGCAGCACTTCGTTGGTGGTGATCTGGTTGCCGTCGATGGCAATCAGCGCCGGATGGCCGACGGTCAGGGTGCCGGTCTTGTCGAACGCCACCACCTTGACCGCATGCGCGACTTCCAGCACCTCGGCGTCGCGGATCAGGATGCCGTGACGCGCGGCGACTCCGGTGCCGGCCATGATCGCGGTGGGCGTGGCCAGTCCCAACGCG
>JANPGJ010000474.1:0-3357 GCA_031423955.1 Burkholderiales bacterium
CACCACCGCCTTGCCGTGGGCATCGGTGCCGGTTTCGTCGACACCCTTGCCGGCCCAGCTGATGCGCATGCCCAGTTCGGCGGCGGCGGCATCGACAAACTGGCGCACGCTGTATTGCACGCCGGTAGCGATGACGAAGTCTTCCGCCGTTTCCTGCTGCAGCATCAGCCACTGCGCCTCGACATAATCCTTGGCGTGGCCCCAGTCGCGCAGTGAATCGAGGTTGCCCAGGTAAAGGCATTCCTGCAAGCCCAGCTTGATGCGCGCCAGCGCGCGGGTGATCTTGCGGGTGACGAAGGTTTCACCGCGCAACGGGCTCTCGTGGTTGAACAGGATGCCGTTGCAGGCGTAGATGCCGTAGGCCTCGCGGTAATTCACGGTGATCCAGTAGCCGTACATCTTGGCCACCGCATACGGGCTGCGCGGGTAAAATGGCGTGCTTTCCTTTTGCGGAACTTCCTGCACCATGCCGTAGAGCTCCGAGGTGGATGCCTGGTAGAAGCGGGTCCTTTTCTCCAGCCCGAGAATGCGGATCGCCTCCAGAATGCGCAGCGTGCCGATGCCGTCGGCGTTGGCGGTGTATTCGGGAGTCTCGAAGCTCACCGCCACGTGGCTCATCGCCGCCAGGTTGTAGATCTCGTCCGGCTGCACCTGCTGGATGATGCGGATCAGGTTGGTGGAATCCGTGAGATCACCGTAATGCAGCACGAAGTTGCGGTGCGACACATGCGGATCCTGATACAGGTGATCGACGCGATCGGTGTTGAACAGCGACGCGCGGCGCTTGATGCCATGCACCACATAGCCCTTGCCCAACAGCAATTCGGCCAGATAAGCGCCATCTTGCCCGGTGATACCGGTGATCAGGGCGACCCGGCCGTTCATGGTCTGCGTCATTCAGGTGCTTTCGTGAGTGCGGAATAGGTTGATTTTAGCCGATCGAATATGACAGCCGATAGGGCGCAAAGAGGCGATTGGCGCGGTCAAATCCGTTTGTCCACGGCGCTCAATCTGGTCGGCGCACCAGGCGACAGTCGGACCGGCCGTGGCGATGCGATCCTAAATATCGGCGCTGCATCGCTGCCCGCCCCTGCGAAATTGTCTTTACGTGACGCAATTCACAGATCGGCCAAAAACACCACACTTTTTGCACTTGTACATGGCATTATTAAATTCTGTCAAATCCCTGCAAACCCTTGCTGCACAAGAACCTGCGTGCACAACCCGGTAGCATGACATTGCGAAATTCAATCCTGCTTGTAGCGGTCATCCTGTTGACGGGTATTTTCGCGCTCGACTATGCGGTTGGGCGCGAGTTCGACCTTTGGCTGCTTTACGTTCTCCCTGTAGGACTTGCCAGCGTGGTGCTCGGGCCTCGCTACGGCTTCGTTGTTGCGGCCATCGCAACCTCCCTCCTGTTTCTTGGTGGCTATCTGCTGGGTAATCCTTATGCATCGCTGGCGGCATTCCTGCTCGACCGCGCCTCCGAAGGATGCGCCCTTTTCCTTCTGGCCTACCTGATTGGCCTGGCGCGGCTCCGGGTGGCGAGTCCCAACGACGCGCCGGCCAACACCCAGTCCTGGAATCCCTGATCGCGCAATTGCAAGTCTGACGGATTGCCGACCCCGAGCGCTGCGACGCCGGTGGCTCGATAGGCGTAACAGGTGTCAATCGAGTGCAGTTTGCTTGCAATTTGAAGCAATGGGCTCATCTAAGAGGCGGGAAGTCGTGTCGGACGACTGTTGAACCGTTCGTTGGAACGACCGAACGCGCAACGCACCCGATCGAATGCAATCCCGGTGCAAACCGGTGCCTTGTCTGACGCAAGGCCGCACAACGGCGCACGAAGAGGATGTTGGCGCAGCGATCGTGTGGCGGGCCGATGACCCGTTCGTTAGTACGTTCGGCTCATTGCAGGCGGCTCCTACTCCCACTGAAGTTGAAACTTTTGTCTGGCAGCCTGAGCCTTTTTCGTCCGGAGCCCTCGCTTCTGTCCGGCATTCTTCATTTGCACTGTTCGTAATGCCTTGGACTGCCGGTTCAGGTGAACTTGGCAACCCTTTTTCGCTGATTGCTCAAACTGCCAAAGCCCGCCACGCCACCAATGATGACACTTCGACTTCGACTGACCCTGTTCGTGCTCGCCTGCGCGGCGCTCCTCCTGCAACCCGCGCGCGCCGCCACCTATTACATCAATCCGGAAGGCGGCAACGACGGCTATAGTGGCATGTCGGCCACACCTGCGGGCGGAAGTGCCGGGCCATGGCAAACGCTGGCCCGGCTAGGCGCGGCGACTCTCGCGCCTGGCGACACGGTGTATCTTGCGTGCGGCAGCTTGTGGAATGAGACGCTGCGGGTACCGGCGTCCGGCTCGCCCGCGACGCCGATCAACATCGCCGCCGGCCCGGGCACCTGCGGCGTGGCGCCGCAAATCGACGGCGCCGTTTCGATTCCGGCCAGCGCCTGGGTGCAACACAGCGGGTCGATCTACCGCGCCCGCCTGCCGATCGAACTGATCGACAATCCGACGCCCACTACCAGCCTATCCGGGTGGACCAAATGGTCGGCCAATAACGATGCGGTGATCGCGCTTGACAGCGCCTGCCCGGGGCAGGCAACACCATGCCTGGCGTTCACGTCGGGCGCCAGCAATAGCATCTTGACGAGTAACGCCTTCTCGGTTACGGGTGGTGTCGACTACACGGGAGCTGTTCAATTGCGCGCTCCATCCGGAACACCGCTTAAAGTTGTTGTCAGGCGAAATGGCCCTACCTGGGAAAATCTCGCGCCTGAGCAATGGTTAACCGCTAGCGGCACCTGGCAAACCGTCAACTTCGCGTTTCGAGCCCTCAGTTCTCTCGCCAATGCGCGCTTCGACGTTGAAGTTCCGGCACTCCGGACTCGCATAAATGTGCGCGAGACCCATGTGCAGCGAATGCTCCCGAGCGGTGTTACAGATTCTTATGTCGATAGTCTGCAAATTCGACGTGCGCATCACCCAAATTTTGGTCAATCGGGCAACGCTGACTCTCCATTCGCGCCCATCGCGACATCTGGCGGCAATACAACAGTGGACACTACCGGCCTCGCGCTTCCGGTCGGCGCAACCTTGGTGCCGGGCTTGGGAGTAACGATTCGAACTCAGAACTACATCATCGAAGAAAGCCCAGTCGCCGCCGTGAGTAGTGCTCGCCTTACTTTGGCGAATGCGACCGTAAATGATATTCAAGCGGGCTTCGGGTTTTACCTGACGGGTGCCCTGTGGATGCTCGACTCACCGGGCGAATGGCATTTTGACGCCGCCAATTCGATACTTTATGTTTGGATGCCTGACGGTGCCGCACCCGGCTCGCGCGT
>JANPGJ010000475.1:0-8064 GCA_031423955.1 Burkholderiales bacterium
CAGTGGCGCGCACAGTCCGGTGGCGTCGTTGGCACCGATCGAAAGCACGACCACATCGAACGGCGCGCAGGGTGCGTCCTCAAGCAGCTTGAGCAGCCCCGGCGAGTCCAGCCCGTTGGCCGCCAGCACGCACCACTCCACTTTGTGATGCCGGCTCAGACGTCGTACGAGCTGGCCGCACAAGGCATTGTCCTGGCTCTCGGCGCCTACTCCTGCGGCCCCCGAGTCGCCCGCCACCAGCAGCCGCACGAGTGAACCGCGGCCGGTGGTGCCGGCGCGATGGCCCGGTGGCTCCGGCATGCGCGGCGTGACACGCCGCACTTGCCTGGCCTGCAGCCAAAGCAGGGGCGCAAGCAGCCACAGCAACAGAAGACGTTGCCAATGCCCAGCCATTGGTGCGCCGAAGAGAGTCCGGCGGATCCGGCTTGCTGCTTGCATCGCGGGTCCTCGTGATTCGGAAGTCGATGCGCCTGATAAGCCACTGGCGCTGCTGCGTGCCGTGGGCCCGGAGCCGCCCCGGGGTGGAGAACGCACGGTAGGTGAAATTCGCGGCCTGGTCCGTGCGGTCGCGAACGGATCGCGGCGCGGCGTGGTCCACCGTGTGCGATGTTTGGCAGCGCACCGACGAAGCGGTTGGCCGGGGCGCAGAATCGAGCTTGAGCGGTCGATGTGACGCCGTCGACGCGACGCCAGCGCCTGCTCGCCATGTCTCGCAGTTGCAGGGCATGGCCGGTGCGGTCGGGCCACAGGCCGGACGCATTGCCAACTCCAGGAGATTGCATGGTCAAGAAAGAGGCGGGGCCGCACCGTGTATCGGCAAACAATCCTTGTCCTTTCCTGCGTGCGCTGGTGTCGACAGGAAAGCTGGCCGATGACCGGGAGCCGCTCGCGAAGGTCGCGGCAGTCGTGGCTGCGGCCGCACATGCTGGTGACGGGCGTCCCGAGCTGCCGCGTGCGGCGATCTTCGCCATCGCCTCGGTGGCGAATGGATGCGGCCCTCTGTCGCTGATCGATACCCAGTGGCACGGCCTGCAGCTCAATGCGCTGCGTGGCGGTCCGCTCGATAAGCAGGGCGTGGGATCCAGGATCCTGAACGCCAAAGGTGCCATCGTTGCGAAGGAGGTGTCCAGGCTTCGGGGCTTCGCCAAAGAGAAACAGAACGATGATGGATTTTCGGAACTTGGCCTGGGGTTGGCCGAGTTGCGTGCCTACATGGACGCCAACTTCGCGCGCGCGGCAGGACGCAGGCGGACCATCGATCGGACCCTGATGCTTGGCGAGTGGCCGGTGTTGCTGAAGGTGATGGGCAAGGAAGGTCCGGGTGGAAGGTATTTGGGGCTTCAAGACGTCATCGATCTCTTCAAGAATCGCGTATTCCCGGAGCGCATGAACAAGCGATTGCGGGCGGGGTCATAGGCACCGAGCCACCGTGCCGGCACAGCAGCGAAGGCTGGAAGGGCGGCTGACCTGACGCCCAAGCGCCTCGCAGCACCGCAAACCGCGTTCCGCTGCATCCACCACTGACCGCGAAGGATCCGTCATGCCGCAGAAAGCCTGGAGCGCCAAGCGCGAACGCCAATACGCGCACATCAAGGAAAGCCTGCTCGACCAGGGCAAGCCGCAGCCGCTGGCCGAGGAAATTGCCGCACGGGTCGTCAACAAGGAGCGGGCACAACACGGCGAGTCCGTGGCGGCCAGCCCATCCTCGATCAATGACATGTCGTCCGGCCGGCGCGGGGGCCTGCGCTCGCACAAGGGCCCTGGCGGCCGAACCCTGCTGCAGCTTCGCAACGAGGCCCGCCAGCGCGGGCTTACGGGGCGCTCCACGATGAACAAGGCGCAGCTCGAAGCGGCCCTGACGCCATGAATGAATCCAACTACGGAACAGCGGCTTACCGGAGTTGTTGAGCATCGAGTGGGAGTGACTTCCCAACTTTCAGGACATCAGGTTTGCCGGACTTTCATTTGTAGGGTAAGGTTCTGTCGCTTACCAAGCCGCGCGCCCATCGCGCATGGCG
The DNA here is from genome assembly GCA_031423955.1 of Burkholderiales bacterium. GTDB lineage: Bacteria > Pseudomonadota > Gammaproteobacteria > Burkholderiales > JAEUOS01 > JAEUOS01. Next base: position 2,019 of record JANPGJ010000475.1, read on the forward strand.
GAATGACGCCTGGACGACTTGGCACACACCTTCAAGGAGGAAACCAGCAATGAGCATCGAACGCATCAATTGTGGCCCGCGCATGAGCTCGGCCGTCGTGCACGGAAACACCGTGTATCTCGCCGGACTCACCGCGGACGACCGCACGCTCGACGTCAAGGGGCAGACCAAACAGATTCTCGACAAGATCGACAAGTTCCTGGCCCAGGCCGGCACCGACAAGACCAAGCTGCTCTCCGCCAACATCTGGCTGACCGACATCAATACCTGGAGCCAGATGAACGAAGTATGGGATGCCTGGGTGGCGCCCGGCTGCACACCTGCGCGGGCCACCGTTGAAGCCCGGCTTGCGGCGCCCGGCCTGAATGTCGAGATCATGGTGCAGGCCGCGAAGTAGCGGATGGTCCGCCAGTGGTTAACTGGCACCGGCTTGCGGTCTTCGTACGAATACATGAACTACCTTCAAGTAGTTCAGGACATTCGTCACACCCCCCAGTTCTGCCGGCGCGGCAGCCAGAGCTTGAGGAGTCTGGCGGCGGTGCCGACGGCTTCGTCTGGATTCATCGAGTCGCAACCGTACCGGGAAGGAGCGGTCACGGCACGATGCTAGCGCGCGTCGCGCCTGCGGGCAGCGATGCCGACGAGTCCCAGGCCGGCCAGGAGCATTGCGAACATTCCGGGTTCTGGAATGGCCGCGAGCTCGGTGATGTAAAGTCCGCTCAAAAATGGCTTGCGGCTCGGCAGTATGGGGTTCGGTAACGCACATATAGAGCAACGGCCACGCTTGTAGTATTGCACGCTTCTGTCGCATAAACGGGATTTCGGCGCCGGAACACTTGCAAGAGTCAAGATTGGAATCAATGGAGGTGACAGTGTCAGATGATCGGGGGGAAAACAAAAAAGTATTCGAGCTTGATATCGTGGATATCGCCCAACACCCGACGCTGGCCAAGGGCGATGCCAGCCCGCAGCTTCTCACGCTCCAAAGGCTCGACGCCAAGCAGAGCCGCGTCCGCGGCGGGATGCAGGGGCAGGTCAACGATGCGGTGATCGCGGTGGACACCGAAGAGCGCGTCACTTTCCTCAACGCGGCCGCCGAGCGCCAATACGGCGTCCGCGCCGGCGAGGCGCTCGGCCGCACGCTCACCGAAATTTTCACCCCGCGTTGGCCGAGCCCGGAGGCGGAAGCCGGGATGCGCAGGGCGCTCGGCGAGCGCGTCGCGTGGCGCGGCGAGCTGCTCCACCGCAGGCGGGACGGCAGCGATCTGCACGTCGAATCGAGCATCGCCATCCTGCACGACCCCGACGGCGCCGATACCGGCTACGTCACCTCCATCCGCGATATCACCGTGCGTCAGCAGGCCGCGGAAGCCGCGTCGCGGCTGGCGGCTATCGTCGAGTCCTCCCAAGATGCGATGATCAGCAAAAATCTGCAAGGGACGATTATCAGTTGGAATCGTGGCGCGGAAGCGATCTTTGGATTCTCGGCGGAAGAGATCGTCGGACAGTCGGTTCTGCAACTGATCCCGCCGGAGCGGCACCATGAGGAGATCGAAATCCTCGCCCGCGCCGCGCGCGGGGAGGTTGTGCGCTCTTTCGAGACCGTGCGCCGGCGCAAAGACGGCACCATGGTCGAAGTCTCCGTGACGATATCACCTCTCAAGGACGCACACGGCAAGGTCGTGGGCGCATCGAAAGTGGCGCGCGACATCACCGAGCGGCGCCAGGCCGAGGCGACACTGCGCGAGAGCGAAGAACGGTTGCGCCGTATCTTCAAGCAGTCGCCCGCGGGCATCCTGCAGACCGACCCGCACGGCAACATGACTTCGGTGAACGACCGCTGGTGTGAGATGCTCGGCTTCAGCCGGGCCGAGCTGCTGGGGAAGAACGTGGCCGACGTCACCGATGCGAGCAGCCTGGAGATGACGCTCGAAAACGTCCGGCGGCTGGCGGAGGGCGGCCCGGATTTCCAGATCGAAAAGAATTACCGCCGCAAGGACGGCACGATTTTGCAGGTGCAGAGCAACGTGGCCGGGATGCGCGATGCCGCGGGTCGCTATCAAGGCATCCTCGCCGTCGTGCTCGACCTCAGCGAGCGCTATCGAGCCGAGGCGGCGCGGCGCGCGAGCGAAGCGGCGCTGGCCGATCGGACCGAGCTGCTCAATGGGGTGCTGGAGGGGACGAGCGACGTGATCATCGTGAAGGATCTGAACGGCCGCGTGCTGCTGGCGAACGCAGCTTGCGCCGCGATGCTCAGCGCCACCCCCGAGCAGGTGGTGGGGAAGACGACCGAGGAGATGTTGCCGCCGGACCGTGCGGCCGCGGTGCGGCAACAGGACGAGGCAGTGATCGCCGGTGGATCGCCGGTCCAGTTCGAGGATACGATCGCGGTGGCGGGCGAGGCGCGGGTATTCCTCACCCTGAAGGCGCCGCTGCGCGACGGCGGAAGTCGCGTCGTCGGCATCCTCGGCATCAGCCGCGACATCACCGAACGCAAGCGAATCGAGCTCAATCTGACCGACGCGATCGCCGTCGCGGAAAGAGCCAACCGCGCAAAGTCCGATTTTCTCTCCAGCATGAGCCATGAATTGCGCACGCCACTCAATGCGATTCTCGGCTTCGCCCAGCTCATTGAATCCGGCACGCCGGCGCCGACACCCGACCAGAAGCTTGGCCTCGACCAGATTCTCAAGGGCGGGTGGTACCTGCTGGATCTCATCAACGAACTCCTCGATCTTGCGCTGATTGAGTCGGGCAAATTGTCCCTTACGCAGGAGCCGGTCTCGCTCGCCGAAGTCATGCAGGAGTGCCGGGCCATGTGCGAGCCGCAGGCACGCACGCGCGGAATCGACATGAAGTTTTCATCCTTCGAGTTCGCCGATTATGTGCGCGCCGACCGCACCCGGGTCAAACAGGTCGTGATCAATCTTCTCTCCAACGCCATCAAGTACAACAAGGCGGAAGGCTTGGTTGCCGTGGAGTGGACCTTGAGCCCGCCGGATGCGATTCGCGTCAGCGTGCGGGACACCGGTGAGGGGCTCTCTCCGGAGAAGCTCGCGCAGTTGTTCCAGCCCTTCAACCGGCTTGGCCAGGAGGCCGGTCCGCAGGTAGGCACGGGAATCGGCCTGGTGATGTCCAAGCGGCTGGTTGAATTGATGGGTGGGAGCATCGGCGCGGATAGCGTGGTCGGGGTGGGAAGCGTGTTCTGGTTCGAGCTGAAACGGGCGTCCGCGCCGCAATCCGCGCTTCCACAGACCGAGGGACCGGTGCCGGCGCCGTCTGGAGTCCCGCTGGAAGAATGGCAGTACAAAGTGGCTGCCTTGGTGCGATCGGATGGCTTTGCGAGCGTAGGAAGTGGCGCGGCCATGATAGTGACGACCTAGCCTTGCATCGGCCGCGCCGGAAGGATCCCGCGCTTCTCTCCGATCTCCCAGATCTTGCGCGCCGCGGCGGCAGCGGTGCGCATTACCGCATCCTCGTCCATCGTCAGCAGCCTGCCGCCCTGCACCACGGGTCTGCCGTGGATCATCGAGAACACCAGGTCGCCGGCGTTGCCTTTCCAGACCAGGTTCTTCACCGGGTCCCACACCGGCTGCAGGTGCGGCCGGAACAGGTCGTAGACCAGCAGGTCGGCTTTCGCGCCGGCCTCCAGCCGCCCGAGGTCCGGCCTGCCCAGCGCTTTTGCGCCGGAGAGCGTTGCCGCACGTAGCAGTTCGTAGGCAGTGCCGGCGTGCGCTGTTTGCGCATACTGCTTGGAAAGCAGCCCGGTGACGCGGATCTCGCCCAGCAGGTCCATGCCGTGCGAATCGGTGCCGATGCCGGTGTTGATACCGGCGCCGGCGAAGCGCGTGTAAGGGAAACTCACGCCTTCGCGCATGAAGGTGAAGGCGCAGTTGGCGACGTGCGTGCCGCTCGCGGCAAGTACCGCCAGGTCCGCATCGGTGGCGCAACCCGCGTGGGCAAGCACGACGCGATCGCCCAGCAAGCCCGTGTCCTTCGCGTACTCGGCGGCGCCCATGCCATAGCGATCGCGCAGCAGCGCGAGTTCCTCCGGTGTCTGCGCGAAGTGGGTGGTGATGCGGCAATCGAGCTCATCGGCCACCTTGCGGCAATCGCGCAGCAGCGCGGGCAGGCAGGTATCGGTGGCGTGCGGCCCGATCGCCACCTGCGCGAGTCCTTCGGTTCCCTCGTCGCGCGCCTTGAAGAGGGCCACCGACTTCGCGAGCTGCGCGTGGCCGTCGTTGCCGAAGTCCCAGATTGGATATCCGTCCGCGCCGAGCCGCGCATTCGATGCCGACATGATGAACGGCGCGCCAACGGTGCGCAGGCCCAATTCGCGCGCCACGTCGAAGAACACCTCCTGGCCGTGGTGCCACATGTCCATCAGGGTGGTGGTGCCGCCCTTGATCAGGTCGATCATCCCGAGCGCGCTGACCGCACGCAGTTCCTCTGGCTTAAGCTCCTTGGCCGCGATGGAAGTCAGCGGCAGCAGCATGTTGTAGACCAGTTTGGGAACGTAGGGGTGGATGTCCAGATCGTCCGGAATGCCGCGGAACAGCCCGCCGCGGATGCAGTGGGCATGCAGGTTCACGAAGCCCGGCATGATGAGGCCATGCTCATAGTGGACGATAGGCGTACCGGCGGCCGGCGCGTCGCGCGTCACCGCTTCGATCTTCGACCCGTCGACGTAGACGTACTGATCGCGCAAGAGCACTTGCGCGCCGTCCCTGGTGCCCAGGACGTACTTGCCAGCGACGACGCAGGTCGTCATTCCGGCACGATCCCGGCTTCGCGGGTCAGGCGACGCCAGACCTCGGTCTGTTCCTTCGCCAGCGTGCCCATCGCGCCGGCGGAAAGCGGCGTGATCTCCATGGTCGTGCGCTCGATCTGCTCACGCACGTCAGGCTTCTGCAGCGCCGCCATCAGCTCGCGGTTGAGCCGGTCGACGATCTCTTTGGGCATCTTTGCCGGCCCGAACAACCCCATGAACGCCACCGCCGGGAATGGCTGCATGCCGGCTTCGGTCATGGTCGGCAGGTCGGGCAGCGCCTTGCTGCGGTTCGCCAGCAGCGTCGCCAGGCCGCGCACCCGGCCCTCGCGCACATGCTGGGCTAAGGCGCCGGTGATCAGCATCGCCTGGACGCGACCGGCGATGAGGTCGGTAAGCGCGGTGGTCTCGCTCTTGTAGAGAATGACCTGGAGATCGAATTTCTCGGTTTTCGCGAACAGGCTCGGAGCAATCGAACCGACAGCGCTGGAACTGCCGACGTTGAGCTTGCCGGGATTGGCGCGTCCGTAATCCTTGAATTCCTTCAGTGTCTTCACCGGCAGGCCGGGATGCACGGCCCAGAAGAAGCTGTTGTTGCCGATGCCGCCGATCGGTGCGTAGTCCGCCAGTGGATCGAACGGCAAGTTCTTCCTCAGGAACGGCAGCGCGGAGATCTGCGTGGAGGTGCCGAAGAAAATCGTGTAGCCGTCGGGCGCGGCCTTGACCACCTGCTCGCCGGCGACGATGCCGTCGGCGCCGGGCCGGTTGTCGATGACCACCGGCTGGCCCATCGACTGCGCCATCGATGTCGCGATGATGCGCGCGATCACATCGGTGGCGCCGCCGGTGCCGAACGCAACCACTGCGCGCAGCGGCCGGTCCGGGTACTGGGCCTGCGCGGAGACCGGCGCCGATAGTGCCGCGGCGGCGCACGCCGCCACGAGAAAATGCGACTTGTTCATGTTTGCTCTCTGTCCATACTGCGGTTTTCGGGCGATGCAACTCCGTTGGGATCGGCGGGCCCTGCCGGAATCGGCAGCGCCAATCGTAATCAGCATTCTCCACCCATAAGCTCGAATCATGCCAGTGAACGAACCGACCTGACCTGGCCTGGCGGCAGGACGGACAGCCTTGTGCGCGACTATGATTCATGCGAGTGGGAGACCCACGGACGCTTGCTCCACAGCCCTGGCACGCCGAGGCGACGAATCGTCGCGACTGAATCCGCGGCAACCGTCGCGCTTGGTCATGCGTAAGTCACCGCTTTCGCCATCGGTC
>JANPGJ010000476.1:0-2534 GCA_031423955.1 Burkholderiales bacterium
CTTGAATCCACCCCATGTTGTTACATTGGTTTGGCCGTTGCATAGCCTGAAAAAGTGTCCGCATAAGGGCATGGTGGGCGCGGCTAAAATGGGCGGTTAATGGCCGATGCTCGGTCTGCTGACAGTTTGGAGACACCGTCGTGCCAGTCAATCGCAATTCAACGAGTGCATACCTGGCGGCGTTTTGCATAGCCTTTGCGCCGTCGTCCTTTGCACAGACCTACCCTTCCAAACCGGTCAAGATCGTGGTGCCCTTCCCGCCCGGCGGACCGACCGACGTGGTCGGGCGCCTGGTCGCCACCAAACTGGGAGAGGCTCTTAACCAGCAGTTCGTGGTCGAGAACCGCGCCGGCGCCGGCGGCACGGTGGGCTCGGAAGTCGTGGCGCAAGCGCCGGCTGACGGCTATACCTTGCTCTATGGCAGCACCAGCACGCTGGCGATGGCGCCCAGCCTGTATCGCAAGCTGGGCTACGACCCGCGCAAGTCGTTCGCACCGATCAGCCTGGTGTCGAGCGGCCCGCTGCTGGTGGCCATCAACGCCGCGGTGCCGGCGCAGACGCTGTCGCAGCTGATCGCATTGGCGAAGGACAAGCCCGGTATGCTCAACTACGGCTCGGCGGGCAATGCCACGCCGCCGCATCTGGCGGCCGAGTTGTTCAAGAGCCTGTCGGCGACGCAACTCACCCATGTGCCCTACAAGGGCGGCGCGCCGGCCCTGCAGGCGATCGCGGCTGGTGAGGTGCAGGTGATTTTCGAAGGCATCGTGACCCTGTTGCCGCAGATCAAGGCCGGACGCCTGCGTGCCCTGGCGATCACCGGCACAACGCGCGATGCTTCACTGCCTGACGTGCCGACAGTGGCGGAAGCCGGGTTGCCGGCGTTCCAGGTGAATTTCTGGAGTGGGCTGGTGGCACCTGCCGGCACGCCTGTCGAGCTGGTCAATATGCTTAACGCCGCGTTGCGCCGCGCACTGGTAGCTGCGGATTCGCGCGAGACCCTGACCAGATTCGGCCTGGCGCCGGCCGGTAATACGCCGGCCGAGTTCGCGCGTTTCATCGACACCGAAATCATCCGCTGGGACCGCGCCGTGCAGGCTTCCGGCGCCAAAGTGGATTGACTACGCAGATGAAGAAAGTATTGATCGCCGGCGGCGGCATCGGCGGCCTGGCCGCCGCACTGGCATTGCTCAGGCGCGGTTTCGATGTCGAGGTGTACGAGCAGGCGTCCGCATTGAAGGAGGTCGGCGCCGGCCTGCAGCTGTCGGCCAACTGCAACCGCGCCCTGTATGAACTTGGGCTGGGGGAACACTTGCAGCGCTTGTCGTGCGAAGCCACCGGCAAGGAAGTGCGCCTGTGGAGCACCGGCGACACCTGGAAACTGTTCGACCTCGGCGCGCAATCGGTGGCGCGCTACGGCTACCCCTACTTCACCGTGTATCGCCCCGACCTGCTCACCGTGCTGGCCGCCGGCGTGCGCGCGTGCAAGCCGGACGCGATCCATCTTGGCGCGCGCAGCCGCGGCTTCGAGCAGGATGGCGATGGCGTCACACTGTTGCTTGAAACCGGTACCGTGCGCGGCGACGTGCTGATCGGCGCCGATGGCGTGCATTCCAGCATCCGCCAGGGACTGTTCGGCGCCGACCGCCCGGAATTCACCGGGCTGATGGCCTGGCGCGGCGTGATTCCGATGGCGCGCCTGCCTGAGCGCATGCGGCGGATGGTCGGCACCAATTGGGTCGGCCCCGGCGGCCACATCGTGCATTACCCGTTGCGGGCCGGTGAGCTGATGAATTTTGTCGGCGTGCGCGAACGCGGCGACTGGCAGGTGGAGTCGTGGAGCGTGGCCGGCAAGGTCGACGAGGCGCTGGCCGACTTCGCCGGCTGGCATGAAGATATTCAGTTGATGATCCGCGCCATCGACGTGCCCTACAAGTGGGCACTGATGCATCGCGCGCCGCTGCCGAAATGGAGCGTCGGCCGGGTCAGCCTGCTGGGCGACGCCTGTCACTCGACCCTGCCATTCCTGGCGCAGGGCGCGGCGATGGCCATCGAAGACGGATTCATCCTGGCGCGCGCGCTCGAGGCCTACGGTGACGCCGCTGTCGCGCTCGGCCACTACGAAGCAGCACGCCGCACCCGCACCACCCGCATGGTCGAGGGGGCTGCGGCCAACACTAAACGCTTTCACAATCCCGAGCTTGCCCATGTCGACGGTGCGCGCGCGTATGTTGACCGCGAGTGGAACGAAGCGCGGGTCAAGGAACGTTACGAGTGGTTGTTCACCTACGATGTGACGACCGTTCCGGTATGAACCAATCGCCAGGAGAAACACAATGAGCTTGTTACGCACCGCAATCTGCGGTTTGCTGCTGTCTCTCACAGCCAGCAGCCTGCAGGCACAAACCTACCCGACGCGCCCGATCAAACTGGTCAATGGCTTCGCCGCCGGCGGCAGTTCCGACATCGTGGCGCGCCTGATCGCACAAAAGCTCTCCGCCGCGCTCGGCCAGGAAGTCATCGTCGAAACCCGTACC
>JANPGJ010000477.1:0-3998 GCA_031423955.1 Burkholderiales bacterium
CCCCCCGCCCCGCTCGGCGCGCCCCCCCCCCCCCCCCCGTTCCCGGGGGGCCCCCCGGGGGGCCCCCCCCTAACGCCACCGCCGTGCCGCCGCGGCGCCCCGGCGCGATGCCGATCGCAACCGGCACCGGCAAATCGGCGCCGGGCGCATACTTCGCTGCTTTCATTCCCGCAAGGATGATCGATGAAACGCCTGCTTCCGGCACTGCTGCTGTGCCTGCTTGCCCCTTCATTGGCGATCGCCGAGGAACTCGGCAGCGTCAGCACCGCCTTCAAGCTTCTCGGGCCCGACCACCGGATCGCCGTCGAAGGCTATGACGACCCGCGGGTCGGCGGCATCACCTGTTATGTGTCGCGCGCCAGGACCGGCGGCGTGATGGGCGGCCTGGGCCTGGCCGAGGACAAGGCCGAGGCTTCGATCGCCTGCCGCCAGGTCGGGCCGATTTCCTTCAGCGGCGCGCTGCCAAAGCAGGAGGAGGTGTTCAACGAGCGACTCTCGGTCCTGTTCAAGAAGCTGCGCATCGTGCGCATGGTCGACGCGAAGCGCAACGCGCTGGTGTACCTGACCTACTCCGACCGGCTGATCGACGGCAGCCCGCAGAACAGCCTGACTGCGGTGGCGGTCGATCGTGCGCAGCCGATTCCGCTGAAATGATGTGCCGTCGCTGCGGCTTTCGCCCCGGCTGCGGCAATGGGCGCCGATGCGGCGCCTGCCTGTGAGCCAGGCGGCGACCTTCAGGGCGCGCTGACTCCTAGGCTGCGACCTTCAAGTCGCGGAATTCATAGTGGTGCATCTCCGCGGCGTGCACCAGCGACAGCACCCAGCGCCAGGCCGTCGGATTGTTGACCGCGAACGCCAGCAGCGCACGTGCTTCGGCACGTGCGAAGCAACGGGTTGATGCATTGCGCCTGATCTTCGGCTGCGCGCTGCGGTGGAAGGCATGCGTCAGTTCATGCAGGAACACCACCGACAGGTGGGTGCCGCACAGGTCATGGGCCAATTCGACGCTGGCGTTCGGCACGTCGAGGTAACCCCAGGCATTGCCGCGCTTTGACATCGCCGGGGTCAGCGCCTTGATGCGAAACGCCTTGCCGCCGATCAGTACCGACTTCGGTGGCTGCAGCGCGACGTGCACCGCCGAATCGCCGCGCGCCGCATGCTCATAGCGCGAGCCGGGCTTGAAGTAACTTGAAATGCAGGCGTTCAACCAGGTCCAGGCCTGCGGATTACGTTGCATGAATTCAACCAGGCCGGTGGAAAACGAATGGGTGAAACCTTCCTCCGATCCCGAGTAGTAGACGCCGTTGACATAGTGGGTGATACGGATCACCTCGAACAGCAGATATTCGATCAGCCGCTTGCCGGCCAGGCTGTGGTGCAGGCGGATGACCTGCAGGTTGATATCGGATTCGGACAGCCGGGTGCGATGCTGCATCTGTTCGCGGGTGGTGCGCTTGACAGCGAAGCGGTAGGGGCCGATGCGCAGTGGAATCGGCAACCAGGTAGCCGTGGCGCTCGGCGCCAGCGACCGCCGCAGCACGAGCGACGCCGGCGGATTGAACGGAAAAAACTGCGCAGCCATGCGGGACTCCGGTGAGCACGCCAGGAAGGTGGGACTCTGAAGAATATTGGACCACAACCCGGACGGCGGGTGCCGCGAAACCGGCTGGTGCTTACAATATTTTATTGCTTATAAAAAACAATATGTTGCGAGATTTTTTTGAGGTTCTTGAGCATGCCACCAAGGCACGATTCGTGCTGCGATTCGGTTTTTGGGACCATGATTGCGGCAGGGGATTTGCCGGATTCGGCGTTCCGCGTCGCGCTGCGCACCGTCGGTGTGCGGCGATTTCGCGGCCACATCGACCACGCGGCGCCCGGCTGCCGCCCCGAACCGCCTCGGGCAGCGCCGACTCCAAGGAAACACTGAATAAGTCCGCAGGTTTAGAAAGCTGCTCCTGCAACCATTTGAATTACAAAAAGCTGCCGTTCGATAGTCCGCATGCCAGTGACTTATTCAGCGTTTTCCTAAACTGCCGGCGACCGGTGCGAAGCGCGGCAGCGTCTGCTCGCCGACTTGAACCTGCCCGAAAAACATGGCATGCGGGCGCACCCACAGGCCCGAGGCGTTGTACAGCGGCCGGTACAGCACCAGTGGCTCCAGCGTTTCGCTGTGGCGGGCGGTGCCGATGACTTCGTACTCGCCACCCTTGTAATGGCGGTAGCGGCCGAGCGGGGTCGCCGGCAGTGGCGGCAGGTCACTCATGCTGTCGGCATTCAGGCAACTTGCAGCAGATCGGTCAGTGCGCCCACCGCGGCAAGGTGCTCGAAGCCGTGAATGGTCGCCAGGCTGCTCTCGATGGCGGCCGGCGCAAGGCCCGACAGGCCGACCAGGCGCCGATACTTGGCGTCGACATCGCGCCACTCGACACCGCGCGGGCCGGAGCCGCGCGGCGCCTTGCAGGTATTGCTGAACACCGCGCCCGAGCGGGTGCGGATGCTCACCGTGCCGCCATGCCGGTGGGTGAAGCGGTCCGGCAGCGGCGTCGGGTGCTGGTCGAACACCACCTTGTCCTGCAGTGCCGCGATGATCGGTTCGTTCATCTTTTTCTCGGTCATGTGATCCCAGTCGAAGCGGCGGTCGGCCACCGCGGCGGCGACGAAATACACCACGCTGTGGGCGGCGCCGATCAGGTCGCGCGGGTGCGCATGACTGCCCCAGTCCTTCATTTGCGCCGCCGAGATGGTGATCGACTCGACGTCGCGCGGGTCGACGTTGCCGGCAAGCGCCGCGTTGGCGGCGGCTTCGGCGATCGCGTGGAACGGGTGGCCGCCGGGCATCAGCTTGATCGCCATGTCGGTGACGATGTCCCAGGAATCGCCGAGGCCGGCAGTGACCTCCTCGATCGCCTGGCCGCCATAGGCGTGGAAAAAGCCGCGCGGCGCCTCCAGCGAATTGGGGTCCGAGGTGAAGCCGCGCGCCGCCGCCAGCGCCGCCTGGGTGCCGAGCATTGCCGACAGGCTGGCGTGATACTCGCGGGCGAAGCTGGTGTCGGCTGCGATCGCCAGCCCGCCGATCGAGGTGGCGGCCAGTGCGATGGCATGGGTCATCTGCTTGGCTGTCAGGTGCAGCAGCGTGCCGGCGGCGACGGCGGCGCCGAAAATGGTGCTTACCGAGCCGTGGAAGCCGCGCTGCATGCGTCCCGGGGTCAGGGCTTCGTCGATGCGCCCGGCGATTTCGTAGCCGAGCACCATCGCGCCCAGCACATCGCGGCCGCTCGCGCCCAACTTTTCGGCCATCGCGATCGCGGTGGTGGAGACGATCGAGCCGATATGCGCGATGCTGCGCAGGTCGCTGTCGTCGGAGGCGGCGGCGTCGCTGGCGACCGCGTTGACCCGCGCCGCGCTGGCCGCCGGCAGCTTGCCGCCGACGAACCAGAGCGAAGCCTGCGGCGCGCCGCCGTTTTCCTTTTCGATCGCGCGGATCGCCTGCGCCGAGCTGATATCGAAGCCGGCAGCGGTGCTGGCGACCGTGCTGGCGATGCTCATGCGGGCACGTTCGAGTGCCAGCAGCGGCAGGTCCGCGGAGGTTGTCGCGGTCACGAATGCTGCCAGTTCTGCTGCGATGCTCATGCGCTTCTACCCCTGTTGTGGTTGTGCTGCGGGCGGACGGTATGTTGCGGCGGTGCGGCGGAGGAACGGTGTGGTGCAGCGGCTTGGAAAACGCTGAATAAGTCCCTGGAATGCGGGCTATCGAACGGAAGCTTGTTTCAATTCAACTGGTTGCATAAGAAAACGCTGAATAAGTCCCTGGCGTGCAGGAGATGGAACGGAATTATTTTTGAATTCAATCGGTTGCAGAAGCGGCTTTCTCAACCTACGGACTTATTCAGTGTTTCCATAAGCAGCTTTCTCAACCTACGGACTTATTCAGTGGTTCCCTTACTCGACCTTGATGCCGGCGCTCCTGATCACCTCGGTCCAGCGCGCGGTTTCGC
>JANPGJ010000478.1:0-2628 GCA_031423955.1 Burkholderiales bacterium
TCTCGACAATTTCAGCCCGGCGCTGGCGTTCTTCAAGGATTTGAAAAAGAACGAGCCGATCGTGCCCAAGCAGACCAGCTATGCGCGCGTCCTTTCAGGCGAAATCCCGATCCTGCTGGACTACGACTTCAATGCCTATCGCGCCAGATACAAGGACCGCGCAAACGTCGCCTTCGTGATTCCAGCCGAAGGCTCGGTCGTGGTGCCCTATGTGATGAGCCTGGTCAACAAGGGGCCGAATGCTGCCAACGGCAAGAAGGTGCTGGACTTCGTCCTGTCCAACGAAGGCCAGGCGATCTGGGCCAATGCCTATCTGCGCCCGGTGCGCGCCTCGGCGATTTCGAAGGAGGCTGCGGCGCGCTTCCTGCCGGCGACTGACTACGCGCGCGCCAAGGCGGTCGATTACGCCAAGATGGCCGAGGTGCAGAAGGCCTTCTCCGACCGCTACCTGAAGGAAGTGCAGTAAACCGGTCAGCCCGCTCTCCGCGCTGACCCCGCCATCATGCGCCAGCAACGCCTGCTGTTCGCGGCCGCGCTGCCGGCGCTGGTGGTGTTCCTCGCGTTCTGGTTGCTGCCGGTATCGCGCCTGGTACTGGTGGGCGCCAGCGGGCCGGACGGCGCGGCGGCGTATTTCGCGGTGCTCACCAATGCGGTATATCGCCAGAGCCTGATCAATACCGTGGCGTTGTCGGCGACAGCGTCGATCGTCTCGGTGGTGGTCGCGGCGATCGTCGGGGTCTACCTGCAGCGCCGCGAATTCGCGGGCAAGCGCGCGGTGGTGGCCCTGCTCACCTTTCCGCTGGCGTTTCCGGGCGTGGTGATCGGCTTTTTCGTGATCCTGCTGGCCGGGCGCCAGGGCTTGATCGGCCAGGTCAGCGAAGCGTTGGGCGCCGGGAAGATCGTGTTCGCCTATTCCCTTTCCGGCCTGTTCCTGGGCTATTTGTATTTCTCGATTCCGCGCTGCGTGCTGACCCTGATGGCGGCGGCCGAGAAGCTTGACCCGGCGCTGGAAGAAGCCGCGCGTTCGCTCGGCGCCGGGCCCCTCGCGGTGGTGCGCGACGTGATCGTGCCGGCCCTGAAGCCGGCACTGGTGGCATCGTCGGCGATCTGCTTCGCCACCAGCATGGGCGCGTTCGGCACCGCCTTTACGCTGGCATCGAAGATCAACGTGTTGCCGATCACGATCTACAGCGAGTTCACCAACTATGCCAATTTCGCCGCCGCCGCCAGCCTGTCGCTGGTGCTCGGGGTGCTGACCTGGCTGATCCTGATGGCGGCGCGCTCGCTCTCCGGCCAGGGTTCGGCGGCGGCATGAAGCGCCCCGTGTTCGGGCTGATCGCGCCGGTGCTGACGCTCATCACCTGCCTGTTCCTGATGGTGCCGATATGCATGTCGATCATGGCCGGAGTCACCGAGAATTACTTCATCGGCATCAGGAGCGGCGTGACCGTGCGCTGGGTGGTGGAAGTCTGGAGCCTGTATCGCGAGACCATTTTCCTTTCAATGCAGGTGGCGCTGGCCACCCTTGTGGTGACCCTGATCCTCGGCGTGCCGCTCGGCTACGTGCTGGCGCGCAGCGACTCGCGCTGGGTGCGCGTGCTCGAGGAAGCGCTGGTGCTGCCGGTGGCGATGCCGGGGCTGGCGACCGGGCTGGCACTGGTGCTTGCCTTCGGCACCTTTCGCGACTTTCGTTCCTCGTGGCTGTTCATCCTGGTCGGTCACGTGCTGTTCACCCTGCCGTTCATGGCGCGTTCGGTGGCGGCGGTGCTGTCGTCGATCAATCTGCCGGTGCTCGAGGAGGCCGCTGCCAGCCTGGGCGCGGGATTCTGGCAGCGCTTTGCCACCATCGTGGTGCCGAACGCGCGTGGCGGCATCCTGGCCGGCGCCCTGATGGTGGTGACGCTCTCGATGGGTGAATTCAACATCACCTGGATGTTGCACACGCCGCTGACCAAGACCCTGCCGGTGGGCCTGGCCGACAGTTACGCCTCGATGCGCCTGGAAATCGGCTCGGCGTATACCCTGGTGTTCCTGGTGATGATCGTGCCGCTCCTGATCGCCATGCAATGGCTTGCCGCGCGCGGCACCCGTACCCTCTGAGAATCCGATGGCGACCCGAATCACCCTCACCCGGTGCGGCAAGACGTTTCCCGACGGCACCCGCGCGCTGGAACCGCTGGACCTGGCGATCGACCCCGGCGAATGCCTGGTGCTGCTGGGACCGTCGGGCTGCGGCAAGACCACGCTGCTGCGACTGATCGCCGGTCTGGCCGAACCGGATGCAGGCGGTCGCATTGGGTTCGGTGAGACCGATGTAACCTCGATGCCGATCGAGACGCGCCGGGTCGGCATGGTGTTCCAGAGCTATGCGCTGTTTCCCAACATGAACGTGGCGCAAAACATCGGCTACGGCTTGCGGATCCGCGGCGACAAACAAGGTGCGATCGATGCACGGGTTGCCGCCATGCTGCGCCTGACCCAACTTGAAGCCTTCGGTACACGCCGCGTCGACGAGTTGTCCGGTGGCCAGAAGCAAAGGGTGGCGCTGGCACGCGCGATGGAGATCGAACCGGCGGTGCTGCTGCTCGACGTGCCGTTGACCGCACTCGACGCCAAGCTGCGCGAGAC
>JANPGJ010000479.1:0-13994 GCA_031423955.1 Burkholderiales bacterium
GTGATCGGCTGTTGCTGGCGGGATTTCTCGCGGCCAAGGTCGCGATCGGCGCCGAGGACGTCAATGAAGTGGTCAACGAGCTGGCCAACGAAGGCACGATGGGTGCGACGCCCAGCACAAGGGGTGAGCTCCCCAGCGGCCCGATGCCACTGGATGTGGACGTGTCGCGGCTTTCTCTCGATGCCGCCTCGGCCGACGTGATCTCGCAGCACCTGGGCAGCCTGGCCGGCCTGCACCAGGGCGACCGCTTTCAGCGACTCGAGCGCAGCCTGCTGCGGCTAGAACACATCAACCTCGACATGCTGGAGACACTCAAGAAGTTGGTCAATGCGGTGCGCAAACCGCCCGATGGAGACGCATCTTGAGTGCGGTGCGAACGGTCAATGCGCTGACCATCGATGTCGAAGACTACTTCCAGGTCTCGGCCTTTGCGCCCTTCATCGCGCGCAGCGAGTGGCCGCTGCGCGAGTGCCGGGTCGAACGCAACGTCGAGCGGATCCTGGCCATGCTCGCCGCGCGCCAGACCAAGGCCACTTTCTTCACTCTCGGCTGGATTGCCGAGCGCTACCCAGCCTTGGTCCGCCAAATCGTGTCGCAAGGCCACGAGCTGGCCAGCCACGGCTACGGCCATGAGCGCGCGTCCGACCTGAGCGAAGCGGCCTTCTTCAGCGACATCGACCGTGCTCGCAAGCTCCTGCAGGACGTGGCCGGTGTTCCGATCCAGGGCTATCGCGCGCCGAGCTTCTCGATCGGCACCGACAACCTGTGGGCCTTCGACAGTCTTGCACGTGCCGGCTACTGCTACAGCTCGAGCATCTACCCGATTCGCCACGACCACTACGGCATGCCCGATGCGCCGCGCTTCGCGCACCGCATGGGTTCGGGGGTGCTGGAGATTCCCGTCACGACCCTGCGTTGGGGCGGGCGCAATTTCCCGTCCAGCGGCGGCGGTTACTTCAGGCTGTTGCCGTATGCCCTGTCGCGCTGGATGTTGCGTCGGGTCAATCAGCGCGACAGGCAGCCGGCGATCTTCTACTTCCATCCCTGGGAAATCGATGCCGAGCAACCGCGTGTGCCTGGCATCGATGCGAAGACGCGCTTCCGGCATTACGTGAACATCGACCGCATGCCTGCCAAGCTCGACCGCTTGCTGAGCGACTTTGCTTGGGGCCGCATGGACCAGATCTTCCTTCCGCCGGCGCTGCACTGATCCGATGGCCCAGATCCTGCGCCTCCAACCAGGTGATGCGAGCGCCGCGGCGCGCTGGGATGCGTTCGTCCTGTCCTGCCCGTCCGCCACGTTTTTCCACCGTGCCGGCTGGCAGCGCGTGCTGCGCGACAGCATGCGCCACGACACCCACTTCCTCTACTGCGAAGTCGACGGGCGCATCGAAGGCGTTCTTCCGCTGGCGCATGTGCGCAGCTTGCTGTTCGGCAGCTCCCTGGTCAGCCTGCCCTTCGCCGTTTACGGCGGTGTCGCGGCCGCCACGCCAACGGCTGCCGACGCGCTCGAGACCGAGGCGCAGCGCCTGGCGCAGCAACTGGGCGTCGCGCATCTCGAATTACGCAATGTCCAGGCACGTCACAGCGACTGGCCGTCGCAAGACCTTTACGTCAGCTTTCGCAAGGCACTGCTGCCCGACGAGGAGGCCAACATGCTGGCCATTCCACGCAAGCAGCGTGCGATGGTGCGCAAGGGCGCGAAGAACGGCCTGACCAGCCGCATCGATGAACAAGTCGACGGCTTTTTCGCGCTTTACGCGGACAACGTGCACCGGCATGGCACACCGGCGATGCCAAAGCGCTATTTTGAAACGCTGCGGGTCGTGTTTGGCGACGATTGCCAGGTGCTGACCGTCATTGCACCCGACGGCCGCGCGTTGTCCAGTGTGCT
This sequence comes from Burkholderiales bacterium, assembly GCA_031423955.1. Taxonomy (GTDB): domain Bacteria; phylum Pseudomonadota; class Gammaproteobacteria; order Burkholderiales; family JAEUOS01; genus JAEUOS01. The sequence continues at coordinate 1,895 of JANPGJ010000479.1, forward strand.
GAGTTTCTATTTTCGCGATGAAGTCTTGCCGTATTACGCCGGCGATGACGAACAGGCGCGGGAATTGGCGGCCAACGATTTCAAGTATTGGGAACTGATGCGCCATGCTTGCGCGCGCGGTCTGCGGGTATTCGACTACGGCAGGAGCAAGCAGGGTACCGGGTCGTTTTCCTTCAAGAAACACTGGGGTTTCGAGGCGACGCCCTTGCACTATGAATACCGCCTCTATACCCGCGATTCGGTTCCGCAGAACAATCCGTCGAATGCGAAGTATCGCTTGTTCATCGAAGTCTGGAAGCGCATGCCGATCGCGATGGCGAACTGGCTCGGGCCGCACATTGTGCGCAATCTCGGTTGATTCGCGATGAGCTCGATTCTGTATCTGGTGCACCGGCTTCCCTATCCTCCGAACAAGGGCGACAAGGTGCGTTCGTATCACTTGCTGAAGCATTTGGCACAGCGCCATAAAGTTCATCTCGGAACATTCGTCGACGACCCGGACGATCTGGCGCATGTCGATACCGTTCGTGGAATCTGTGCGGGCATCCACGTTGCCCGATTGAATCCGCTGATTGCCAGACTCTGCAGCCTGCGCGGACTGGTGAACAATCAGCCGCTGACCTTGCCGTACTACCGCGACGCCGAACTCCAAGCATGGGTTGACCAGACGTGCGAGCACAGTCGCATTGACGCCATTGTGGTTTTTTCGGCTGCCATGGCCCAGTATGTACCGACATATGCTGCGCTGCCGGTATTGATCGATTTTGTCGACGTTGATTCGGCGAAATGGTCACAATACGCCGCGCAGCACGCATGGCCCATGTCATGGCTTTACCGCAGGGAAGGGCGCCTGCTGTTGGCGTATGAGCGTGCAGTGGCGAAACTGGCGACGCGATCGTTTTTTGTCACGCAAAACGAGGCAGACTTGTTTCTGCGTGCCGCGCCGGAATGCGCGGGTCACGTGGCCGCCATCAGCAATGGCGTTGACGCGGAATATTTCGCGCCGGAGCATTCGTTTGCTTCTCCGTTCCCGGCCGGCGAGATGCCGGTCGTTTTCACCGGGGCCATGGACTACTGGCCAAATGTCGATGCAGTCTCGTGGTTCGTTGCGGAAGTGATGCCGGGCCTGCGCGCGCAGATTCCGACGGCCCGCTTTTATATTGTCGGCCGAGCGCCGACTGCGGCGGTGCAGGCGCTTGCCGGCGATGCCGTGGTGGTCACCGGTACGGTTGCCGACGTGCGTCCATACCTGCGGCATGCGGCAGCCGTGGTGGCGCCGCTGCGAATTGCACGCGGCATACAGAACAAGGTGCTTGAGGCCATGGCGATGGCGCGGCCGGTCATCGCTTCAAGCGAATGCGCATCTGCGGTCGACGCCAAGCCGGGCGACGAGTTTTTGGTCGCGCGCGACGCGCGGGAATTTGTGTCGCTGGTCACTGCGGTGGTGGCCGGGCCCGAACGTGCGGCGTCAGTCGGTACTGCGGCCCGCAATGCGGTGCTCGCGCGCTACAGTTGGGATGCCCATCTTGCCGGCATTGACAGCCATATCGCGCCTTCAGCCGAAGCGCACTTGGGATTGTTGTGACTGCCGCTGCCCCGAACATCGCGTCCGAAACGCCAGCAGGTTCTGGCGTGAGCTGGAAAAGGGCGCTGTTTTTTCTGGCGCTGGCACTATCCTGGATCGGCTACCTGTACCGCGACGCGTTTGAGGCGATGGTCGTCATCTGGCAGCGTTCCGAGACCTTCAACCACTGTTTCCTGATCCCGCCAATCGTTGCATGGTTGATCTGGCGCAAGCGTTCGGTGTTGGCGAAGATTCAGCCCGTACCGAGTTACTCCGCCTTGTTTCTGACCGTGGGCGCAGGAGCGGCCTGGCTGGCCGGTCAGCTCGCCGTCGTCAATGCGCTGACGCAGTTCGCGGTAGTTACGGTCGCGGTGGCGAGTGTTCCGGCGCTACTGGGCTTTCGCGTCGGGTCGGCGATCGCATTCCCGCTTGCGTTCCTGTTCTTTTCGGTTCCGTTCGGCGAGTTTGTGATGCCCCAGATGATGGAATTGACCGCCGATTTCACAGTGCTCGCGCTGCGTGTCAGCGGCATTCCTGTCTATCGTGAAGGCCTGCAGTTCGTTATTCCGTCCGGCAATTGGTCAGTGGTGGAGGCGTGTAGCGGCGTGCGCTACCTGATCGCGTCTTTTACCGTCGGTACCTTGTTTTCGTACCTCAACTACCGGTCGCCGGGAAAGCGTCTGGCGTTCATGGCTGTGTCTCTCGTGGTGCCGGTTTTCGCCAACTGGTTGCGCGCGTACATGATCGTGATGCTTGGACACGTTTCCAACAACAAGCTTGCGGCCGGAGTCGACCATCTGATTTATGGCTGGGTCTTCTTTGGTGTCGTCATCATGATCATGTTCGCGATCGGCTCGAGGTGGAGCGAGGATACCGATGGCGATCTCGACGCCGGAAGCGCCGCGCGCAATCACCTTGGTAGGCCGGTGGCGCGATCCGCACCGTTCATACTGATGGTCGCAGTCGAGTTGATTGTTGTCGCCATCCCACCGCTTCTGTACCAGCATGCAGCGCGTGGCGAGACAAGATCGAGTGTCATGATGGCCCCGCTGGGCGACGTCGACGGCTGGCGTCATTCGACTGGCGCCGCAGTGGACTGGACGCCGGCGTTTGACAATCCGTCAGGCCGGATGCACGCGACCTATCGCAGGAATGAGCAAGTCGTAGGCGTCTATATCGCTTACTACCGAGCACAAAATGCCTCGCGCAAGCTGGTGAGTTCCGACAACGTATTGGTCAAGAGTAACGATCCTGTCTGGGCAGTGATCGACCTGGGCAAAGAACGTGCGGGCCTGGCGGGGCCCATGGTGGAATTCAAGTCTGCTGAATTGCGGGACGCGTCTCCGGGTGGAACCGGGGGGGGCAATCGCTGGCTTACCTGGCGAACATACTGGGTGGATGGTCGCTACACCCCCAGCGACGCGTATGCCAAAGCGCTGTCGGGCTGGAGTCGGCTGCGCGGCAACGGCGACGACTCCGCGCTGGTGGTGTTTTATACCCCGAAGGGGCAGGCTAATCCCGGCGGAATTCTCGACGCATTTGTAAAGTCTGCGGGACCGGCAATCGATTCTGCGCTTCGCCTGACAAGGGAACGGCAATGAATGACCCTGCCACCGGGCACGTGGCGCGCCCCTTGATCGTCCACGTCGTGTACCGGTTCGATGTGGGCGGGCTGGAGAATGGCGTGGTCAATCTCATCAACACGATGCCGGCCGATGTGTACCGCCATGCCGTGGTTTCGCTGACCGAGGTTACCGATTTTCGGCTGCGAATCAAGCGCGAGGGCGTCCAGTTCTTCGCACTTGACAAGCCGCCCGGGCATGGATTCAGGATCTATCCGCGGATGTTTCGCCTGTTTCGGCAACTCAAGCCGGCGATTGTGCATAGCCGCAATCTTGCTGCACTCGAAGCTGCGGTACCTGCCTGGCTGGCTGGAGTCCCGGTGCGGATTCATGGCGAGCATGGTCGGGACGTCGGTGATCTTGACGGTTCCAATGTCAAGTATCAACTGATCCGCCGGCTCTATAAACCGTTCGTCAATCACTACGTTGCACTATCGCGTGATCTTGAGTCTTATCTGGTGCAGCGGGCAGGCGTTCCTCAAGCCCGAATTGCGCAACTCTACAACGGCGTGGATGTCCGCCGATTCCATGTGGCATCGCCCGGCAGGTCGATGATCCCCGGCAGCCCGTTCAATGACCCGGCGTTATGGCTGGTCGGTACCGTCGGGCGGATGCAGGAGGTCAAGGACCAGACCAACCTGGCGCATGCGTACGTCGCCGCCCTGCAGATGGCGCCCGCGTTGCGTTCGCGACTGCGACTCGTGATGGTCGGTGACGGACCGCTGCGCGCGCAGGCGCAAGCTATTCTGCGCGACGCTGGCGTATCCGATCTGGCCTGGCTGCCGGGTGGCCGCGATGATATCCCGGAAGTTTTGCGCGGCCTAGATTGCTTTGCATTGCCGTCGCTGGCCGAGGGTATTTCCAACACGATACTCGAAGCGATGGCCAGCGGTTTGCCGGTAATTGCCACCAAGGTAGGCGGCAATCCGGAGTTGGTGCAGGCCGGTATCACCGGCAAGCTGGTTGCCGCTGCCGACCCGTCGGCGCTGGCGAGCGCAATCGTGCAATATGCGAATGACCCTGCGCGCGCGAAGCAGGACGGCTTGGCCGGGCGTGCGGCAATCGAGAAAACATTCAGCCTGGAGGCGATGACCAGCGCCTACCTGCATCTTTACGACGAATTGCTGGGCCGCGCTCCGGGAACGAGCGTGCAATTGGCCGCCGATCGCGGTTAGTCGGCTCACGGAGATCACTGAACAATGTGCGGCATTACCGGAATTTTCGATACACGCGGCAAATCCCAGATCGATCGCGCTGCGCTTGCGCGCATGAACGATTCGCAGTTTCATCGCGGCCCCGACGAGGGCGGGGTGCACATAGAGCCCGGCGTCGGCCTTGGCCATCGCCGGCTGTCCATCATCGATGTTTCGACCGGGCAGCAGCCCCTCTACAACGAGGATCAGAGCGTCTGCGTGGTCTTCAACGGCGAGATCTACAACTATGGCGAACTGATCCCCGAGCTGCAAGCGCTTGGCCACACGTTTCACACGCGCAGCGACACCGAGGTGATTGTCCACGCCTGGGAGTCCTGGGGAGAGGATTCGGTCAAACGCTTCCGCGGCATGTTCGCGTTTGTCCTCTGGGATCGCAACCGGGAGACGCTTTTCATGGCGCGTGACCGGCTTGGGGTCAAGCCTCTGTACTACGCGTTGCTCCCGGACGGAACATTTCTGTTCGGATCGGAATTGAAATCCATGCTGGCCCATGGAGGACTCAAGCGCGAAATTGATCCGCTGGCCGTCGAAGAGTATTTCGCGCTCGGCTACGTTGCCGAACCCCGCTGCATCTTTCGACAGGCGCGCAAACTGCCGCCCGCGCACACGCTGGCCCTCAAGCGGGGGCAACGTCCTGGCGAGCCGCGCGAGTATTGGGATGTCAAGTTCTCGCTGGACAGCAAGATTGGCGCCGATGAGGCGTGCGAGCAACTGACCGCGAGGCTCACCGAGTCGGTCCGGTTGCGAATGATTTCCGAGGTGCCGCTGGGCGCCTTTCTTTCGGGCGGCGTCGACTCAAGCGCAGTGGTCGCCATGATGGCAGGAATTTCCGGAGATCCGGTTAACACCTGCTCTATTTCATTCTCCGATCCTGCGTTCGACGAAGCAGTGTTCGCCAAACAGGTATCGGATCGCTATCGGACAAAGCATTTTGTCGACCGTGTTGAAAGTGATGACTTTGATCTGATCGACACCCTTGCACGTTTGTACGACGAACCCTACGCGGACAGTTCGGCGATTCCTACCTACCGGGTGTGCCAGCTGGCGCGCAAACATGTGACGGTTGCGCTGTCCGGAGATGGTGGTGACGAAAGCTTCGGGGGTTATCGCCGTTATCGCCTGCACCTGATGGAAGAGCGCATGCGCTCGGCACTGCCGGCCGGTGTGCGCAGACCGCTGTTCGATGCGTTGGGACGCATGTATCCGAAGGCCGACTGGGCTCCTCGGATGTTCCGTGCCAAGACCACGTTCGAGGCCATGGCTCGAAATTCGGTCGACGCGTACTTCCACAGCATGTGCATGATCCGGGAACCCATGCGCAGCCGGCTCTATAGTGATTCGTTCAGGGCGGAATTGGCTGGCTATACCGCACAGGAAGTATTCCAGAGGCACGCTGCGCGTGCCGATACAGACGACCCGCTGGCCCTGGTCCAGTACATCGATCTGCACACTTACCTGATCGGCGACATCAACACCAAGGTCGACCGCGCAAGCATGGCGCATTCGCTCGAAGTGCGCGAACCATTGATGGACCATCAGTTGGTCGAATGGCTGGCAACGTTGCCATCTTCGCTCAAGATGCGTGGCCAGGAAAGCAAGTTTATCCTCAAGAAGGCAATGGAACCGCATTTGCCGATGGATGTCCTGTATCGCCCGAAAATGGGGTTTGCCGTACCGCTTGCGCGCTGGTTTCGCGGGCCGTTGCGCAGCAGGGTTCGTGGCGCCTTGCTTGGCGGGCCGATGGTCGAATCCGGCTGGTTCAATCCAGCGGAAATAAAGTCGATGGTCGAGCAGCATGAATCAGGCGCGCGCGACCACAGCACGCCGCTGTGGACACTCCTGATGTACGACGCATTCATGCGCTGCGTGGCCGGCGCGGAACCCGGAGCGGTTCATTCTTGAGTCCCCTCAAGCAACACAATGCGCGAGTTGCCGCAGATCTGACTTGCAGGTTGCTGGTCGTCGACTGGGTGAACCTGACGGACTTCGGCGGCGGCCGCTACGCCTTGTTTGCGAGTGTGGAGGCGGTTTCACGCGTGCCCGCAGCCGGCGACCTCGAGTCCTGACCCGGATGTCTGGCGGAAAGGGGCTTCGAAGGATGCGCGTGGTGACTTTTTCCACCCTCTACCCGAGTAGCGTGCGTCGTGGCCACGGTATCTTTGTCGAAACCCGACTGCGCGAGTTACTTCGCACCTGTGATGTGGAAGCGCGTGTGGTCGCGCCGGTCCCCTGGTTTTTTTCGCGGAATCCGCGTTTCGGCGAGTATGCCAACATGGCGCGGACGTCGTTGCGTGAAACACTCAATGGAATCGATGTCCTGCATCCTAGGTTCTTCGTTCCTCCCAAAATCGGGATGAACATTTCACCTTTCACCCTTGCCTTGGGAGCTCTGCCCGCGTTCCTGGAGCTTCGGCGGACCGGTTACGATTTCGACCTGATCGATTCACACTACCTGTATCCGGATGGGGTGGCCGCGGCGATTCTCGCCAAAATGCTTGGCGTGCCGTTTGCGGTGACCGCACGCGGCAGCGACGTTACGCTGATGCCGGGTTTTGCCATTCCACGGCGTCTGATCCGCTGGGCGGTGCGCCGGGCGGGCGCTTGTATCTCGGTCTCCCGTGCGCTCGCTGACGAACTGGTCTCACTTGGAGCGGCTAAGGCAAGTTTGCACGTTTTGCGAAATGGTGTTGACCTCGAGCGTTTCCGGCCGATGGAAATCAAGACGGCACGCGCCAACCTTGGCTGGCCGGATCAGCCCACCCTGCTCGCGGTTGGCAATCTTCTCGAAAACAAGGGGCATCATTTGAGCATCGAGGCGCTCAGGCAATTGCCGCAGTACCGGCTGATGATCGTGGGTAAAGGCCCCGAACGGCAGGCTTTGGAGTCGTTGGCAACCCGTCTGGGTGTGGCCGAACGGGTTGTATTTGCAGGTGAGATACCGCAGTCGGAGTTGTACCGGTATTTCAGTGCGGTGGACGCATCGATCCTGGCATCTGCCCGTGAAGGCTGGCCCAATGTTCTTCTCGAGTCGATGGCATGTGGTACCCCGGTCATCGCAACACGTGTCTGGGGAACGCCCGAGATCGTCAAGGCGCCCGAGGCCGGCCGCCTGGCGGCGGACCGGAGCGCCAGCGGGCTTGCTGACGCAGTTCGGGATTTGATGGACAATTATCCGGACCGAAGTGCGGTGCGTACTTACGCGGAAGGATTCAGCTGGAACGCAACGTCAATCGGACAGGCAGCAGTATTCAAGGCGATGCTTGCGGCGAAACGATGATTGAAACCGGGCGTTCAATGTGGCGATCACTATGCCGGATCGCAGTGCCGCAAACAGAAGGCCGTTGCGATGCGTGACCTGTTGCTAGCTGGAATCATGGCGTGGCTGGTAGTACGAGCCCTGATACATCCCTGGATCGGCGTCATGGCCTGGACCTGGGTCAGCATCATGAATCCGCACAAGCTCAGTTGGACGCTGGAACTGCTGCCGATTGCTGCGATCGTCGGCGGCGCCACCTTGGTTGGCATGTTCATCACAAAGGATCGGCGACAGTTCTTCGTGACGCCTGAAACCGCAGTCCTGATCGCATTCACGCTCTGGATGTGCGTGACCCTGCCGTTTTCGATTTTTGTCGATGCGAGCATGCCGATGTGGAACCGGGTCATGAAGATCAACTTCATGATCCTGGTCTCGATGATGATTCTTCATTCGAAGAAGCACATCATGATATTTGTCTGGGTTGTCAGCGGCTCGCTGGCTTTTTATGGCGTCAAGGGGGGGGCGTTCACGGTTCTGACCGGCGGCAGTTTCAGGGTGTGGGGGCCGGAAGGGACATTCATCGAGGGCAACAATGAGGTTGCACTGGCCCTTGTCATGATCATTCCCCTGCTGCGATTCATCCAGTTGACAGCAAATTCGGTCTGGCTGAAGCGCGGCATGTCGGCATCCATGGTGTTGTGCGCCGCCGCTTCCCTTGGCAGTCATTCCCGCGGCGCGCTATTGGCGATTGCCGCAATGGGTTTTGTGCTGTGGATGCGGTCCGATCGAAAGTTCGTCATGGCGGTGATGCTTGCCGCGGTCACGCTGGCGTTGGTTCCATTCATGCCGGATGAATGGTTTGCGCGGATGGGAACCATCAAGTCCTACGATTCCGATGCGTCTGCGATGGGGCGCATCAACGCCTGGTACATGGCATGGAACATCGCCACCAATAACCTGTTTGGAGGAGGGTATTTCATGTGGACCGGGCCGGTGTTCGCGATCTACGCGCCGGTTACCGACGACGTTCATGCGGCCCACAGCATCTACTTCCAGGTATTGGGAGAGCACGGGTTTGTCGGATTGTTCCTGTTCATCGTCATGTGGCTGCTGGTCTGGCTCAAGGCGGGGCGGCTAAGGACTTCTGCAAGGGGCAATCCGGAGACCCGATGGGTATCAGATCTTGGCTCAATGTGCCAGGTGAGCCTGGTGGGTTACGCTGTCGGCGGCGCATTTCTCAGTCTTGCATACTATGACCTGCCGTATAACGTGCTGATCATGGTGGTGCTTGCCGCGCGCTGGTATGACCAGAAAGCGTGGCAGGACGAAAAACAACCGGCTGCCACTGCGGCCATTCCGGGGGCGAGGCAGTCCGCATGAATTTATTGACGCCGGTGCTTCGCAGGTTTTCGCCCGGCGGGCCCGGGGCGCGCTTGACAATTCTGATCTTTCACCGGGTCTACGCAGCGCCCGACGGCATATTCACGGGCGAGCCTGATGCGGCGTGGTTTGATCGACTGCTGGCGAAACTCAATGGCTGGTTCAATGTCATCCCGCTCGACGAGGCGGCGGCAATGCTTGGTTCGTCAAGCATGCCTGAGAGGGCGGCGGCCATCACGTTTGACGACGGCTACGAGGACAATTTTTCTGTCGCCATGCCGATACTCAGGCGCCACCGCATGTGCGCCACGTTCTTCATCGCAACCGGGTTTCTTGATGGCGGTCGCATGTGGAATGATGCGGTGGTCGAAGCGGTCAGACACCTGCCGTCAGCGGAAATCGACCTTAGTTCGCTGGGTCTGGGGCGATTGAAGGCGGGCTCCGGCGCCGAGAAGCGGAAGGCGATAGGCATGATCCTCAACCGGATAAAATATTTGCCGGTCGTCGAAAGAGCCGCGTTGGCAGCAAGGGTCGCGGAACAGGCCGGGGCCGGATCGGCATCGAATCTGATGATGACGTCGGACCAGGTTTGCGCGATGTCGCGCGCGGGCATGCAAATCGGCGCGCACACGATGTCGCATCCGATCCTTGCGGGGCTCGATGACGCTGCTGCGGAGGCTGAAATACGCGGCAGCAGACAGGTACTCGAGGGTTTGGTCGGAAAACGGATTGGCTTGTTCGCCTATCCCAACGGCAAACCGGGCCAAGACTACATGCCGAAAGATGTTGAAATCGTTCGAAGGCTCGGATTTGACGCGGCGGTATCCACTCGTCCGGCTGCCGTGGCACCTGACGCCGACCGTTTTCAGCTTCCTCGATTTACGCCCTGGGATCGCTCCATGCTGCGCTTCGGGGTGCGCCTGGTGCGCAATCTCGCCAATGTTTGATGTGTTGGTGGTCGCTGTGTTTCGCTGCACTTGAAGGCGACGCAAGGCCGGCGCGTTTGCTGCCAGTGAGAGGCCTCGAATCGGAATCGGCAATGCGTGAGCTTGGCATCGGAAATGGTTCAATGGCGCGCCGGCGCACGGTGCGAACGCCGCAGCGATCCTTGATCGCCTGACACATTACGCCGTGACCTGGACGGCAGGGGCGATTCGCACCGCCTGCGGAAAATTCGCAATCCCGACCTGGTGCGGTCAAGCGAAGGCGGCTCTCATCAGGGCGCGGGGTTCAAATCGCCATGGTCGGGGAAAATGACGGAGTCTGGGTTGCCGTTGAGACCGACGAAACTGATTTCCTGCCGGACACGCGGACCCAAGTGATCCTGTCCATTGCGCTTGCCGCGCCAATCCGCGTGTTCATACCCGCCTTCCGGATCTCCGATCGGTATCAGGTCACCTCAGGTTTTTTCGTCCGAGTCCCCGCAAAAACGTACCAGCCCCCTGCTTTCTCAAATGGCGCCAGCCCCAATATCCGAGCGAGTCGCGCTGGCCTGTATCGATTCCATCGCAGTTCCCTAAGGTAATTTCGCCAAGACAGATCGAACAGGTAGGGTTTCTTTACCTTGAAGATTTTTGAAATATCAATGAGGGCGCCATATCGCTCCCGTATCTGGTCGTCAGACGAAAAAACACGCACATGGTTCTCAGCCGGAAAGTTCGGAACACTACACACGCAAAAGGAGCCTTCGGTCCACTGCTCGATTACTTCGAGGTCTGCGTCGATGTGTTCGAGGACCTCAGTGCAAACAATCGTGTCGAATTCTCCCGAATAGCTGCTGGGCTTTCTTGCATCACCAACGAAAAATACTTCCGGGCGCCGGGTCCGCTTCATGGCGCGCTCGACTGCAACAGGACTGAAGTCAAATCCGCGATATTTCAAAGCCGCATCAGTATCAAACCAAAGGTGTGCAAATCCGCCTGTGCCGCACCCGACTTCAAGGATTGATCTTGATCCATGGGAGCGCAGCGTTTGCAGTACGGCTTTAAAGAGTGGGTAATATCCGCTGCGTCGATACGGTAGATCATAGACAAGCTCCGCACCGCCAGTTGCGTAAACCGCGTCGTACTTGTCGCTCTCCCATTCAATGGCCATAAACTCCCCATCTCTGCCCGTTTGGAGTGCCGGCAGCGATAAATCAGCCGGACATGTCACTTTGGTTGCACCTGAGATGCAATCGTAATTTATCAACGTAAACGCCCGCAAGGCTAACACAGGGCAAAGTCAGGTTGGATCCGTAGCAGACATGAATTTAGCGCGCACCTCAACTTCATGGCATGCAACCGTGGTGCCACTGGCTCCTCGCGATGGATGTCGGTGCGCATTGACCATCATGCATCGCAACCCGCGTCGCGCGGTCGCCCCCAGCGTTTAGTCAGTCGTAAAAAGGCGGGATCCATGGCCAGGGGATGCCGCAGCAATATTAGCGCCAGCGCCCAACTGAACGCGCACGACAGGGCAGCCAACAGAAAAACCACCGGTGCCACTGCCTGGCTGCGCTGCAGGCCGGCATCGATGGCGATGGTCGCCGGAATGATCAATGCGACCAGAGCCACCGCGATGCTCGCAGCGAGTCGTCGGAATAGCGAACGGTAGTCGTTTGGCAAGCATTTCCCTTTCACCACGTACAGCAGCGGCAGGTGTATCAGGAATGCCAGCACGAGTGCGATAGCGCACGCCATCATGCTCTTGAATACGAGGGCGGCAATGACGATCAACGCGGCCCTGAACGGCTGAAAAACAAGTTCGACCCAGGTCACCAAATCCACTCTACCGACCGCAAGAATGATGCTTGCGATCAAACTGGATGTGGCGGCCAGGGCGCCGGCCAGGCAGAACACCGGCACCAACGGTGCGGCGGCATCCCATTGCGGGCCGAACAGGAGGCGCAGGATCTCCAGCGCATAGAGCGAAGCGAAGCCATAGAAAGGCCAGGCCAGCGCGGTCACATGGGCGACGCTTGTGATGTACATGGGCTCCAGTTCCGACCGGTCGCGATTCGCTTGCGCAAAGGCAGGGTAGCTCACATTGCGGATAGCCGACATCAGGTCGCGGTGAAACAAAT
>JANPGJ010000480.1:0-1999 GCA_031423955.1 Burkholderiales bacterium
CGCGACCTGCCGCATTTGGTGCACCGGGTGGTCAAGACGGTGGCCATGGTGATGATGCTGATCGGCTTTTCGGTGGCCTTCGGCTACATGATGGCGATCATGCAGATTCCGGCCAAGGTGACGCAGTTCTTCCTCTCGATCTCGGACAACAAATACGTCTTCCTGTTGCTGGTCAACATCCTGCTGCTGCTGCTCGGCACCTTCATGGATCTGGCGCCGATGCTTTTGATCTGCACCCCGATCTTCATGCCGGTGATCGCCAAACTGGGCATCGATCCGGTGCATTTCGGCATGATCATGATCCTGAACCTGGGCATCGGGTTGATCACCCCGCCGGTCGGTCCGACACTATTTGTCGGCTGCGCGATCGGCAAGGTGTCAATGGAAGAAGTATCGAAGGAGCTATGGCCGTTTTACGGCGCGATGTGCCTGGCCTTGCTGCTGGTGACCTATGTGCCGGCGATTTCGCTGTGGCTGCCGGGCCTGACGAAATAGGGGCTGGTCGTCGCTGATTGAAGCCTGCCCCGCACGCCAGCACGCAACCACCGGGTGCGGGCGGACCGCAGTACGGCTGCGGTCCGCCCGGCCAATCCCGGTCTCGCCGGGCATTGCGGAACCCGGGCAACGGGTTCGGCAGCCCCGGGAAAGTGCCGTTTCAGCCACACCATGGGAACTATACTTGCGCGGCGCTGCCATCCATTGATGATCGCCGCCGCACACCCCCACTCCCGTGAAACACCATCGATGACTCCGGCACCACACCGCATCCGCGCCTATGTATCGTGCGCAGACAGCCGTGAAATTTTCGTTCTCGAACTCGACCCTGCCACTGGCGACTTGGCCCTGATCCAGAAGGTCGCGGCCGGCGGCATGGTGATGCCGCTGGCCGTCAGCCCCGACCGGCGAACCCTGTTCGCCGCCCTGCGTTCACCCCCTTACCAGGTGGCCAGCTTCGCCATCGACCCCAGCACCGGGCACCTGCGGCCGCTCGGCACCGGACCCTTGCCCGACAGCACACCATATATCGCGGTCGAGCGCAGCGGCCGCTACCTTTTCTCTGCGTCCTACAGTGGCCACAAGATCGCGGTCAGCGCGATCGGCCGCGACGGCGTGGTGGCCGCCGCGCATCAGGTCATCAACAGCGAAGCGAACGCCCACGCCATCGTGGCGGGCCCGGGCGGGCGGCATGTATTTGTTCCCTGCCTCGGCGGCGCCTGCATCATGCAATGGAAATTCGACGCTGCCGATGGCGTCCTGATACCCAACCAGCCAGATCGGATCGCGCAACGGCCGGGCGCCGGCCCGCGTCATTTGGTGTTTCACCCCGGCGGTCTCCACGCCTACCTGCTCAACGAACTCGACGCCAGCGTGACGGTGTTTGCCTACCAGCCGGTTACCGGGCTTCTTGCGCAATTGCAAACCCTGAGCGCGCTGCCACCCGGTTTTTCCGGCAAGCCGTGGGCGGCGGACATTCACCTGACACCGGATGGCCGTTATCTCTACACGTCGGAACGCCGTTCCAGCACGCTGGCGATCTTCGCCGTCGGCGCCGACGGCCTGCTCACCCATATCGACAACTGCGCCACCGAGCGCGAGCCGCGCGGTTTCGCGATCGCCCCCGACGGCCGCACCCTGCTGGTGGTGGGCCAGGCATCGAACTCGATGACCAGCTATGCGATCAACGGCACCAGCGGCGCCTTGCGCGAGCTCAAAAAATACGCCATGGGCAAGAATCCGAACTGGGTCGAAATCGTCACGCTGCCGTGATGCGCGCCAGCCGACCGCCGCCATGAGGCTCGACCGTCACACCCTGGCTGCGCTGGATCGTCGCGTCAGCCGGCCGGATTACGACCCGGCAACCATCGGCTGCGGCATCGTTCACCTGGGCCTGGGAAGTTTCCATCGTGCCCATCAGGCGGTCTATACCGATGCCGTGCTCGAGCAGGATCCGGCCTGGGGCATCTGCGGCGTCAGCCTGCGTTCGCGCGGCGTGGTGGAT
>JANPGJ010000481.1:0-9536 GCA_031423955.1 Burkholderiales bacterium
AGCAAGGCTACGCAAGGTCAGACCAATACATCGCTATCGACCAGCCTGTGTCATTGATCTTCGTTGCGAGAGCCATCGCGGTTATAGCGTGGGGCGCGCACTTTACGCAAATACGCTTCAACGTCGGCCAAGTCTTCGCGATCGCGCCAGATGCCGAACGCCGGATCATTTGTGACGAAATTCCCTGCATCGGGTTGCGCCGCACGCGTTTCGGATTCGATGCGCACCGTCACATGCTCGGTGACCGCTTCCGGTAGTTTGGCGCGCCATTTCTCCGGGAGGTCGGCGACGTTTACATGTTCAATAACGATGGAACCCATGATTCGCTCGCAAGGGGCCGCGCGGCCGCAGGGGTGGAAATACACACAAGGAGTATCGCTCACCTCGTGCGGCATGTTCAATCAGGCCTGGCATGATCCATCGCCGGTACGCCAATCCGGGCCCGCGCCCGGGAGTGGGCCTTACTTGCCCTTGAACGCCGGATCGCGCCGCTCGGCCATCGCGCTGATGCCTTCCTTGAAGTCTTCGCTTTTGAAATGCCGGTTTTGCTCGACGCTTTCATGTGCCACCGCGGCGCGAATCGCCTCCAACAGGCCTTGCCGCATGGTGGCGCGGGTGGACACCACTGCCAGCGGCGCCGAGATGGCGATCTCGTTTGCCAGTTTGATCGATTCTTCGCGGATCACCTCGCGCTCGACCAGCAGGTCGGCCAGGCCGATGGCCACGGCTTCTTCGCCGCCGACGCGGCGCCCGGTGTAGAACAGCAGGGCGGCTTTTTGCGCGCCCACCAGGCGCGGCAGGGTGACTGACAGGCCGAAGCCGGGGTGAAAGCCCAGGCGGTTGAAGTTGGCCGAGAAGCGGGCCTCGCGGCAGGCGACGCGAAAATCGGCCACCAGCGCCAGGCCCAGGCCGCCACCGACCGCCGGGCCGTGACTCGCCGCCACCACCGGCTTGGCGCAGGCGAAGATGCGCAGGGCTTCGTCGTAGATCGGGTTGACCCGGCGCGGGCTGTCGGTTTCGCGGCGGCCGTCGCGCTTGCCGAAATTGGCACCGGCGCAGAATGCCGTGCCTTGCGCGCACAGCACGATGCTGCGGCATTCGACATCGTTGTCGAGCGCTTCAAAGGCATCGGCCAGTGCGCGGATCATCTCGACGTCGAAAAAATTGTGCGGGGGCCGGCAGATTTCAACGATTGCAACGTTGCCCTGGCGGGTAATTGCGAGTATCGGGTTGGATTCGGTGGTGGTCATGGTGGAGTTTCCGTGTTGGCTTGAGTCAGTGCCCAGCGTGATGGCGGGCAGGTGGTGGCGCGGCGCGGCGGATCGCCGGCGCGCCTTTTTGGTTGCTGGTGTTGATCGGTCAGCGTGGCGCCTTGAGGGTATCGCCAGTGAAGAGGCGCTCGGTCATCGCATGCCAGAAACCGGTGGCGCCGGCTTGAATCATCGACTGGCCAAGCTGTTCGGCCCACCAGGCGTCGGCGCCGCAGGCTTCGCGCCAGGCCCACAGGCGGCGCGTTGCGTAGTTGAGCGAGTGTTCGTAGGTGAAGCCGATGGCGCCATGCACCTGGTGGGCGATCGAGGTGGCGCGGGTGGCCGCTTCGCCGCTTCTGATCTTGGCGACCGCGGTGCTGAACAGGGCCGTCGGGCAATCGCGCGCGGCGCTGCCCGGGGCATCGGCACAGGCGACCAATGCAGCCATGCGCGCCGAGGCCACTTCCCCTGCCAACAGCGCCAGCGATTGCTGGATCGCCTGGTTCTTGCCCAGCGGGCGGCCGAACTGCACCCGGTCCATCGCATACTGGGTCGATTGTTCGAGCAGCCATTCCATCGCGCCGACCATCATCGCGCTGTGCGCCAGAGCGCCGAGGGTGCGCAGCGGCGCGTCGAGGCCGGGCAGCGGATTTTTCGCGCGCGCCAGCGCGGTGGCGCCGGCGAAGCGCAATTCGTCGTCGGGTTCGGTGGCCTGGTTTTGCCGCGCCGTGAGCGTGACCCCGGTGGCATCGCCAATCTGCACCAGCGCGATGTCGCCGCCCGCCAGGGCCAGCACCGCCCAGCGGCAATAGCGAGCCCAGGGCACGCGCGCTGCAGTGCCATCAAGCTGCAGATCCTTGAGGTCGTTGCCGGCGCGTACCGTGTTGTCGCGGCCTTCGTCGATCAGGGTGATTGGCCCATCAGGGATCGCGATGCTGGCTTGCGCCAACAGCAGGCTGGCGATCATGGTCTGCGCCAGCGGCAGCGGAACCTGGTGATAGCCGATTGCGCGCAGGATCGGATAGGCCTCGCTCCATGAGGCGCCAATGCCGCCGTGTTCCTCAGGCGCCAGCGCCAGCGCGAGCCCGTTGTCGACCACCAGTTGCCACAGGCGTTGCGGCCACTGGCCGGCCTCGAACTTCTCCAGCAGCGCACGGTTGACGTTGTCGGTGAACAGCCGCCCGGCGGTCTGTTCGATCATCGATTCGCTCATCGCAGTCCCAGCCCTTTGGCAATGATGCCGCGCAGGATTTCACGGGTGCCGCCGCGCAGTGAAAACGAGGGCACGGCGCGGGCCGTGTATGACATCGCGTGCGCCAGCGCTGACCCGGGCGCCGCCACACCACCATACAGATCATGGGCGATGTCCGGCATCGCCTGCTCGACCAGCGCGCCCTGGTCCTTGACCAGCGACGCGGCCAGCGCCGGATTCTCGCCGCGCGCGAGCATGCCCGAGACCCCGAGCGACATCTGCCGCAAGGTCGCATAGCTGGCGGCGATCCGCCCCAGCGCCACGGTCTGGCGCTGGTTGCCGACGTCGCCCGCGGCGATCATTTCAAGCAACAACTGGGTCGAGCTCAAATAGCGTTCCGGCCCGCTGCGCTCGAACGCCAGCTCGCCCGAAACCTGGTTCCAGCCGTCGCCCTCGACACCGATCAGGTGCTCGTGCGGCACCAGCACATCATCGAAGGTGACTTCGTTGAAGTCATGCTCGCCCAGCTGATTGACGATCGGGCGTATCGTCAGGCCTGGGGTTTTCATGTCGACCAGCAGCTGCGACATGCCGGCATGCCGGGTTTCACCGCCGGTACCGGTGCGCACCAGCGCGATCATGTAATGGGCGCGGTGTGCGCCCGAGGTCCACACCTTGCGGCCGTTGATCACCCAGCCGGCATCGCTGCGCACGGCGCGGGTGCGGATCGAGGCCAGGTCGGAGCCGGAATCCGGCTCGCTCATGCCGATGCAGAAGTAGCACTCGCCGCGCGCGATCAGCGGCACGATGCGCGGCGCCAGCACTTCCGGCGACAGGCGCATCAGCAACAGGGCGCTTTGCCGCTCGGCGACCCAGTGGGCGCCGACCGGCGCGCCATAGGCCAGCAGTTCCTCCAGCACCACATAGCGTTCCAGCGACGAGCGCTCGCGCCCGCCATAGCGGGCAGGCCAGGTCATGCCGATCCAGCCGCGTGCGCCCAGCTTGCGGCTGAATTCCGGACTGGCGCCCGACCAGTTGCGCACCCGTTTTTCGACCGGAAAGTCGGCCAGCGTCTGTGCGATGAATTCGCGCACTTCGGCGCGCAGCGATTCGCACTGCGGCGGCAGGGTGCATGGATCGATGGTGACGGCTTGCATTGCAACTCCTCTTGCGGGCCTTCGACTGATGGGCGACGAGTGCCGCCCGCGCAGCATTTTGCAGCACATTTGTTTGTCCGGCAACAAATATTATGCTAGCCTTGCCTGCATTCCGCGTGCGCAGGTTCAACAATGCAGTGCAGCATCTGCAGCGAGGTTCGTGCATCGTCGCGTAGCTTGCCGCTCGCAGCCGAGCGGGCGCCTGATCTCATCCACCGGCCAGACCAATTCGCTCCATTCCGATGCCAACCACCGCAAATACCGCGACACCCGCCGCCGGCCCGCTGGCCGGGATACGCGTGCTGGACCTGACCTCGGTCGTACTCGGACCGCTGGCCACCCAGATTCTCGGCGACTTCGGCGCCGACGTGATCAAGGTGGAAAGTCTGGAAGGTGACCTGATGCGTGCCAACGGCGTGTCGCGCCATCCCGGAATGAGCTCGATTTTCCTGGCGATCAACCGCAACAAGCGTTCGCTTTCGATCGACCTCAAATCCGTGGCCGGCCTGGCGGCGTTCAAAAAGCTGCTTGGCAGTGCCGACGTGCTGGTGCACAACATGCGGGTGGCGGCGATCGAACGCCTGGGTCTTGGCTATGCGGCGGTGGCGGCGATCAACCCGAAAATCATTTATTGCGTGGCCACCGGCTTTGGGCAGGACGGGCCGGACGCCAACCGCCCGGCATTCGATGATGTGATCCAGGCCGCCTGCGGCCTGGCCTCGCTGATAGGTTTCGGGCGCGAGCAGCCCGACTTCGCGCCGACCCTGATTGCCGACAAGACCACCGGCCTGGCGGTGGTCAACGCCGTCCTCGCTGCCCTGTTTCACCGCGAACGGACTGGCGAAGGGCAAGAGGTGGAGGTGCCGATGCTTGAAACCATGGCGGCATTCACGCTGGCCGAACATCTTGGCGGGCTCACCTTCGACCCGCCGCTGGCGAAAGCAGGCTACGCGCGGCTGTTGGGCGGCGGTCGCAAGCCGGCACCCACCCGTGATGGGCATGTCGCGATGCTGCCGTACACGGCGGCGCACTGGACCAACTTCTTCGAGGCGGCCGGACGCGCGGATCTCGCCGGCAAGTACGACTTCAAGGATCGCCAGCAGCGCAATGCCAGGGTCGCCGAACTGTATGCCGACATGGTCAGCGTCACGCGCGAACTGACCACCGCCGAACTGCTCGCCCTGTGCGACCGGCTGGATCTGCCGGCGACCCGCATCTACGGGCTTGACGAGCTGACCAGCCACCCGCACCTGCAGGCCGTCGGCCTGTTCCAGCCCACTCAGCATCCGACCGAAGGCGCGACCATCAGTATCCGGCCGCCTACCAAATTCGGCCGAACGCCGGCCGCATTGCGGCTGCCGGCGCCGCGATTGGGGCAACAGACCTTCGATGTGCTGCTGGAGGCCGGCATCGGGCGCGCCGAAGTCGAGCGCCTTGAAGCCGATGGTGTGATCCGGCAGTTCGTCGCCTCGCACTGAACGCCTGCCCGCCGCGCGCAAGACAACACAACACAAAAGAGGCAAACAATGAAACGTCTGATCAGCGCTGTCCTGCTGTGCCTGCTGTCTGCCCACACCTTTGGCCAGGCATCCGGCTATCCGTCAAAGGCAATCCGCATCATGGTGCCGTTCAACGCCGGCAGCGGCGCCGATTCCAGCTCACGCTACTACGGCGACCTGCTGGCCAAGCTTTTCGGGCAGCCTGTGCTGGTCGAAAATCGCCCCGGCGGCAGCGGCATCCTGGCGGTGCAGGCGGTAAAGACCGCGCTGGCCGATGGGTACACGCTACTGATGGCGACCAATTCGCCGATGACGGTGAACCCGGTGGTGATGAAAAACCTGCCCTATGACCCGATCAAGGATTTCCGCCCGGTGATCGGCGTCAGCAAGGCGCCGGTGGCATTCATCGTACGCGCCGATTCGCCCTACAAGACAATCCGCGAGATGGTCGATGCCACCCGCAAAAGCGGGGTGCCGCTGGCGGTCGGCAACTATTCCGCCGGCTATGAGCTGATCGGCGCCTGGCTGGGCACCGTAACGGGCCTTGCGATCACACCGATCCCCTACAAGGGTGGTTCGCTGATGATGACCGACATCATCGGCGGCCAGGTGGTCACCGGGGCGATCGATTTCGCCGGCGCCGCGCCGCTGATCAGGGAGAAACGGCTGCGCGCGCTGGCCATCACCTCTGACGTGCGCGACCCGGCTTTCCCGGACGTGCCCACCATGAAGGAAAGCGGGTTCGCCGATTTCGAAACCTATGTGTGGGCGTCGTTTTTCGTGCGCGCCGATACGCCCGACGACATCACCACCAAGCTGTACGAAGGCTTCAACCGGGTGATGACCAGCCCCGAGGCGCGCGCCTACCAGGCCAAGCAGCCGGCATTGGTGATGAATATCGGGCCGCAGGAATTGCGCGCGTTTGTGCTGGCCGAACACGAGCGTTTCAAGCGGGTCGCGCAGGCGGCCGGCATCGAGCCGCGCTAGATCGCATGGCAGGCGCCCGGCCCACCGCGCGGTCCGGTACCGCAATCAGGCTCGCGGCCGGCATGCCTGCCGGGTCGTCCACCGCGCCACCGCGGCGCACGCAAACCCAGCGTCGCGAAGAGGCCGAGCGCCGCTTGCTCGACGCCGCGCTGACCATCGTCGCGCGCACCGGCACCGCGCGCCTGACCCTGGCCGAGGTCGGCGCCGCCGCCGGCTACAGCCGCGGCCTGGCGACCCACCGGTTCGGCAACAAGGCCGGTTTGTTGCGCGCGCTGGCGGCGCATATCAACGCACGCTTCCACGACCAGTTGCGGGCCGCGCCGCCGCGCCGGGACGGGCTGGACGCGATTCGCGGCAACATCCGCGTTTACTTCGGGCGCACCGATCGCACCTGGACCACCA
Organism: Burkholderiales bacterium; assembly: GCA_031423955.1. Classification (GTDB taxonomy): domain Bacteria; phylum Pseudomonadota; class Gammaproteobacteria; order Burkholderiales; family JAEUOS01; genus JAEUOS01. Next base: position 6,488 of record JANPGJ010000481.1, read on the forward strand.
CGCGGGCGCTGCTGGTGATGATGACCGAAGGCATGATGGAGAACGCCGAACTCAAGAGCGACATGGCGGCCTACAACCGAACCGCGCTGGCGTTTTTTGAAACCCATATCCGCATCGGCATCGACCAGCGCGAGATCGGCGCCGCCACCGATGGGCAGGCGACAGCGGTGCTGCTGCTCGGTGCCTTGCGCGGCATCATGCTGCAATGGCTGCTTGACGACCAGATCGATCTGGCACGGGTGCGCGACCGCCTGCTGGCGATGGTGGAACAGACGCTGGCCCCGGCCGCACCTGCGGCGCAGCGGCGCAGCATCAAGCGGCCGGGCGCAGTGAACAGGTCGGCAACGGCTTGAGTTTCAGACGCGCCGCCGCCGATGCGCCGCCCAGTCTTCATCACTCCATTCGAGCAGGTCTTCGGCACCGGAAGTCCGCAGGTGGGCGGCGCCGTCGATCGCCACCGTTTCACCCGAGATATAGCCGGCTTCATCGGCGATCAGGTAGGCCGCCAGGTTGCCGAGTTCGGGCGGATTGCCGACCCTGCCCAGCGGCACTCGGGCGCCCGGCGCCCGCGCCTGGGCGCGCGACTCCGGCATCAGCTGATTCCACGCGCCCGCGGTCGGGAACGGCCCGGGGGCGATGGCGACCAGGCGAATGCCCTTGCCGCCCCATTCGACCGCCAGGCTGCGGGTCATCGCCTCGACGCCGGACTTGGCGATCGCCGATGGCACGGTAAAGGCGCGGCCGGTGCGCACCGAGGTCGACAGGATGCTCAACACCACGCCGGGATGCCCGCCGTCGATCCACCTGCGGCCGGCACCCAGGGTGCAATACAGGGCGCCGTGCAGGGTAGGCGCCAGTATCGCGTCGGCCGCCCGCGGCGACAGGCGTTCGCTCTGGGCAATGAAGGTGGCGGCGGCGTTATTGACCAGCACGTCGAGCGGCGCGGACTGCCAGATCGAATCCAGCATGGCGTCGACCGCCGTGGCATCGCGAATGTCGCATACCCGGACCTCGGCGCTGCCACCGCTTTCACGCAGGCGGGCGGCAGTGGCGTCGAGCATCCCGGCGCGGCGCCCGCACAGAATCGGCGTGGCGCCGAGTTCGGCGAAGCGCGCCGCCATCATCGCGCCCAGGCCGCTGCCGCCGCCAGTGATGAGGATGCGCTTGCCGGCCAGCAGGTCGCTACGAAACATGGGTCATCCGATCCGGTGGGTTGAGTTCGGCGCAACAGGCCGCAGGGTCGCCAGGCAACGCGCAGCAGTGTACCGGGCACCTGCAGGCCGGGCAAAGCCGCTGCACGAGGCGCGTTACCGGCGCCGGCATCAGGCCGGCTTCAAGGTCGGAAGCGCGTCACTCCGCCTCGCGTCCAAAGTGCGCGCGACGCTGTGTTTCCACCACGAATTCCTCGAGTTCCGGATCGAGCGCGTGACGCGCCGAGACCATGCCGATCAGCGTGCCGCCTTCGAACACCGGCAGGTGGCGAAAGCGATTCTCGTGCATCACCAGAAGGGCATAGCCAAACGACTTGTGCGCTTCAATGGTGATCGGCGCCTGCGTCATCACTGCCGACAAGCGGGTGGTGGACGGGTCGAGTTCAGGCGCGACCACCCGGAACACCACGTCACGCTCGGTGAAAATGCCGCTCAGGCGACCGTCGTCTAGCACCACGACCGCGCCTACCTGCTCGAACGCCATCAGTTTCGCAGCGGCACTGACGGTCATGTCGGGCGTCGCCTTGATCAGCCTGGACTTGTCAAGGACATCGCGAATCTGCAGATTGAACATGTCACCTTCGACGAGCACGGAAACAACATCCTAGGCGACAGCGCAGACGAGCATTTGATCGGGATCAAATCCGTTCGCAAATCCCGCATCGCGCGACATGCATGTGTGAGACGGCGGCGGCGACCCGATAGTCAGTATCATTGCGGCATGCGAGAAACGATGCAGCGACAACCCATCGGCGCACCGGCGCGACGCCGGCGCGGCAGGCGCCGGTTCGGCCGATGATGGGCGGCGAAACTTCCGGGCCACTCGGCGCCTTGATCCGTGACCTGGCACCTGATGAACCCGGGCAAGATCGCCGGCTTCGACCAGATCGAGGGTGCACCCGGCGGCGCCGGCCACATCAAGGCCAGCGGCTGGGCCTACTGACAAATCCATGACCAGGCAAGACACCACCATCGATCGACTCGCAAGCGAACTCGCCGGCATTACCTTGTTGCGCGGCGCCGCCGATATCACCCGCCTGTCGCGCGATTTCTACTGGTTCAGCCCGGTGCTCAAGGCGCTGCTCGATGACAAGCGGGCCGACATGATCGCGCTGCCGGCAAACCAGGACGAGGCCGTGCGGGTGGTCGGCGCATGTGCGCGCGCCGGCATTCCGCTCACGCCGCGCGGCCTCGGTTCGGGCAACTACGGCCAGGCGGTGCCGCTGGCCGGCGGCGTGGTGCTCGACCTGAGCAAGCTCAACCGCGTGCTGTGGTCCAGGCCCGGCGCGGTGCGCGCCGAGGCTGGCGCCCGCATGTCCGAGGTCGATCTCGAAACCCGCAAAGCGGGCTGGGAACAGCGCATGCTGCCTTCGACGTTTCGCGGCTGCACCATCGGCGGCTTTTATTGCGGCGGCGGTGTTGGCATTGGCTCGAACAACTACGGCATGCTCAAGGAGCCCGGCAACATTCTGGGCGTCAAGGCCTTGTCAATGGAAGCCGAGCCGCGCTGCATCGAATTGCGCGGCCGCGACGCGGTCGATCTGCACCACGCCTATGGCGTCAACGGCATCGTGCTGGAAGTCGAACTGGCGCTGGCGCCGGCCCTGCCGTGGGTCGAATGCATCGTCAGCTTCGCCGACTTCAACGAAGCGGTCGCATTCGCGCAGGCCCTTGGCGAGTCCGACGGCATCGCCAAGAAGGGAGTGTCGGCGCATCAATGGCCGCTGCCGCGCAGCTACCGGCCGCTGAAAGATGTGGTGGTGGCGGGCGAATGCCTGGTGATGACTCTGGTGGCCGACTACAGCGAGCCGGCGTTCATCGACCTGGTCGCCGAGCGG
>JANPGJ010000482.1:0-10113 GCA_031423955.1 Burkholderiales bacterium
ACCGAACCGGCCGAGATCGTCAGCCTGCGCAGCACCGTGTCCGGCCGGATGCCCAAGCCGGTGCTCGCGCCGATCGCCGCCGGCACTGCCGCTCCGGCCGTCGCGCCAACCCTGCGGCCGGTGTATTTTTCGGCCGGCGGATGGCGCCAAACGCCGGTCTATCCGCGCGACGCGCTCTTGGCCGGGAACCGCATCGACGGCCCGGCGCTGATCGAGGAATATGCATCAACCACGGTGCTGCTGCCGGGCGACCGGCTCAGCGTCGACCATTACGGCAATCTGCTGATCGAGGTAGGTAATGACAGTCAATAGCAAGCCTGGCGTGGAGCGCAGGACCGACCCGGTGGTGACCGAGATCATCCGCAACGGCATGTTCGCCGCCACCGAGGAGATGAAGTCGAACCTGATGCGCACCGCCTACAACATGATCATCTACGAGGCGCTCGATTTCACCGTCGGCCTGTTCGATCGGGCCGGCAACACGGTGTCGATCGGCATCGGCCTGCCGATGTTCATTCGCGGCATGAGCAACACGGTCAAGCGCATGATCGAGCACTTCGGCTATGCCGGCATCGAACCCGGCGACGTGCTGCTGACCAACGACGCCTACATCACCGGCAGCCACCTGAACCACATGACCTTCGTGGTGCCGGTGTTTTTCGACGGCGCGATCGTCGGTTTTTCCGCCTGCATGGCGCACTGGGTCGACATCGGCGGCACCCTGGGCGGCATGACCCTGGATATTTTTTCCGAAGGCCTGCAGATGCCGATCGTCAAGATCTATCGGGCCGGGGTGGAAAACCAGGACGTGTTCCGCATCATCGAGATCAACGTGCGGATTCCGGAGCGCGCGATGGGCGACCTGCGGGCCCAGATCGCGGCGGTCAATACCGGCGAGCGGCGCTTCCAGGAAATGCTGCGCAAGTACGGCTGCCGCGAGGTGCTGGCGGCGATCGAATCGATTTTCGATCACAGCGAAGCGGCGGCGCGCGAAGCCGTCAGCGGGATTCCGGACGGCGAGTATGGCGCCGAGTCGTTCATGGACGACGACGGTGTCGAGATCGGCAAACGGGTGCCGATTCGCGTCAAGGTGATCGTCAAGGGTGACGAGATGACCATCGACCTGTCGGATGTCAGCGACCAGGTGCGCGGTTTCTACAACTCCGGCGAGGCCGCCGGCACCGCCTGCGCGCAGGTGGCATTCAAGTGCCTGACCGCGGCCGGGGAATTGCCGATCAACGACGGCTGCTTCCGGCCGCTGACCGTGATCCTGCCGCAAGGCAAGGTGATCAATGCCCGCCGCCCGGCGCCGATGCGCTGGTGGATGACCTTCCCGATGACGGTGGTCGATACGGTGTTCAAGGCGCTGGCGCCGGCGATCCCGACCCGCGTCATCGCCGGCCACCATGCCGATCTGGTGATCGCCATGGTGCACGGCCGCAGCCCGCGCGACAACAAGCTGTTCCTCTACCTGGGCGGCCTGATCGGCGGCGGCTGGGGCGCGAAATTCAATGAAGACGGCATGTCGGCGACGGTCGCCATCAACGACGGCGACACCCACAACGCGCCGTCGGAGCAGGTGGAGGCCAAGTACCCGCTGCTGGTCGAACGCTATGCCTTGCGCCAGGATTCCGGCGGCGCCGGCCGGCAGCGCGGCGGCCTCGGCGCGGAACAGGTGGTGCGGGTGCTCTCCGACATCATGTTCGACACCCAGATCGAGCGCGTCGAGTGCCGTCCCTGGGGCCTGTTCGGCGGCCTGTCGGCGCTCGGCAACGAAGTCGCGCTGAAGCGCCAGGATCGCGACGAGACCGTCTACACCACCGGCAAGGTGTTCTCGCAACTGCTCAAGCCCGGCGATGTGTGGACCCTGCGTTCGGGCGGCGGTGGCGGCTTCGGCACGCCGCTGGAGCGCAAACTTGGCGATATCGAAGACGATGTGCGCAACGGGTACATTTCCCGCCAAGCGGCGCGCGAGCACTACGGCGCGGTGCTCGACCCGCAGACCCTGCGCGCCGATGGCGCCGCCTCCACCGCCCTGCGCGCCGAGATGCGCCGCCAGGGCTTGCCGCACGACCAGCCGCTGACCAGCATGGCGCGCGGCGACAACCCGGCAACCCGGCCGCCGCCGCGCCTGCGCCTGCTGTCGCAACGCGCGCGCAGCATGACCGACGAGGCCAATGCCGCCGGCCTCTTGGCGGCGCGCTGCTGCAGCTGAACGCGGCTACAATCATTGATAGCCTGATCAACAAGGAGCGCCCACCATGCCACGTCATGCCGGATTCGTGCCCAGCGGAGTGATCCCTGCCGTGCTGTTGCCGTTCAACGAGGACTTCTCGATCGACGAAGCGAGCTATCGCGCGCACTTGCGCGATGTCGCGGCCGCCCGCGGCATCAGCGCGCTCACCGTCAACGCGCATTCGACCGAGGCGGCGTCGTGCAGTTTCGACGAGCAGGTGCGGGTGCTGGCCATCACCCAGGACGAGATCGGCGCACGGCTGCCGATCGTCAACGGCATCTACGCCGACGGCAGCCTGGAAGCGCAGCGCCTGGCGAAAATGGCGCATGCCGGCGGCGCCTCGGCATTGCTGGTGTTTCCCTCGGCGATCTACACCATGGGCCAGCGGCCGGAAATGGCGATCGAGCATTTCAAGCGCATCGCGGAGGTCACCGACCTGCCGCTGATCGCCTTCCAGTACCAGTTGGCCGGTGGCCAGGGCTATCCGCTGCCAACCCTGATCCGCATGATCGAGGCGGTGCCGACGATCCGCGCGATCAAGGACTGGTGCGGCAACGCGCAACTGGCCGACCGCCAGATCCGTGCCCTGCAAACGCGCAACCCGCCGGTCAACGTGCTGTCCACCCACAGCGCCTGGCTGTTCAGTTCGCTGGTGCTGGGCTGCAACGGCCTGCTGTCGGGCAGCGGCTCGGTGATTGCCGACCTGCAGGCACAGTTGTTCGAGGCGGTGCAGGCCGACGACCTGGCGCTGGCGCGCCGCGTCCATGAGCGCATCTACCACACCGCCGAAGTGTTCTACGCCGACCCGCCGGTCGACATGCACAACCGCATGAAGGAAGCACTGGTGCTGCTGGGCAAGCTGCCGCGCGCGGTGGTGCGCCCGCCGCTGGTCAAGATTGCGCCGGCCGAGATCGAACGCATCCGCCAGGCCCTGATCGCCGCCGGACTGTTGCAACGCGAGACAGTGCAACGGATGGCAGCCTGAGCACACACCACACGAAGTCGCAGCGCCCACAAAAACCGGAGACAAAATGAAATTCAACCTCGACACCCGCGCCCTGGCAATCTGCGCCCTCGTGGGCCTCGGCAGCAGCCTGCCCGCCGGCCTTGCGCTGGCCCAGGCCGGCGCGCCGATCAAGATCGGCTTCGTCACCGAACTGACCGGCCCCTGGACCTTCTTCGGCACCAGTTGCGTGGCGGGCCTGAAATTCGCCACCGATGAAATCAACAAGGCCGGCGGCGCACTCGGCCGGCCGCTCGAATTCGTGATCCAGGACAACCAGACCAACCCGGCGGCGGCGGTGGCGTCGGCGCGCAACCTCGACGTCAACGACAAGGTGGTGGCCTTGAGCGGCCCGACCAGTTCCGACACCGCGCTTGCCATGTACGGCTATGCCGAGCAGCAAAAATTGCCATTCCTGGTGCCGGTGGCGGCGTTTCCGCAATTGACCAAACCGGGCACCCGCTACACCTTCCGGATCGAGCCGAATGCCGCGGGCTGGGGCTACTCGATCGCCAAATTCCTGGAGCAACGCAAGCCCGGCGCGAAAACCGCGCTGATGTATTCCGACGCCGCGCTGATGCGTGCGATCGTCGCCGGCTTCAAGTACCAGGCGCCGCGCTCCAAACTCAACATCGTGTCCGACATCCTGTTTCCGCAGGGCTCCAGCGACGCCACGGTGCAATCGGCGCAGGTCAAGGCCGCCAATCCCGACTACGTGATCGTGATCGGCGCCGGCGCCTTCGACAATGTGCTGACCAACCAGTTGCTCGATTTAGGGCTCAAGCCCGAGCAGATCATCCATCCATTCGGGGTCACCACCCAGGTGTTCGGCTGGGGGCAGCGCAGCGTCGGTTCGATTTACGGTTCGTTTTTCGACATCGGCCTGGACAGCCTGACCAAGGAGGGCCGTGATTTCATCAGCCGTTTCGACGCCGCCAACAACCGGCCGCCTTCCTACATCGAGAACTACTGCTACAACACGCCCTACATCTTCAAGCAGGCGCTGGAGAGTGCCGGCAGCCCCGACCGCGAAAAACTGCGCGACGCCCTGTCCCGACTCAAGACGCGCGAGCTGACCAGCGGCATTCCGATCGAATTCGACAAGAACGGCGCGCGCAAGGAGTACATGTACTTCCTGCAGATTCTCTCGGTAGACGGCAAGCGCACCTACAAGTCGAAGCAGATCTACTACAACGAATGGGATGCGGAAGTCATCCCGGTTTACGATCTGGTCAAGTAAGGTCGGTTCAAGCAAGATGCGCGCGCGCGCTCACGCACCGGTCAAGTAGTTGTCCGACGCGACCCTGCTGGTCCTCGCCTCGACGGTTTCGACCGGCCTGATTCTCGGCGCGATCTTCGCGCTGGTGGCAGCCGGCGTCACCATCGTCTATGGCTGCGTGTGGCTGCCGAACGCCAGCAACGGCCAGTTCTTCCTGCTGGCCGCGCTGGTGGCCTGGAGCATGACCTCGAGCGGCTGGGGCAGCGTGCTGGCGATCGTCGCCGTGCTGGCACTGGGCATCGTGCTGTCGCTGCTGCTCGAGTGGGTGCTGATCCGCCGGCTCTATGACGTCGCCAACCGCAACGTCGCCTACTTCGTGGTGACCCTCGGCCTGACGCAGATCATGGCGGGCATCTTTTCCTTGACCTACGGCCGCTGGAGCGACCAGTTCACCCTGCCGCCGATCGTCGCCGGCATCACCATGTTCGGCCCGTTTCCAATGCCCAACAACCGCATCGCGGTGCTGGTGATCGCCTTTTCCGTGCTGGCCGCGCTGTTCGCACTGCTGCGTTACCACCGCTACGGGCGGGCGCTGCGCGCGGTGTTCCAGAACCGCGAAGCCGCCGCCTTGCGCGGCGTCGATGTGCGGGCGATCTACAAGCTGTCGTTCGTGCTCGGCTCGTCGATCATCTTTTTGGGCGGGCTGCTGTTCGCGCTGGCCTACAGCTTCGACCTGACGGTGGCCTGGACCATGTCGGTGACCGCGTTCGCGATCATGATCGTTGGCGGCCCCGGTTCGGTGCTGGGGGCATTGGTGGTCGGCCTGGTGTTCGGCTTCACCCAGGCGATCGTCAGCAATTTCGCCAGCCCTACCGCGGCAACCTTTTCGTATCTGGCGGCGATGCTTGCAATCCTCCTGTTCAAGCCGACCGGATTGTTCAGCAAATGAATTCGCGCAAGCTCGGCATTTCGCTGGCCGTGCTCGCCCTGGCCCTGCCCTTCGTGCTCGAAGGCAACCGCTTCTTAGCCTTCGTGTTCGGCATGGTGATGATCAACGTGCTGTGGGCCAGCGGCATGAACCTGTTGTACGGCTATGTCGGCCTGATGCCGCTGATGTTCGCCGGCATTGCCGGCATCGCCGCCTACGCGATGGTCCACCTGACCCGGACGCTCGGCTGGTCGTTCTGGCTGGCGCTGCCGGTGGCCGCCATCGGTGCGGCGCTGGTCGGCGTGTTGCTCGGACTGCCCTCGCTGCGCTTGAAGGGCTTCTACTTCACCCTGTGTTCGCTGGTGATCCAGACCGTGCTGACCCTGGCGTTCATCTTCTTTCCGCAGTTCACCAATGGCGACACCGGCCTCAACCAGATCGCCCCGCCGGACTGGTTCGGCGGCAAACCGCTGGCCGGGCTGTGGTTCGACCTGGTGCTGGCGGTCGCCGCGGTGGCAGGGGTGGCGCTGTGCGCCTGGCTGGTGCCGACCCGGCTGGGGCGGCGCTTCATCGCCATTCGCGAAGACGACGTGCTGGCAGCCACCCTGGGCATCGACGTGGTGCGCAACAAGATCATCGCGTTCTTCATCGTCTCGCTCTACGCGGCCATCGGCGGCTGCATGTACGCGCCCTACGTCGGCTTCATTTCGCCGCGCGCCTTCGACGTGCTGACCTCGCTCAACATCTGGCTGTTCGTCGCCTTCGGCGGCCGCGGCACCATTTTCGGCCCGATCCTGGGCGCGGTATTGCTGGCGCCGATCCCTTTTCTGCTGCAGGAGTTGCAGGCCTTCAAGGATGTGCTGTCGGGCGTTCTGATCATCGTCGTGACACTCGCGCTGCCAGGCGGCATCGTCGGCGAACTGTTGCGCCGGCGGGCGCGGCAGCGCGCCGATGCGCAACGGCTGGCTGAAGCGCAAGCCACGTCCGGTCCGGTAGCACACCCATGAACCTGCTCGAAACCAGTGCCTTGTGCAAGCACTTCGGCGGCGTGATGGCGCTCAAGGATGTCGACGTGCGCATGCAGGCCGGCGAGACCCTCGGCATGATCGGGCCCAACGGTTCCGGCAAGACCACTTTCGTCAATATCGTCAGCGGCCAGTTGCGCGCCGACAGCGGCCGGCTGCAGTTCGACGGGCGTGATACCCATGGTCGAGAGCCGCATCAACTGGCCGTTCTGGGCCTGACGCGCACTTACCAGGCGGTGCGCATCTTCGCCGGCCTGAGTGTGCGCGACAACCTCGATACCGCGCGCCTGCTGCTCGCCGATCGCGGGTTGGCCGCCGAACAATTGCGTGAGCTCACGCTATGGTTGCGCCTGGACCGGCTGCAGGACAAGGAAGCCGGCAGCCTGACCCTGTTCGAGCAGCGGCGGCTGGAGTTGCTGATGCGCCTGGCGCAGGGCCCGAAGCTGATCATGCTCGACGAGCCGGTCGGCGGCCTGGCGGTGACCGAAGTGCGCGAGATGATCGAACTTTTGCAACAGCTCAAGGCGCGTTGTTCGATTTTCGTCATCGAACACACCATGCGGGTGATTCGTGAACTCGCCGACCGGGTGGTGGTGCTGATGGCGGGCGAGAAGATCGCCGACGGTCCGCCGGCCGAGATCCTGCGCGACAAGCGTGTCATCGAGCACTACCTGGGCTCCGCCCATGCTTGAAGTCGACCACCTGACGGTGCGCTACGGGCCGTTCCTGGCGCTCGACGACATCGCCATCCGGGTCGAACAAGGCGAGATCGTCGGCCTGATCGGCCCCAACGGCGCGGGCAAGAGTTCGCTGGCGCGCGCCATCGGCGGGCTGGTGATGCCGGCCGCCGGCTCGATCCGCTTTCTCGGCCAATCGCTGGACGGCGTGGCGCCGCACCTGCGCATCAGCCGTGGCCTGTCGCTGGTGCCGGAGGGGCGCGGGCTGTTCGCGCAGATGTCGGTGGAAGAAAACCTGATGATGGGCGGCTACTCCCTGCCCTCCAAAACCCGTATCAGCGCGGCGATGGAGCGTTGCTTCGAACTGTTTCCGATCCTCAAAGACCGGCGCCGCCAGATCGCCGGCACGCTGTCCGGCGGCCAGCAGCAAATGGTCGCGGTGTCGGTAGGCCTGATGGCCGAGCCGAAACTCTGCATCTTCGACGAACCATCGCTCGGCCTGGCGCCGATCATCATCGAGCAGATCGGCGTGACCCTGCAGGCGATGCGCAAGGCCGGCCTGACGGTATTGCTGATCGAACAGAATTCCAGGCTCACCAGCGCGGTGGCCGACCGCATCTACGTCATGTCCGCCGGCGCCATTCGCTATCACGACACGCCGGCGGCGCTGATGGGCAATCCGGAGGTGCTGGAAACATTTCTCAGCGCATAGCGGACCGGCCCGTTTCAGTCGCCCGGCGTTCCGCACAGGCGGGCCACCAGCGCCGCTGCCTGCGCCGGCAGTTGATCACCGCGCCACACCACGTGCTGGTCAGCGCGGCACAACACCAGCTTGTGGCGATAGGCCTCGGGCAAGGCATCGCGCGGCACGGCATCGAGCAGCAGCATCGGCATGCGACACGCCCGCGCCGCCGCCGTCAGCGCCGTGACATCCAGTGCCGCGTCGAAGCGCAACAGCGTGTAGCCGGGGCCAAACGCGTCATACAGCGAGCGGCCGTCGGCGAGCCGGAAATGCGGTGCGCGACAGCCGGGTACGGTCGAGGGCGTGAAGTCGCCCATGGTGTAGGCAGGCGGCGCCTCGCCGTCGGCGATGATGATCGGCGAGCCGGTGTAGTAGTAGCCGAAGTTGAGGCCGGCGCAGCAGAACTGCTGCACATTGAGATCATAGGCGGCGCGCCCGACCTCGCTGCGCACGGCGTCACCCGCCCGCCCCGGCGCCTCGATGTCGGCCGGCACCGCGCCGCGCGCACGAATCATTTTTTGCGCGTGGTCCATCGCGAATCGCGATACCTGCTCGGTGATCGGCTGGCGCTCGGCTACGTAGGCGTCGAGGATCGACTCCTCGGCCCAGCCGGCCAGGCGGGCGGCGAGCAACCACCCCAGATGCGCGGCGTCGGCGATGCCGGCGTTCATGCCATAACCGGCATACGGCACCCACAGGTGCGCAGCGTCGCCGGCGAGGAACACGCGGCCGCTGCGAAAGCGCTGCGCCACCAGCCGGCGCCCGACCCAGTCTTCCTTGCTGATCACCTCGTACGCGAAGTCGGCGCCGACCCCGAGAATGTGGCGGATCGATTGATCGCGATCGACCGAATCGAACTCCGGCTCGCCCGGGTTGAGGTGGTTGTGCAGCAGCCAGGTCTCGCGCCCGTCGATCGCGAACACGGTGCCGCAGCGGCGCGGGTTGACCACGTAGGTGCTCCATCCAGGCTTGCCGGGAATCAGCGCGCGCAGTTGCGGCGCGCGCAGATAGGTCGATTGCACACGCTGGATCACCGCCGTGCCTTCGAGGCGGGTGCCGATCGCGCTGCGGATGGTCGAGTTCCCGCCATCGCAGCCGACCAGGTACCGCGCCCGCAGCGGGCGCGCGGCGCCGCTGTCGATGTCCTGCAGATCGGCGCTCACGCCACTGGCATCCTGCGTCAAGCCGGTGACCCGGGTGCGGTTGATCAGGGTCACGCCGGCCAACGTGGCCGTGTGTTCGAGCAGGATCGGCTCGAGATAAATCTGGTTGATGCGGTGCGGCGGCTCGGGGGTCGGCCACCAGCCGTCTGGCCCGCTGGTGTCGGTGTAGCGGTCGCGCCGGCACGGAATCGGAATCCGCGTCAACTCGATGCCGGTCATGGTGGTGCGAAACACCGCATCGTTGGGGTAATCCTCCGGCAGGCCGGCATTGCGCAGCTTGTGCGCCACGCCGAGCCGGCGAAACAGTTCCATGCTGCGCGCCGCCACATGGTTGCACTTCACGTTGGGCGGTTCGGCGTAGCGGCGGATCTCAGCCACGCTGACCTTGAGCCCGTAAGCCGCCAGGCTCATCGCCAGGGTCAGGCCGACCGGGCCGGCGCCGACCACCAGCACATCGGTATCGAATGGTTCAGTCATGCGTCATTCAAGCTTGATGCCTGCATTTTTGATCACCTGCGCCCACTTCACGATTTCGGACTTGATATAGGTCTCGAAGGATTCCGGCGAACCCGGCGGCGGCGGGTCGGCGCCGGCACTGCGCATGCTGTTCTTGAAACCCTCGTCTTCGAGCGCGGCGTTGATCTCGGCGTTGAGCCGCGCCACCACCGGCGCCGGGGTGCCGGCCGGCGCCACCATGCCGAACCAGCCGATCGATTCGAACCCTGCGAGGTCGATTTCCGCCACCGTCGGCACCGCCGGCAGTTGCGTCAGGCGCTTCGCGCCGGTTACCGCATAGGCAAGCAGGCGCCCCGAGCGGATATGTTGCTGTGACGAAGGCAGGTCAGCCACCGCCAGTGATGCCTGGCCGCCCATCACATCGACCACCGCCGGACCCGACCCGCGATACGCCACCTCGTTGAACCGGATGCCGGCCATTTGCGCGAACAGTTGCGCGGTCAGGTGCATGGCGGTGCCATTGCCGCCATGCGCCATCGACAATTTTCCCGGTTGCGCCCGGGCCAGCGCGATCAACTCGCGCTGCGACTTGGCCGCCAACGCCGGATGGCCGACGATCACAAACGGAATCGCCACCAGCAGACTGACCGGTTTGAAATCCTTC
>JANPGJ010000483.1:0-41426 GCA_031423955.1 Burkholderiales bacterium
TCGATCATGGCGTGCTCGGCGGCCATGCGGCGAATCCATTTGTCGGCTTTGATGCTCATGGGTGCCTCGCACTGGTGTTCATTGCGCGGCACCCGCGGGGCGCCAGTCGCGCGCCTTTTCTTCGGCGCTTGCGATTTCTTCCGGCGTCATTTTTTCCCTGAGAGACGACAAGATGTTGTCGGCGCCCGCCTGGCGCGCCGAGTCGGCCAGCAACAGCCATTTAGCTGCTTCCACCCGTTGTGCAGCTGCTTCCTCGGCCTTGGCATCAGGTGCTGCCGCCAGTCCGGCAAGCAGCTCGCCGAGCATGAAGTGCGCCCTGATCATGCCGCGCTCGGCGGCCTTGCCCCACCAGTTCAGTGCCTGCTGCGGGTCGCGCTCGACGCCGATGCCGCGGCTGTAACGCATGCCCATGATGAACTGCGAGATCAGGTGGCCGCTGTCGGCGGCGCGCCTGCCCCACTCCAGCGACTTGGCGTCATCTTTCGCGGTGCCGACGCCTTCGCTGTAAAACATCGCCAGCGAGCCCTGGCCGTGAATGCTGCCGGCCTTGGCGGCCTTCTCCATCCACTGGAAGGCGATTTTCTGATCCTGCTTGACTCCCTTTCCTTCAGCATACAGGCGCGACAGCATGGCCATCGCTTCCGCATCGCCTTTCTTCACATCGGCATTGAGTTCCTTCAGTGCGGTTTTGTAGTCCCCGGCCTGGAACGCCGCCATGCCCTTCTCCGCATCGGCGGATACCATGGCGGACACCACCAGCAAGGTGCACGCAACGCCCTGCTTCAATCGCTTTATTCGCATCTTGACCCGTTCAGGTGTTTTTCGACACCACGATATTCGGAAACTTCCCTGTCATGTCTTTCATGCTGTCGGCGATCTTCACCGCTACCTTGCGGGCGATGGTCTTGTAGATCGCCGCAACCTGCCCGTCAGGGTCGGACACCACCGTCGGTTTGCCCGAATCGGCCTGCTCGCGGATGCGGATGTCGAGCGGCAGTTGCCCCAGCAGGTCGATGCCATAGTCCTTCGACATCTGCGCCCCGCCGCCGGTTCCAAAAATCGGTTCCGCATGGCCGCAACTGGAGCACACATGCATGCTCATGTTCTCGACCACGCCGAGAATCGGGATGCCGACTTTCTCGAACATCTTCAGCCCCTTGCGGGCGTCGAGCAGCGCGATATCCTGCGGGGTGGTGACGATCACCGCCCCGGTCACCGGCACCTTCTGCGCCAGCGTCAACTGAATGTCGCCGGTGCCGGGCGGCATGTCGACTACCAGGTAGTCGAGGTCGCGCCAGTTGGTTTCCTTGAGCAATTGCTCGAGCGCCTGGGTCACCATCGGCCCGCGCCAGACCATCGGGGTTTCGACGTCGATCATGAAGCCGATCGAACTGGCCTGCACCCCGTGGCCTTCCATCGGCTCCAGCGATTTTCCGTCCTTCGATTCCGGCCGCCCGGTGATGCCGAGCATCTGCGGCTGCGACGGCCCGTAGATGTCGGCGTCGAGCACGCCGACCACCGCGCCTTCGGCCGCCAGCGCCAGCGCCAGATTGACCGCGGTGGTGCTCTTGCCGACCCCGCCCTTGCCGGAAGCCACGGCGATGATGTTCTTCACATTCGGCAGCAGTTTGACGCCGCGTTGCACCGCGTGCGAGGCGATCTTCACGCTGAAACTGGCGCTGACACTGGCAGCGCCGGGAATCGCCTTGAGTGCCTTGACCACATCGCGCCGCAGGCTGTCGATCTGCGATTTCGCCGGGTAGCCAAGTTCGATATCGAGAGTGATGTCGAGGTCGTTGACGCGAATGTTTTTCACCGATTTGGTGGCGACGAAATCGCGCCCGGTGTTGGGATCGATGACGGCCTTGAGCGCCGCGAGGACTTGTTCTTGGGAAATTGGCATGTGGGCTGACGTGAAAAGCTGTCGGCGCGAAAGCCGCACCGCAGCAAACCTGAAAGTTTAACGCAATTGCCACGGGAATCCGCCTAAGCCCTGATAAAATCTAGGGTTTTCCGCGCGTCCCAAGGCTGATTCGCCCATGTCCAAGCGGCACCTGTTCGTCACCACCGCCCTGCCGTACGCCAACGGCTCGTTTCATATCGGCCACATCATGGAATACATCCAGGCCGATATCTGGGTGCGCTTCCAGCGCATGCAGGGGCACCAGGTGCATTTCGTGTGCGCCGACGATGCCCATGGCGCGCCGATCATGCTCAAGGCCGAGGCGGAAGGCATCAGTGCGAAGGAACTGGTCAAGCGGATCGCGGCCGAGCGTCCGAAATACCTGCAGGGCTTCCACATCGCCTTCGATCACTGGCATTCGACCGACTCAGCGGAGAATACCGCGCTGTCGCAGGACATTTATCGCCGCCTGCGGGACGATGCGAAGCTGACCTACAGCAAATCGATCGAGCAGTTCTATGACCCGGTCAAGAACATGTTTCTGGCGGATCGCTACATCAAGGGCGAATGCCCGAAGTGCGGCGCCAAGGATCAGTTCGGCGACGCCTGCGAAGTCTGCGGCGCCGTCTATGCGCCCACCGACCTGATCAACCCGTACTCCGCGCTGTCCGGCGCAAAACCAGTACTCAAGAGCTCCGATCACTATTTCTTCAGGCTGTCCGACCCCAGGTGCGTCGCTTTCCTTGCCGAATGGGTCAATACCCCGGGACGCCTGCAATCCCAGGTCGCCAACAAGGCGCGCGAATGGCTCGAAGGCGACGGCGACAAGGCCTTGGGCGACTGGGATATTTCACGCGACGCGCCTTACTTCGGGATCGAGATTCCGGATGCGCCGGGCAAGTACTTCTATGTCTGGCTCGATGCGCCGATCGGCTACCTGGCCAGCCTGAAAAGCTACTTTGACTCGGGCAAGGCGGCCGCTGCCGGCGAACCGCGCGGTTTCGCCGAATTCATGGCGGCGCCCGATACCGAGCAGATCCACTTCATCGGCAAGGACATCATTTACTTCCACACCCTGTTCTGGCCGGCCACCCTGCATTTCGCCGGCAAGCCCTACAAGGTGCCGGACCGCGTGTATGTGCATGGCTTCATCACCGTGTCCGGCGAGAAGATGAGCAAGTCGCGCGGCACCGGCATCTCGCCGCTGCGCTATCTCGACATCGGCATGAATCCGGAATGGCTGCGCTACTACATTGCGGCCAAACTCAACGCCAACGTCGAGGACGTGGACTTCAATCCGGACGATTTCATGGCGCGGGTCAACAGTGACCTGGTGGGCAAGTACGTCAATATCGCAAGCCGGGCCGCTGGCTTCCTGTCGAAGCGATTCGATGGCGTTGTCCTGCCGTATCGTGATCTCGATGCGCAAGGACAGGAACTGGTCAATGGCATTGAATCCGGCCGGACCGAAATTGCCACTGCATACGAAAACCGGGAATTCGGCCGGGCGATCCGCGAAATCATGCGGCGTGCCGATCATGCCAATCTTTACGCTGACCAGATGAAACCCTGGGAACTGGCGAAGAATGCCGACGCCGAAGCGCTGTTGCATCAGACTTGCAGCGCCCTGATGCTTGCGTTCGAGGGGCTGTCACGCTACCTCGCGCCAATCCTCCCGGAGACCACCAGACTCGCCGGAGAAATGCTCGGGGTGCAATTCAAAGGCTGGTTTGATCAGCCGCAGGCGCTGCGCATCAATCCGTATCGGCACCTGGCGGCACGCGTGGACGCCAAGCAACTCGACGCACTGTTCGCGGTACCCGAGTCGGCACCAGCCACGGCGCCCGCGCCGTCACCCGCGTCACCCGCGCCGCCCAAGCCAACCGAAGGCGCAACGATCGCCGCGGCTTCCGCCGCCATCGGCGTCGAGGATTTCGCGAAGGTCGACCTGCGGATCGCGAAAATCGTCAATGCCGAGCAGGTCGAAGGTGCGGAAAAGCTGCTCAAGCTGACACTCGATATCGGCGAGGCGCGACCGCGCACCGTGTTCGCCGGCATCAAGGCGGCCTACGATCCGGCCAGCCTGGTCGGCCGCCACACCGTGATGGTGGCCAATCTGGCACCGCGCAAGATGAAGTTCGGCCTGTCCGAAGGCATGGTTCTGGCCGCCAGCGCTGCCGACGGCAAGACTGCGGGCCTTTATCTCCTCGAAGCGGATGCCGGCGCACAACCCGGAATGCGCGTCAAGTGACGGTTGATTGTCGGCAAAACCATGGCTGCGTCGATAGTGACCTGATCTTGTCATGAATTCGGCAATTCCCGATCATCGACGGCGGCTTCCTTGACCCTCGCACTATCCTTGTCGGGGGCGCATTCGATGCTGCCGCGCTGCCAGTCGCGGCGCCGGCGCCATCTTGCGCGCCTGCACCATTGCGGCCCACCCACTGAAAACCTGCGCCCATTCGCGGACCCGGCGCATCCGTTTTCAATGGACTATTGCCATGGCAACTCCCCTGCATCCGTTCAAGCCCTATCTGCTGAAAAGCCTGCGCAGCTATGACCGTGGGCAATTCAGCGACGACCTGATCGCCGGCATCACCGTCGGTGTGGTCGCTCTGCCATTGGCGATGGCGTTCGCAATCGCCTCCGGTCTGGCGCCGCAAGCCGGCATCTTCACCGCCATCATCGCCGGCTTCATCGTTTCCGCGCTCGGCGGTTCGCGGGTGCAGATCGGCGGCCCGGCCGGCGCATTCATTGTGATTGTGTACGGCATCGTCGCCACCCACGGCCTGGCGAACCTGCTGATCGCGACCATCATGGCCGGTGTGTTGCTGTTCATCATGGGGCTGACCCGACTCGGCTCGCTGATCCGCTTCATTCCGGTATCGATCATCATCGGCTTCACCAATGGCATTGCGGTACTGATCGCACTGTCGCAAATCAAGGAATTTCTCGGCCTGAAGATCGCCGGCAAGATGCCGGCGGAATTCTTCGCCCTGCTGCAAACCCTGGGGACCCATCTCGGCACCACCGACGCCGCCACGCTGGCGATGGGCTTGGCCGCTCTGCTGTTGATCGTCGCATGGCCGTATTTCGTTTCACATCTGCCGGCGCGACTGCGTGGTTTGAGCCGCCTGCCGGGTACCATCGTCGCGCTCGCGCTGGCGACCGCCGCAACCGCCTGGTGGAACTTGCCGATTGAAACCATTGGTTCGAAATTCGGCGGTATCCCGCAAGGCCTGCCGGCATTTTCCCTGCCCGAATTCAACTGGCAGACTGTACGCGGCCTGGTGTCGCCAACCATCACCATCGCCCTGCTCGGCGCGATCGAGTCCCTGCTGTGCGCACGCGTGGCCGACGGCATGATCGACGACCGCCATGACCCGAACCAGGAATTGATGGCGCAAGGAGTGGCCAACTTCATCGGCCCGTTTTTCGGCTGCATGCCGGCCACCGGGACGATCGCCCGCACCAGCACCAACGCGCGCTCCGGCGCTCGCTCGCCGGTGGCCGGCATCATTCACGCGCTGGTGCTGCTGCTGATCATTCTGGTGGCCGCTCCCCTGGCACGCCACGTTCCGCTTGCCGCGCTGGCGGCGATCCTGCTTTTTGTCGCCTACAACATGGGCGAGTGGAGCGAGTTTCCGCGCCTGCGCCAGTTCTCGCTGCCGTATCGCACCACCATGCTGTCAACCTTCGTGTTGACCGTTGTCCTGGATTTGACGGTGGCGGTCGAAGTCGGCCTGGTGCTGGCCTGCCTGTTTTTCATCTACCGGATGTCGAGCCTGACCCGCGTCGAACCGGTCGCCGCCGACACGCTGGTCGCCGGTAGCGCGATCCCTGACGGCATCGCGGTCTATCGCGTGTCCGGTTCGTTGTTTTTCGGTTCGATCGGAAAGCTCGAATCGTTGCTCGAATCCCATGGCACGGACGCCAAGGCGAAGGTTCTGGTGCTTGATTTTCACCATGTGATCAACATCGACACCACCGGACTGGACGCACTGGCGGCGCTGCAAAGGAGCCTCAAACGCCGCGGCGCCGCACTTGTGCTGTGCGACGTGCATCAACAACCGCTCTCGCTGATCATGCGCGCTCGCTTCATCGATGCACTGACCCCGGAAAACTTGCTGCCTGACCTGCCGACCGCGCTTCTGCGCGCCGGAGACCTGCTGCGCGCGACCTAGCAACCTGGCAACCTAGAACAGCATGCGCATCCGATCAAGATAGGGTCCGGCCCCGGTCGAACCTTCGGCAGGCGCCCAGGACGCCAGTTCCGCCTCGGCGAGCGGTACATAGGGCCCTGCTTTCGCCTCAAAGAAAATCGAGCCCGGCGCCAGCCCCAGGATCATGTGAAAGGTGCCATGCGGAATATCCACCCCAATTACTTCGCCGGCAGGTTCGATGGCGGTAGCCGAGTCGACACTGCCATCGTGATTGAAAATGACCAGACCAAACTTGCCGCGGACGACGATCATGGTTTCGTCCTTGGCGCTATCCAGGTGACGGTGCGGTCTTACATACGATTCCGGTTCGAGTGCATTGAGGAGGCGATGGGCGGGTGCGCTGTCGACGGCGTGAAAATTGCGGTTCTTGCGCAGGCGCGGACTTTGCCCGGCGGCGGTGGACAGCTCTGACAGCAATGACCGGGTAATGAGCATGAGTTATCCTTGGGGCGTTGGCCGATTGATTATTGCAGCCCGCCCCCCGGTATGCAATCGTCGTTCTTGACAGCCGGCTGCGATATCGCACGCCTGGCGTGACCTCGAATCTCCTTGCAACTGAAATCTCACCCCCTGCGGCCGGCGCTTGACCCGCGCGACCTTCCGAGTCCGGACGGCGATGCCGCGGCTGGCAGCCGCTGACCGTGTCGATCGCCACCCCGGCCTGCCATTCGATGCGCTGCCTGCTGATGGCGCTGGGTATTTGCGCAAGCACCGCGGCGTGCGGCATCACGGTCGTCGACGATGCCGGCAATCCGGTTCGATTGGACAAGCCGGCGCAACGGATCGTCAGCCTGTCGCCTGGAACCACTGAATTGCTGTTTGCGGCAGGCGCAGGCATGAAAGTCGTCGGCAGCGTCGCACCGAGCGACTTTCCTGCGGCGGCAGCGTCGATAACAGTGGTCGGCGACAGCATTTCAATCGACCCCGAACGCATCGTCGCCCTCTCCCCCGACCTGATTGTGGCCTGGCCGCATGGCGCGGCGCAACACCAGATGGCGCAATTGCGCCGCCTGGGCATGCCGGTGTTTGTCAGTGATCCGCGCAGCCTCGCCGCGATCGCCAGCGGCATGGAGGCGTTCGGCAAGCTGGCTGACACCAGCGCGGTCGCCGCTCCGGCGGCTGCCGCATTCCGCGCGCGCATCGATGCCCTGCGGCGCGCCCATGGCGATGCACTGCCGCTGCGGGTGTTCCTGCAGATCTGGGGGCAGCCGCCGATGACAGTCAACGACCAACACCCGATCGCCGACGTGCTCCGCCTGTGCGGCGGCCGCAACGTCTTCGCCGGCGCACCAACGCTGGCGCCGGCCGTCGGCCTCGAAATGGTTGTCGACGCCAATCCCCAGGCAATTGTCGCCATCGCCTCCAGCGGGCCGGCGGCGCGCTGGCTGGCCGGCTGGCGCCGCTGGACAGGTATCGACGCGGTGGCGGGACGCGCGATGTTCGCCATCGAACCGGACCTCATCACCCGGCCGACGCCGCGCATCGCCGAGGGCGCCGGCGTACTGTGCAAGAATCTGGACATGATTCGCCAACGATTGCCCAAGGCGCCGTAGCCGGACCTCGATCGGGACCACTGCTCTCGCCCCGGCCGCTGGCGCAAACAACACAAGGTATTGGAAACCATCGCGCGGGCGCGGCCGGAACCCGCGACCTACAGGTGATTTCACCTTCAAATCAAGACATATTGCCTTGACTTAACATGATTTTTCGCCCAACATTTCATTCATGACCGAGTTCGAAAACCTGGAGCAAAAGCTCACGCAGCTGGTCGCCCTGCACAAGCAGATCAAGGAAGAGAACCGTGAGCTGCGGGTGCGCGCGGCCGAGCTGGATGCGCAGAACGTGTCGCTGGGCGAAAAAGTGGCGGCAGCACGCAAGCGCGTCGAAGCCTTGCTTGCGCAAATGCCCGACGTTCCGCAGGAGACCTGAACATGGCCGCGCCAAAAGTGACAGTGAAAAATATCGACGTTGTGATCCTCGACCGCAAGTACCGTGTCGCCTGTCCGGACGACGAGCGCGAGAATCTGATGGCCTCGGTCGCCTACCTCGACCAGAAGATGCGCGAGATCAAGGACGCCGGCAAGATCGCCGGCGCCGACCGCATCGCCGTGATGGCGGCATTGAACATCGCCCACGAACTGCTGTCCGCCCGCACCGGCGCCGGCTTTGACATCGCCGAGTACAAGCGTAGAATGGTGTCGATGAATTCGCTGGTCGATGAAGGGCTGGCAACTCAGGAAAAGCTGTTCTGACGTGGCGTAGTCGTACACGCAGCAGTGGCGGTGGAGTGGCTTTAAGCGAAGTTGCGGGCTTGGCTTAAATCGAATTCCCTGCGGTGTTGGTTTAGGTCTTAAAATCCTTGAACCAATAGCTTGAAAGCAAGGTTGCTGAAGAATTGATTGCTGTTGTGTGTCTCGTCCGGCGCCATAGCGAAAGCTCCCTGAAGTCCAGCTCAAGACCCTGATGCGATCTTCATGAGGCAGCCAACCTGAACCCCAGGTTCAGGATGAGGGCCTGGCCGCATCGCGGGGAACCCTTTTTTGATGGTGGTGGATGCGCAGTGGTACTCAGGTGCCATGCATGGTCGTAGCTGTCATGAAATGCGACCCGGCGGCTCCTGCAAGGAAATGGAAAAAGCGGCGCCGAGCGCCGCTTTTTGTTTGGTCCTGGGTTCAACAGGCGCTCGAAATCAGGATAATCCGCCCGCGCATTTTCGCAACACCTGTCGTTGCAGGCGTAATCCTCGCGCCCCTTTGTCGCGTTCAAGCTTCCCCTGGTCTGTGCTCTATGGTGCCGTGATGCGCTATTGGTTGATGAAATCCGAACCCGACGAAGTGTCCATCGATGACGTGGCGGCAGCCTCCGGAAAGTCGGTCGCGTGGTTCGGTGTGCGCAACTACCAGGCTCGCAATTTCATGCGCGACGACATGCGCGTCGGTGACCTGCTGCTGTTCTATCACTCGTCCTGCGCGCAGCCCGGAATCGCCGGCATTTGCAAGGTGGCCAAACGCGCGTTTCCGGACGCCACCCAGTTCGACCCGCAGAGCCCCTACTTCGATCCGAAGTCGTCGCCGGCGAACCCGCGCTGGCAGAATGTGGCGGTCCGGTTTGTGCGCAAGACCCGGATCCTTCCGCTCGACGTATTGCGTTCTCATCCACAGCTTGCAGACATGCTGATCCTGCGACGCGGCAACCGGTTGTCGATCACCCCGGTCAGTCCCGCGGAATGGGAGCATATTCAAGGCTTGCTGACCGAGCCGGATAGCGCGTGAGCTGGATCGCAGGCTATGCATTGACCGGTGCGCTGGTCGGCTTTCTTGCAGGGATGCTGGGAATCGGCGGCGGCATGACTCTGGTGCCGATCCTGGCGGCGATGTTCGCGGCCCAGGGCCTGATTCCGGAGCACAACGTTCATCTGGCACTTGGCACCTGCATGGCTTCGATCATGTTCACCGCCGGCGCCGGCGTGCGTGAACACCAGCGCCACGGCGTGGTCGACTGGGCAGTCGCGCGGCGACTGGCGCCCGGGATGATCGTCGGCACCCTTGTGTCGACCGCCGCGGCCGGCTTTCTGCCGCAGCGCGCGCTTGCGCTGGCGTTCTCGGCCATCGTGTTCGCCGGCGCCACCCAGATCCTGCTGGGCCGCAAGCCGGCCGCCGCGCGCAGCCTGCCCGGCCCCGCGCCCCTATTCGCCGTTGGCGCCGTGATCGGCATCATTTCCGGCCTGGTGTCGGCTGGCGGCGCGTTCTTGAGCATGCCATTCATGCTGTTCTGCGGCGTCCCGATCCGCACCGCGATCGCCACCGCTGCCGCGGTCAGCATCCCGATCGGACTGGTCGGCACGCTGGGCTATATCTGGGGCGGCTGGAACGTTCCCGATTTGCCGTCAGGCAGCCTCGGCTTCGTCTACCTGCCGGCCCTGCTTTCGCTGGTGGCCGCCAGCATGATCACCGCGCCCTATGGCGCGCGCGCGGCGCATCGCATGCCGGTGCAGACGCTGCGCCGCATTTTTGCCTGTTCGCTTTACCTGCTGGCGACCAAGATGATCCTGACCTACTGGTGAGGTCGGGATCGCGATCTGCCGCTCGCCGTCGCAGGTTCCGGTTGATGCGCCGGGCTGTTGCAGCGGCGCGGCATGACGGCGCAATACGCGACGGGCATGGTGTTCGAGCCTGATAAAATATGCCCATGATCCTTCCCTCGCACTTTGAACCGCTGTGGTCGGCGCCGGCGACAGCCGGGGTCGATGGACTCTGGTTCGTGTTTCACCGCAGCAACCTGCTGGTCTATACCGCGCATAGCGAACCAATGCTGCCAATGCCGGCCGATGTGCTGTCAGGCGGTCTTGGCATCGAGCCGGAGCGCGCCCGCTTTGTCGGCATGTTGGGCACCACGCCGGTCTGGGCGGCGTATGCGGCGAGCGACCGCGCGCCGGCAGGCCACGCATTCGAAAACATGCGCATGCTGTTCAATCGCCTGCCGGATGACTTGCTGGCTGTGGGCGGACGCGCCGTGCAGATGCTCGAGTTCGATCGCACCCACCATTTTTGCGGCGCTTGCGGCACGCCCTCGGAAATTCACGAGGGCGGGCGCTCGCGCAAATGCCCGAACTGCGGCGAGACCTACTATCCCAAGGTTTCGCCTGCGATGATGGTGGTGATCAAGCGCGACGGCCCGCGGGGCCGTGAACTGCTGCTGGCACGGTCTGCCCGCTTTGCGCGCGGCATGTACAGCGCGCTGGCCGGATTCGTCGAACCGTCCGAATCGATCGAGGAATGCATCCATCGCGAGGCGTTTGAAGAGGTCGGGGTGAAAATCGGCAACCTGCGCTATTTTTCGAGCCAGGGCTGGCCGTTTCCCAATTCGCTGATGATCGCCTATGTCGCCGACTACGTCAGCGGCGACATCGTCCCGCAGGAGGGCGAGATCGATGATGCCCAATGGTTCACGCTGGACGCCCTGCCGTCACTGCCGCACCGCCTGTCGATCGCACGGCGCCTGGTCAACAGCGTGATCGGCGAAGTCGCCCCTGACCATCCGGCACTGCGCGTCTGAGCCTGCCGCCGGTTTGGCGAGGCCGTGTTGCCGCGGCGGCGCGATCAGGCCGCCTGCAGCCGCCCGCCGCGTAGTTCAAGCCGCCGCTCCATCGATGCCGCCAGTTCGCGGTCGTGCGTGACCACCACGATCGCGGTATCGAAATCGCGCTTAAGCTGCATGATCAGGGCAAAAACACCGGCCGCGCTTTCACGATCCAGGTTGCCGGTGGGCTCATCGGCAAGTATGCATCGGGGCCTCGTGACCAGGGCGCGCGCGAGCGCGGCCCTTTGCCGTTCACCCCCTGAAAGCTCGCCCGGCGCATGTGTCAGGCGATGGCCGAGGCCGACCGCGGCCAGCACCGACTCGGCCTCCTTGAGCGCCTGCGCGCGCGGCAAGCGCCGGATCAGAAGCGGCATTGCGACATTCTCGGCCGCGGAAAACTCCGGCAGCAGGTGATGGAACTGATAAACGAATCCGAGATAGCGATTGCGCAACTCGCAGCGCGCGCCCTCGGACATTGCCGCCAGGTCCGCGCCATTGGCGGTCACCTTTCCGGCGGTCGGCGCATCAAGCCCGCCCATGCAATGCAGAAGCGAACTCTTGCCCGAACCGGAAGCGCCGATGATGGCAACCGATTCACCGGCATGAATCTCGAGGTCGATGCCGCGCAGCACCTCAACCGCATCGGCGCCCTGGCGAAACGTCTTGCACACGGCTTGCGCCGCGAGGATCACCGCAGCATCACTCATAGCGCAGGGTCTCGGCCGGCTTGAGTCGCGCCGCACGCCAACTCGGGTACAGAGTCGCCAGCAGGGACATCAACAGCGCGATACCGATAATCGCCATCATGTCGGCGGCACGCGGATCCGATGGCAGGGTATTGATGAAGTAGATGTCCTTGGCCAGAAACTGGATCCCGAACAGGCGCTCGATGGCCGGCACCCAGACATCGAGGTTGAGCGCGGTCACGATCCCGGCAGCAGCGCCGACCAGGGTGCCGAACGCCCCCGACACCGCGCCTTGCACCACGAAGATGCGCTGGATCGCGCCCGGCGTGGCGCCAAGCGTGCGCAGGATGGCGATGTCGGCGCGTTTGTCGGTCACCGTCATGACCAGTGAAGACACCAGATTGAATGCGGCAACCGCGACGATCAGCGTGAGAATGATGAACATCATGCGCTTCTCGACCTGCACCGCGGCGAACCAGTTGCGGTTGATGCGGCCCCAGTCACGAATCAACACGTCACCGTCGATCAGCCGCGTGAGGTCGACGGCAATCCGCGGCGCCTCGTAAAGATCATCGACCTTGAGGCGGATGCCGGTCACGCCTTCAACCCGGAACAGCTTTTGCGCATCTTCCAGCGCCACCAGTGCAAGCGCGGAATCGTACTCGAAGTGGCCGGAATCAAACACGGCCGCCACCTTGAATTGCTTCAGGCGCGGGATCACGCCGGCCGGCGTGATGTTGCCCTGCGGCGCGATCAGCGTGACCTTGTCGCCGGAAACCACCCCTAGCGCGCGCGCGAGTTCGATGCCGAGAATCACGTTGAATTCGCCGGGCCGCAAATCTGCCAGTCGCCCGCCCTTGACCGTCAGCGATGAAACACCCGCCTCCCGTTCCGGCAACACGCCGCGAATCACCGCACCGCGCACTGCCTCGGCATTGGTCAGCATGCCCTGCGCCAGAACATAGGGCGCCCCGGCGACCACCCGCGGATGGCGCGCCGCCTGTGCCAACAGCGGTTCCCAGGCCGGAACCGTGCCATTGGCGCCGAAGACCTCGATATGCGCCACAACCGACAGCATGCGATCGCGGACTTCTTTCTGGAAGCCGTTCATCACTGACAGCACCACGATCAAGGCCCAGACGCCCAACGCGATACCGGCGACCGACGCCACGGAAATGAATGAAAGGAAGCCGCCGGCGGAACCATGCGAACCCTTGCGGGAGCGCACATAACGCATGGCGACAAACAACTCGAACGGCAATCGCATCACGCGCTATCGCGTGCGTTTGCGCGCACGCTGCGCGAGGCTTGAAGTGTCAAAGGGAGTCCGCGCAAGAGAATCGTCATATCGGATGAAGCAGGATTCTAATCGCTTCGACGGCGCAGCAGTTCGACGATAGCGGCTGGCAACACCAAGGGGGGTGTTCAAGACACCGGGCGCAGGGCTCTCACGTGCAGGGCAGGCAAACGGCGCGTCGATCGCCGATCACTTCCATTCGCCGCGCTGAAGCTTTTCAAGCCAAAACAGGCCGACGATGGTTTTGACATCCGTTACCAGGCCTTCGCGTACCCAGCGCATCGCCTCGATCGGATTGGCGGCAAACACTTCGAGAAACTCGCCGGCCTCCGGAGCTGCATCGAAATGCGTCAACTTGCGCGCCGCAAAAACTTCAATCCGCTCATCGGAATAGGCGATCAATGGATGGATGGTGGTCAGGTGAGTCCATTCGAGCGCCTCGTAACCGGTTTCTTCGCGCAACTCACGCTTGGCGGTCATCAATGGCTCTTCGCCTGCATCGATCTTGCCGGCAGGGAACTCGATGAACTCGCGCCGATGCGGATAGCGAAACTGCCGCTCCATCACCACCCGGCCATCGGGCAGCAATGGGATGATCATGGCGGCGCCGGGATGCGCGATGAACTCGCGAACCGATTCCTTGCCGTCCGGCAATCGGATGCGATCGGAATTGACCTTCAGCAGCACGCCGTCATAGACGCGCCGCGACTCGATTGTCTTTTCTTCGAACTTGCTCATCGGGGAGATTGCATCGCCGGCAACGGCAGATGCCTGACTACAGAGAGCCCTTCATGGCGCCGATGCACAAGGCCATCAGTCCACCCGGCATCAAACCCAGGGCCAGCAACGCCAGGCCGTTGGCCGACAGCAGCACGCGGACGCCGGCTCCGTCAGCCAGCGGCGACGCATCTTGCGGTTCATCGAAGAACATCACCTTCACCACGCGCAGGTAGTAGAACGCGCCGATCAGGGAGAACAGCACAGCCACCACTGCCAGCCAGAGCATCTGCGCGCCAACAGCAGCCTGCAGCACTGAAAGCTTGGCATAGAACCCGACGGTCGGCGGGATGCCGGCAAGGGAGAACATGACCAGCAGCATCATCCACGCAAACCACGGACTGCGCGCATACAAGCCCTTGAAATCGTCAAGCGTCTCGGCTTCGAATCCGCGCCGGGTCATCAGCAGGATGGTGCCAAACGAGGCCAGTGTGGTCAACACATAGACCACAACGTAAAACAGCGACGAACCATAAGCATCGACAATATTGAGGCGATTGCCGTCGACCACTCCGGAGACCATGCCCAGAAGCATGAAACCCATGTGCGAAATGGTCGAATAGGCCAGCATGCGCTTGATGTTGGTCTGGGCGATCGCCGCGAGATTGCCAATGCCCATCGACAGCACCGCGAGAATCACCAGCATCGCCTGCCAGTCGGCCGCCACACCGATCAACCCGCCCACCAGCATGCGAATGGCAATCGCAAACCCGGCCAGTTTTGGCGCCGCGCCAATCATCAGCGTGATTGCCGTCGGCGCACCGTGATAGACGTCGGGAATCCACATGTGGAACGGCACCACGCCGAGCTTGAATGCGAGCCCTGCCACCACAAACACCAGTCCGAAAACAATCATGCTTTTGCGGGTCTCGCCGGAAGCCATTTGCTTGGCGACCAGATTGAAGTCGAGATGGCCGCCGGTGCCGCCGTAGATCATTGAAATGCCGTACAGCAACAGTCCGGATGCAAGCGCACCCAGCACGAAATACTTGATCGCGGCTTCTGTAGATATCGCCGAATCCCGGTTCAAGGCCACCATCGCGTAGAGCGACAACGACAGCATTTCAAGGCCGAGGTACAGGATGACGAAATGGTTGGCCGAGATCATCACCATCATGCCAAGCAACGCGAACATCGCGAGGATGTAGTACTCGCCGGACAGCAGGCCGCGCTCGTCAAGGTAGCGCCTGCCGTATATGAAAGTGACGGCCACCGACAGATAGGCGCCGAGTTTGAGCAAGTGGGCCAGCGGATCAGCCACGAACATGTTCGAGAACGCATGGGCACGGGTACCGTCAGCCAGCAACGCGAGCGACAAGGCGGCGGCAAGCGTGATGCCTGCCAGGCAGATCCACTGCAAGACGATCTTTCGCTCACGCGGCAGCCACAGATCGGCCATCAAGACCACGCCGATGGTCGCTGCGATGACGAACTCCGGGTAGGCGGAAATGAAATTGCTCAGGTCCATGGTCATCGCACGCCCTCAGATCTTGCTCTTGGCCACATGCTTGGCCAGTTGCGTCACCGATGCGTGCATGATGTCGGTAAACGGTTTCGGGTTCACGCCCATGAAGATGACGGCCACCGCCAGTGCGGCGAGGATGCCGAACTCGCGGCCATTGAGGTCGGAAAGGCCTGCCACCTGGTCGTTGGCGACTGCACCGAATATCACGCGCTTGACCATCCACAGCGAGTAAGCAGCGCCGAAAATCAGGGTTGTGGATGCCGCGAACGCCACCCAGAAATTGAACTTCACCGCCCCCAGAATCACCAGGAATTCACCGACGAAACCGGACGTCGCCGGCAAACCGCTGTTGGCCATCGCGAACAGCACGGCGAAGGCGGCAAACTTCGGCATGGTGTTGACGACTCCGCCATAGTCGGCGATGTCGCGCGTGTGCATGCGGTCGTAGAGCACGCCGATGCACAGGAACATGGCGCCCGAAATGAAACCATGGGAAATCATCTGGACGATGCCGCCCTCGACAGCCATGCCGATCAACTGGCCGTCATTGAACATGAAGAATCCGAGCGTGACAAACCCCATGTGCGCAATCGATGAATACGCGACCAGCTTCTTCATGTCCTGTTGCACCAGCGCCACCAGGCCGATATAGACCACCGCTATCAGCGAAAGCGCGATCATGAATGACGCCAGCTCGCGACTGCCGTCAGGCGCAATCGGCAGTGAAAACCTGAGGAATCCATAGGCGCCGAGTTTCAGCATGATGGCTGCCAACACCACCGAACCGCCGGTTGGCGCCTGCACATGGGCGTCCGGCAACCAGGTGTGTACCGGCCACATCGGCACCTTGACCGCAAATGCGGTGAAGAATGCCAGGAACAGCAGCTTCTGCGCCGACAGCGGCAGCGACAGCGAATGCCATGTGGTGATGTCGAAGCTGCCGCCGGATTTCAGGTAGAGGTAGATGATCGCCACCAGCGTCAACAGCGAACCGAGCAGCGTATAGAGGAAGAACTTGAATGCAGCGTAGACCCGATTCTGCCCTCCCCAGACACCGATGATGATGAACATCGGAATCAGGGTTGCCTCGAAAAAAACGTAGAACAAAGCGCCGTCAAGCGCGCAAAACACGCCAATCATCAGGCCCGAAAGAATCAGGAACGAACCCATGTATTGCGCAACCCGTTTTTCGATCACGTCCCATCCGGCCAGGATGACCAGGACGGTGATGAACGCGGTCAGGGGAATGAACAGCATCGATATGCCGTCCACCCCCAGAAAGTATTCAATGTGGAATCGTTCAATCCAGTCGAAACGCTCGACAAACTGAAACTTCGCCGTCGCGGTGTTGAAGTCGAGCAGCAATGGAAGGGTGACCACAAGTCCGGCCAGCGAACCGAGCAGCGCGAGCAATCGAGCAAGTTGCGCATTCTGATCGCGGCCAGTGGCAAACACCACCAGGCCGGCCAGGATAGGCACCCAGATGGAAAGGCTGAGAATCGGTGCGGTTGACTGCATGGTGTCTTGTCGGTTGCCTTACTTGCCCGGACCGCTGCCGAGGAACGCGAACCTGGTGATCGCGAACCAGACCGCCACGATCATCACGAATGCGTAGTGATAGAGATGCCCGGTCTGGAAGAAGCGCGTGACCCGCGCAATGAACCCGACCAGCCTGGCGCTGCCATTGACGATCAGCCCGTCGATCAGCGCAACGTCGCCGCCCTTCCACAAGCCGCTCCCCAGCAGGCGGGCGCCACCCGCGAACACGACTTCGTTGAAGCGGTCGAGGTAGTACTTGTTGTCGAGCAAGGCGTACAGCGGGGCTGCGCGGGCGCGGATCAGCGCCGGCAATTCCGGTTTCACGATGTAGAGAAACCAGGCAAGTGCCACGCCGGCCGCGGCAAGCCAGAATGGCGGCGTCATCAAGGCATGGCTCGCCATGCCAAGCGCGCCGTGGTGCTCGCGGAACACCTCGCCCATCTGCGCCATTACCGTGTGCGCATCGGCCACCGCAATGACCCCCTTGAAGAAATCGCCGTGCAACATCGGGCCGATGGTCAGGTATCCGATCACCAGCGACGGAATCGCCAGCAGCACCAGCGGCAACCAAACCACCCACGGTGACTCGTGCGGCTTCTCGCCATGCGCCAGGCCGTGGTGTTCATCATGGCCATGGTCGTCATGCGGCATCTCTTCGTAGCGCTCGCGCCCGTGAAACACCATGAAGTACATGCGGAACGAGTAGAAGGCTGTTACGAATACCCCGGCGAGAACGCACCAATAGGCGAACCCCGCACCCGGGATCTTCGCGAAGTGCGCTGCTTCGATAATGCTGTCTTTCGAGTAAAAACCGGAAAACAGTGGAGTCCCGATCAGGGCCAGGGATCCCACCAGCGAGGTGATCCAGGTGATTTTCATGTACTTCCAGGCACCGCCCATGTAACGCATGTCCTGGTTGTGATGCATGCCCATGATGACCGAACCGGCCGCGAGGAACAGCAGTGCCTTGAAGAAGGCGTGCGTCATCAGGTGAAAGATCGCCACCGAGTATGCCGAGCACCCAAGCGCCACAGTCATGAAGCCCAGTTGCGACAGCGTGGAATAGGCAACCACCCGCTTGATGTCGTTCTGCACAATCCCGAGAAAGCCCATGAACAGCGCGGTGACGGCACCAGTGACGATCACAAACGACAGCGCCGCCTCCGACAATTCGAACAGAGGCGACATGCGCGCAACCATGAAGATGCCCGCCGTGACCATCGTCGCCGCGTGGATCAGCGCGGAAATCGGTGTCGGGCCTTCCATTGAATCCGGCAACCATACATGCAGGGGAAATTGCGCGCTCTTGCCCATCGCGCCGATGAAAAGTCCGATGCAGACCGCTGTCAACACGGTCGGATCGCCGGGCAAAAAACTGACCGTGGTGGTCGCGAATTTGCGCAGGTCCGGATGGGTGAATACTTCGGCATAATTCATCGAGCCGAAGTAGGCGAAAACCAGACCGATACCCAGCAGGAATCCGAAGTCCCCGACCCGATTCACAAGGAAAGCTTTCAGGTTGGCGTAAATCGCAGTTGGCCGCGTGTACCAGAAACCGATCAACAGGTAGGACACCAGCCCGACCGCTTCCCAGCCGAAAAACAGCTGCAGGAAATTGTTGCTCATCACCAGCATGAGCATGGCAAAGGTAAACAGCGAGATGTAGCCGAAAAAACGCTGGTAACCGGGGTCTTCTGCCATGTATCCGATGGTGTAGACATGCACCATCAAGGAAACAAAGGTGACCACCAGCATCATCGTGACGGTGAGCCGGTCGATCAGGAATCCGATATCGAATTTGACGCCGTCAACCACGCTCCAGGTATATAGCGCGCTGTTGTACAGGGCGCCCGGGGCATTGAACGCCGCTTGCGCCACCACGACCGAGCCGACAAATGCGATCAGCACACCGAGAATGGTCACGCTGTGCGCGGTCCGGCGCCCGACAAGTGCCCCGAAAATGCGCGTACCAAGCATGCCTGCGACCAGCGCGCCGGCCAGTGGCGCCAGCGCCACCACCAGCAACAGGCCTTGAAGGCTCTGAAGGCTCATTTTCCCGTTACCCCTTCAGCGAGTCGAGTTCATCGACGCTGATCGTGTTCAGGTTGCGGAACAACACCACCAGAATCGCCAAACCGATCGCGGACTCCGCCGCCGCGACGGTGAGAATGAAAAACACGAATATCTGGCCGTCGGGATCGTTGAGGTAGTGCGAGAAGGTGACAAAATTCATGTTGACCGCCAGCAGCATGAGTTCGATCGCCATCAGCAGCACGATCAGGTTCTTGCGGTTGAGAAAGATGCCGATGACGCTGATGGCGAACAGGACAGCGCCCAGAACCAGCAGGTTGTTTTGGCTCATTTTTTGTCCTCCGCCGCCGCTTCGCCGCGCGCACGAGCCGAGTCGGCCGTCATCTTGACAATGCGCAAGCGATCGCCGCTCTTCACCCGCACCTGGGCCGCCGGGTCCTGCACCTTGGCATCCTTGCGGCCGCGCAAGGTGAGCGCAATGGCGGCAACAATCGCAACCAGCAGAATCAAGGCGGCAAGTTCGAACGGCAACGCGTATTCGGTGTAGATCAGACGCCCCAATTCCTTGATATTGCTGTAGCCGGGCTGGCTTGATGCCGCGTTGGCCGGCGCGCTGCCGGCAAATTGCGGACTCATCAGCAAGAATGCCATTTCGAGCAACATCGCCAGGCCGACAAACATGCCCAGCCACGAGCTTTTCCAGAATCCCTCGCGCAGCTTGTCCAGATTGACATCGAGCATCATTACGACAAACAAAAACAGCACCATCACCGCGCCAACATAGACGAGCACCAGCGAAATCGCCAGAAACTCCGCCTTCAGCAAGACCCAGATGCCCGCGGCGGTAAAGAACGCCAGAACCAGCAACAGGGCCGCGTGTACCGGGTTGCGCGAGGTGATCACGCCAATCGCGGCGAGCACCAGGACGGCGGAGAAACCGTAGAAGACCAGATCTTTGAACATGAATGGTTCTGTTGCCTGCCTAACGATAGGCCGCATCGGCGGCGCGCGCGTTTGCGATCTCCGCTTCATAACGATCGCCAACCGCCAGCAGCATGTCTTTGGTGTAGTAGAGGTCGCCGCGCTTTTCGCCGTGGTACTCGAGAATGTGGGTCTCGACAATCGAGTCGACCGGGCAGGACTCCTCGCAAAATCCGCAGAAAATGCACTTGGTCAGGTCGATGTCGTAACGCGTGGTGCGTCTTGAGCCGTCATCCCGGACTTCCGATTCGATGGTGATCGCCAATGCCGGACAGACCGCTTCGCACAACTTGCAGGCGATGCAGCGCTCTTCGCCGTTGGGATAGCGGCGCAACGCATGCAGGCCGCGAAAACGCGGCGATTGCGGCGTTTTTTCCTCGGGAAACAGAAGCGTGATCTTGCGCTCGAACAGGTGGCGTCCGGTAAGGGCCATGCCCTTGACGAGTTCGCGCAACATCAGGCTGGCGAAGAATTCCTTGACGGCGGTCGCAGCTGACATCTTAATTCCAGATATTGAATGGCGACACTGTCCACAATCCAATGACAGTCAGCCAGACCAGGGTTAGCGGAATGAATACCTTCCAGCCCAGACGCATGATCTGGTCATAGCGATAACGCGGGAAACTTGCGCGTATCCAGATGAAAAAAGTCAAGCCGCCAAAAACCTTGAGCCCGAGCCAGCACCAGCCTGGGATCCAGTTGAACAGCGCCGAATCGATCGGGGCCGACCAGCCACCCAGGAAGAAGATTGCCGCCAGGGCGGAAATCAGAATCATGTTGGCATATTCAGCAAGGAAGAACATGGCAAAGGCCATCCCTGAATACTCGACCATGTGACCGGCCACGATTTCGGACTCGCCTTCGACCACGTCAAACGGATGACGGTTGGTCTCGGCAACGCCGGAGACCAGATAGATGACGAAAATGGGAAACAGCGGCAGCCAGTTCCACGACAGGAAATTGAGGCCCATGGCTGCGAAGCTTCCGCGCTGCTGCCCGGCGACGATTTCGGTCATGTTCAGGCTGCCGGCGACCAGCAGAACGATCAGCAGCGAAAAACCCATTGCCAGTTCATAAGACACCATTTGTGCGGATGCACGCAAGGCGCCGAGAAACGCGTACTTGGAATTCGATGCCCAGCCGGCCAGGATGACGCCATACACTTCCATCGAGGTGATCGCCATGATGAACAGCAGGCCCGCATCGACGTCCGCCAGCACAAGTTCCGGGCCGAACGGCATCACGGCCCAAGCCGCCAGTGCCGGCATGATCACCATGATCGGCGCCAGCAGAAACAGGCCCTTGTTGGCGCCCGACGGGATGATCACTTCCTTGAACAGCAGCTTCAGGCCATCGGCAATCGGCTGCGCCAGACCGGCGAGCCACTTGATGCCGAAAAAAGTCACCACATTCGGACCCAGTCGCACCTGCATCCAGCCAATGAACTTGCGTTCGTAGAGAGTCGTATAGGCGACCGCGCCAAGCAACGGCGCCACGATCGCGACGATCAGCAGCAGGGTCTTGGCAAACGTGAACAGGTATGGCCACAAGGCCCCAAAATGGGCTGCACCCCAAACATGCAACTGAAGGGCCAGAGCGTCCATCAGGCCGGCTCCACACTCAAATTGCCGGTCAACGCGCCAAGAGGCGCCGTCAGCGGATGACCACCGGCCAGACGGACACAGCCTGGCGGCACACCGGCATCGGCGACCGTGCCCACCACCACCGCTGCCGCACCATTTGCTATTCGCACAGTCGATCCGCTGGCCACGCCCAACCGCCCCAGATCGGCGGCATTCATGCGCGCGCGCGGCGGACGAGCGTCAGCTGTCAGCATCAGCGACGGAGCCTGACGCACCAGCGAATCGGCAAAGTAAATCGGTATGTCGGCCACCCGTTCAAAGCCGGCAGCAATCGCGCTGGATTCCACGGCGGCGGCGACTCCGGGTCGGTTGTCAAGGCGCGAAACGATGTCAGCCGCGCTCGGGCACTCGGTGCGCACTATCTCGAGCGTGTCCTGATCAAACCCGGCCAGGCCAAGCAAGTTGCCCAGTACCCGCAATACCTTCCAGGCGGGCCGGGTTTCGCCGAGTGGGGCAACAACTCCGGAAAATGATTGCGCCAGTCCTGCGGTGTTGACGAAGGTCCCGCCGGTTTCGGTAAACGGTGCGATCGGCAAGAGTACGTCAGCGCAATCCAGCGAGTGGCGAAACGCCGAAAAAACGACGGTCATTTCTGCCGCGGCCAGGCTGGCGCAAGCCTTTGCGCCATCCGCCATGTCAAGCGATGCTTCGGCATTGAGGACCAGATAGGCCTTCAATGGTTGTTCGATCATCTGGCGTGCACATTTGCCAACGCTGCCTGGCAGCGCGTTCACCAGGGAGGCCCCGACACTGTTGGCCGCTTCACCGAAGAAACCGAGGCGCACGACGGCGTCCGGGTTGAGCCCGGCAAGGCGGTCACCGATCGCCTGCATCCGCACATGCAATTGCCCGGCGTCAGCCGCCTGAACCGCAAAGTTGCCAAGAAACAGGCCGACGTTGCGCCCGCCTTTCAAGCTCGCTGCAATCGCGTTCGCCTGCTCCGAGCCAACCCCTCCGTCAAGGGCTTCGATCACCTGGTCAAGCACTGCAGCCATCCGCGTCGGTGCGACGATGACCTTGTTGGCCAGTGCGATCAGAGGTTCATCGTCAGCCGGATTGATCAGGTTGACCTGGGCGCGCTTCTTGACGATCTGGCGCAGGCGCTGCGCCAGCAGCGGATGATCCTTGCGCAGAAATGATCCGAGCACCAGCACGCGATCGAGTTGATCAAGCTCGGGTACCTGCATACCCAGCCACGGCACGGCGGAATCATTCTGGTCGGCGGAGAAATCCGTCTGCCGCAGGCGATGATCGATGCTCTCGCTGCCCAGACCGCGAACAAGCTTCTGCGCAAGGTGCAATTCTTCCAGCGTCGAATGGGCAGATGCCAGCAAGCCGATCGCCGACGCGCCGTGCCGGGCACGGATGTCAGCCAGGCCTTTGGCCACGAATTCGAGAGCCGTCTGCCACTCGACCTCGACCCACACCCCGCCCTGCTTGATCATCGGGCGCGTCAAGCGTGCGTCCGAATTCAATGCCTCGTAGGAAAAACGATCCTTGTCGGAAATCCAGCATTCGTTGACAGCATCGTTCTCCAGCGGCACCACCCGCATCACCCGATTGCCCTTGACCTGAACCACCAGGTTCGAGCCCAGGGAATCATGCGGACTCACGCTTTTGCGGCGCGCCAATTCCCAGGTCCGCGCCGAGTAGCGAAATGGCTTGCTGGTCAATGCCCCGACCGGGCAGATGTCGATCATGTTGCCCGACAATTCCGAATCGACCGTGCTGCCGACAAACGAGGTGATCTCCGCGTGCTCGCCGCGCCCAAGCATGCCCAACTCCATGACCCCGGCGATTTCCTGCCCGAACCGCACACAACGCGTGCAATGAATGCAGCGCGTCATTTCTTCCATCGATACCAGCGGGCCAACGCTCTTGTGAAAGACGACCCGCTTTTCCTCCTGATAACGTGACGCCGAACCGCCGTAACCGACAGCCAGATCCTGCAATTGGCATTCACCACCCTGGTCGCAAATCGGGCAGTCGAGCGGATGATTGATGAGCAGGAATTCCATCACCCCTGCCTGCGCTTTCTTGGCCTGCTCGGAGGCGGTGAACACCTTCATGCCCTGGGTCACCGGCGTCGCACATGCCGGCAACGGCTTGGGCGCCTTCTCGACCTGCACCAGGCACATGCGGCAATTGGCGGCAATCGAGAGTTTCTTGTGGTAACAGAAGTGCGGGATGTAGGTGCCGAGCTTATTGGCGGCATCCATCACCATGCTGCCTTCAAGCACCTCGACCTTGAGGCCGTCGATTTCAAGTTCAACCATGTTGTTTGACTCTGGCCCTTCTCACACGTAGGCCGGCACGAGACAACGCTTGTGCTCTATGTGGAACGCAAACTCGTCGCGATAGTTCTTGATGAAGGCGCGCACCGGCATCG
The DNA here is from genome assembly GCA_031423955.1 of Burkholderiales bacterium. Lineage (GTDB taxonomy): Bacteria > Pseudomonadota > Gammaproteobacteria > Burkholderiales > JAEUOS01 > JAEUOS01. The sequence goes on from JANPGJ010000483.1 coordinate 24,014, forward strand.
CCGCGGCGTCGCCTAGCGCGCAAATCGTGCGCCCCTGAATGTTGTCGGCCACCGAATTGAGCATATCGAGATCCTCGACGCGTCCCTGCCCATGCTCGATCCGGTGGACCATGCGATACAGCCAGCCAGTACCTTCACGACAAGGCGTGCACTGGCCGCACGACTCCTCGAAATAGAAATAAGAAAGGCGCAGCAGCGATTTCACCATGCAGCGCGACTCGTCCATCACGATCACCGCGCCGGACCCGAGCATCGAGCCGGCCTTGGCGATCGAGTCGTAGTCCATGTCGGTGGCCATCATCACTTCGCCGGTCAACACCGGCATCGATGAGCCGCCAGGAATCACCGCCTTAATCTTCGTTCCACCGCGCATGCCGCCGGCAAGTTCGAGCAGTTTGGCAAACGGCGTGCCGAGCGGTATCTCGTAATTGCCCGGCTTTTCAACATCGCCGGAAATCGAGAATATCTTGGTGCCGCCGTTGTTCGGACGGCCCAGTTCGAGGAACTTGTCGCCGCCATTGCGGATGATCCACGGCACTGCCGCAAAGGTCTCGGTGTTGTTGATTGTCGTCGGCTTGCCGTAGAGGCCGAAACTCGCCGGAAACGGCGGCTTGAAGCGCGGCTGCCCCTTCTTGCCTTCAAGCGACTCCAGCAGCGCGGTCTCCTCGCCGCAAATATAGGCGCCGTAACCATGATGAGCGAACAATTCGAACGAAAATCCGGCGCCCAGAATATTCTGCCCGAGGTAGCCGGCTGCGCGCGCCTCGTCAAGCGCCTCCTCGAAGCGCTCGTAGTCCGCCCAGATCTCGCCGTGAATGTAGTTGTAACCGACCGGTACGCCCATCGCAAACCCGGCGATGATCATGCCTTCGATCAGGATATGCGGGTTATAGCGGATGATGTCGCGGTCCTTGAAGGTACCTGGTTCACCTTCGTCGGAGTTGCACACCACGTACTTCGCACCCGGCAACCCGCGCGGCATGAAGCTCCACTTCAGGCCGGTCGGAAATCCGGCGCCACCGCGGCCGCGCAGCGCCGATTTCTTGAGCTCGGCAATGATGTCTTCGGGCTTGATGCCGGTCGTGAGGATCTTGCGCAAGGCTTCATAGCCACCGCGCTTTTCGTAGTCCGCCAGACGCCAGTTGCCGCCATCAAGGCCGGCAAGAATCAATGGATTGATATGACGGTCGTGCAGGCAGGTCATTTCAGCTCCTCGAGGAGCGCGTCGATCTTCTGGTTCGACATGAAACCGCACATGCGTTTGTTGTTGACCAGCATGACCGGTGAGTCGCCGCACGCGCCCATGCACTCACCCTCCATCAGGGTGAACCTGCCATCCGGGGTTGTTTCCCGGAACCCGACACCGAGCCTGGACTTGAGATGTTCGGCCGCCGCCGTGCCGCCGGACAAGGCGCACGGCAGATTGGTGCACACGGTGATCTTGTACTTGCCGATCGGCTTGAGGTTGTACATGTTGTAGAACGTCGCCACTTCCTGCACCGCCACCGCTGGCATGCCCAGGTAGTCGGCGACCGCGCGCATGGTGTCTGGACTGAGCCAGCCCATTTCATCCTGCGCGATCGCCAGCGCCGACATCACCGCGGATTGTTTCTGGTCAACCGGGTACTTGGCGACCTCGCGATCCATTTTCTTGAAAGCTTCCGTGCTCAACATGGGTATCGAATGCTCTTATCTGTCGATTTCGCCGAACACGATGTCCTGGGTGCCGATGATGGTCACCACGTCGGCCAGCATATGGCCGCGCGACATTTCATCGAGTGCCTGCAGGTGGGCAAAGCCCGGTGCGCGGATCTTCAGGCGATAAGGCTTGTTGGCGCCGTCGGATACGAGGTAAATGCCGAATTCGCCCTTCGGGTGCTCGACCGCGCAATAGGCCTCTCCGGCCGGTACGTGGAAGCCCTCGGTGAAGAGCTTGAAGTGGTGAATCAGCTCTTCCATGTTGGTTTTCATTGCAACACGTGAAGGCGGGGCCACCTTGTGATTGGAGGTCATCACCGGGCCGGGATTGTTGCGCAGCCATTCCACGCACTGGCGGATGATCTTGTTTGATTCGCGCAACTCCTGCACACGCACGAGGTAGCGATCATAACAATCGCCATTGGTGCCCACCGGGATATCGAAGTCGAGCAGGTCATACACTTCATACGGCTGCTTCTTCCGCAGGTCCCACTCGATACCGGATCCGCGCAGCATGGGACCGGTGAAACCCATCGCCTGCGCTCGTTCCGGTGAAACGATGCCGACATCGACCAGACGCTGCTTCCATATCCGGTTGTCGGTCAGGAGTGTTTCGTACTCGTCGATGTAGCGCGGAAAACGGGTGGTGAAATCCTCCACGAAATCAAGCAGGGAGCCCTGGCGATTGTCATTCATCGCCTTGACCGCCCGGTCACTGCGCACCTTGTTGGAGCGGTATTGCGGCATCACATCCGGCAGGTCGCGGTATACCCCGCCCGGGCGATAATAGGCAGCGTGAAGGCGGGCGCCGGAGACCGCCTCATAGCAATCCATCAGGTCTTCACGTTCGCGAAACGCGTACAGGAAGACGGTCATCGCACCGACGTCTAGCGCGTGCGCGCCCAGCCAGAGAAGATGGTTGAGCACACGGGTGATTTCGTCGAACATCACACGGATGTACTGCGCGCGCAACGGCACTTCAACAGCCATCAGCTTCTCGATGGCCATTACGTAGGCATGCTCATTGACCATCATCGACACATAGTCGAGACGATCCATGTAGGGCACGGACTGGATGAAGGTTTTCTGCTCCGCCAGTTTTTCAGTGGCGCGATGCAGGAGCCCGATATGCGGGTCGGCGCGCTGCACGACTTCACCATCAAGCTCGAGCACCAGCCGCAACACGCCGTGTGCGGCGGGATGCTGCGGACCGAAGTTGAGCGTGTAGTTCTTTATTTCAGCCATGCATCACTTCTTCATCGTCGCGTAGCTGTCTTCGCGAATGATGCGTGGAATGATTTCGCGCGGCTCGATCGACACCGGTTGGTAAATGACCCGCTTTTGCTCGGGGTCGTAACGCATCTCGACGTGGCCGGAAATCGGGAAATCCTTGCGAAAAGGATGACCGATGAAACCATAGTCCGTAAGCAGGCGTCGCAAATCACTGTGCCCTTCATAGATGATGCCGAACAGATCGAACGCCTCGCGCTCATACCACCCGGCGGCATTCCAGACCGGGCAAACCGATGCGATCACCGGAAAGTCGTCATCCTCGCAAAACACGCGCACTCGCAAGCGCCAGTTGTTCTCGATGGATAGCAAATGCAGCACGGTCGCGAAGCGCGCGCCCTGCCAGGTGCCCTCACCGTATGAGCAATAGTCGACGCCGCACAGGTCAATGCATTCACCAAAGCGCAACGACGGGTCATCGCGCAGGATGAGGGCAGCGTCGAGATAGGCGTCACGTTTCAGGACGACCGTAAGTTCGCCCAGGGCGGCGACGATCGACACAACGCGCTGCCCCAGCGCCGCTTCGACCTTGGATTGGAGGGTTTCCAGCCGCGTCATGGATAAATTCGTCAGGCGGCGCCGGTCAGCGTGCGATGGTGTTGGTGCGACGGATCTTGTTCTGCAGTTGCAGAATGCCGTACAACAAGGCCTCCGCCGTCGGCGGGCAACCGGGAACGTAAATGTCGACCGGAACTATCCGGTCGCAACCGCGCACCACCGAGTATGAATAGTGGTAATAGCCGCCGCCATTCGCGCATGACCCCATGGAAATAACCCAGCGCGGTTCGGCCATCTGGTCATATACCTTGCGCAGGGCCGGAGCCATCTTGTTGCACAGGGTGCCGGCCACGATCATGACGTCGGATTGGCGCGGACTTGGCCTGAACACGATGCCGAAGCGGTCGAGGTCATAGCGCGCGGCGCCAGCATGCATCATCTCGACGGCACAACACGCCAGCCCGAAGGTCATCGGCCACAGCGAACCAGTACGTGTCCAGTTGATCAGCTTGTCGGCCGTCGTCGTGACAAATCCCTCGGACAAGACTCCCTCGATACTCATCGAATCCTCATCGAACGCTACTCCCAGTCGAGAGCGCCCTTCTTCCACAAGTATACGAACCCAAGTACCAGTTCGAATATGAACAACAGGATGGCGACGAACACCTGCGGCCCGAGTTCTCGCGCCACCGAAGCCCAGGGGAACAGCAATGCCGTTTCCAGATCGAAGAGAATGAACAGAATCGCAACGAGGTAATAGCGGACGTCGAATTTCATCCGCGCATCCTCGAACGCCTCGAATCCGCACTCATATGGCGAGAGCTTTTCGCTATCCGGACGATTCGGCCCCAGAAGCGACCCGAGCACCATCGGCACGACACCGACAGCGACACCTACTGCGATGAACAGGAGGATCGGGAAGTAGTTTTCGAGGTTCATTGGATGTACGACATGCACCCCGGCCGAGGAACCGGGGAAATTCTGCGTTGGTGCCGACGATGAGACTCGAACCCACACGCCTTTCGGCACTGCCCCCTCAAGACAGCGTGTCTACCAATTCCACCACGTCGGCATGCTGCATTACAACGAATATTGTACTTCGTTTATTTCGGTATCTGCGTACTTTTTGGTGCTTCCCCCGGCGCCGCAGCAGGTGCAACAGGCATGTTGGCCGCCGGCCCCGGCGCAGTCGCGGCAGCACCCGCTCCGGCCTGGCCTGGAATAGCTGCGGGAGAAGGCACCCCAGGTACCGCGGGAGCCCCCGGAGCCTTCGCCGGCGCGCCGGAGACCGAGTCCATCACGCCGCCCCCGCCACCCTTGGGCTTGTGCGTGGCGATGTAGGTCATCGACAAGCTGGTCAGGAAGAAAACAGTGGCCAAAGCACCGGTCACCCGAGACAGAAAATTCGCGCTGCCAGTCGCACCAAACAGGCTGCCGGCGGAACCGCCACCGAACGCCGCGCCCATATCGGCACCCTTGCCATGCTGGAGCAACACCAGCACGATGATCCCGATGGCCGCGACGATATGCAGCAGGAGAATGACGTTGAATACGATATTCATCTTGAATCCTAAGACGCCGCCGACGCCATTGCTGAAATCAACAAAGGAAAAATCGCGGCGTACTGTTGAACAACAACGTAATGCAAAGTGACAACGTCAAACTGCGGACTTATCCAGCCACTGACACTCCTACCTGGACCACCGCAGCGCGACAGATGGTCGCGAAGTCAGCCGCCTTCAGAGACGCACCACCCACCAGGCCGCCGTCGATGTCGCCACAGGCAAACAAGCCGGCAGCAGTGGCGGCACCGACCGACCCGCCGTAGAGTATGCGCATTCTTGCAGCTGCGGCAGGATTGCACCCGGCAACCCGACTCCGAATAAAGGCATGCACCGCCTGCGCTTCCGCCGGACTTGCCGTCTTGCCGGTGCCGATCGCCCACACCGGTTCGTAGGCAATGACTGCCGCGCCAAGTCGATCAGCCGACGCCACCGAAAGCAAGGCCTGAAGTTGCGCCTCGACTACCGCCTCGGTGGCCCCCGCCTGCCGCTCGGGCCAAGTTTCGCCAACGCAAAATATCGGCGTAAAACCTGCCGTGTCTGCAGCAACGAATTTGGCCGCCACTTGTGCATTGGACTCGCCAAACAAGGCGCGGCGCTCGGAATGCCCGACGATCACGTAACGACATGCAAATTCCTTGAGCATCGCGGCCGACACCTCGCCGGTGTACGCACCAGCCGCGTGCTCGCTGATGTTTTGGGCACCAAGTGCGACCGGGGAGCCAGCCACAAGCTGAGCGACCTGCGCAAGGTAAGGCGTCGGTACGCAGACGGCAATATCGGCGCCATCGTAGCCCGGCAATGCGGCAATCAGCGCTCCCAGCAGGTCGCGATTGGCCGCGAGCCCGCCGTTCATCTTCCAGTTGCCAGCAACCAGTTTGCGCCTAGCCACGGTCATTGTTCAGTTCAAATAGGGGTTGGTCAAAAAAGCCCTTAATTATACGATCCCGCCGGCGTCAGGGTCAAACCCGCATTCGGCGAGCTTGCCCTAAGCCGCCTTCGACTGTTGCCGAAATGCGCCAATCCTTGCCTTCAGATCGCCACTGGTCAATGACTCGACCAGACTTGCGATGTCGGCCGCCTGCGTATCGGGCGTGAGAATCCTGCGCAAACGCAGGCTGGCGTCATCGTCAAGCGATTCGGCGCGCGACTTCGCCTCGATGCAGCGCGCGTCCCATGTGTCCGGCAGACAGACTTCGATAATCAGGCCCGCAGCGGCAGCCGCTGAAGCGTCAAGCACGGTTGCGCTCTCGAGCATGCGCATGGCAGGTGCGTCACCGATGCGCCACGCCAGGCGACGAGTTCCCAGAGCCAATCCGAACCGCCAACCGGGCATGCGAAAACGCGCGTCAGGCGCAGCCAATCGCATCTCACAGGCGATCACCAGGTCCGCACCGGCGCCGTAGCAAGCGCCTTGCGCCAGCACCATCGTGGGGCATGGCGCATGGGTCAGGCGCTGCAGAAGTTGCTCAATCCGGATGAAACGCCAGCCCAGTTCGGCAACTGTCATTGCCTCGAATCCGCTGAAATCGAATCCCGCGCAAAAGTTGCGCCCCACCGCTCGCAACACAAGCAATCTCAACGGAACATCGAACGCCTGGTCGAGCGCAACATGAAGCGCCTCGACCACCGAACTGTTGAGTGAATTGGCTTTTTCCGGACGATTGAGCACAATCGTCGCGACCCGATCGCGGATCGACAGTTCAAGCTCGGTCATAAGGGAATCGAGGCGTGGCGCCTGAAGGCGCGCAGCATGACGGCACAGCGTCGCCAGGAAGCGTTCGGTGGCGGTACGACAACAGCGAAAATTGGGGTGGCTGATGGGGTTCGAACCCACGACAACCGGAATCACAATCCGGGACTCTACCGCTGAGCTACAGCCACCATTATGGACGATGCACGCAAAAACGCTGCGCCACCATCCGAAAAACTGGCCTGCCCGGCGGGACTCGAACCCACAACCCCCGGCTTAGAAGGCCGGTGCTCTATCCGATTGAGCTACGGGCAGAGTCATTGCCGCCAAGGCTGGCATGAAACAACACATCTACAGTACATCACATCTACAGTACATCACACCTGCAGAACATCACACCTGCAGAAACACCACTACCGCGGACCTGACAAGCGCAAAAATGCAACAACGCGACCCAGGATCCTGCAGGCACACAAATTTCTGGTCGGGGTGGAGAGATTTGAACTCCCGACATCCTGGTCCCAAACCAGGCGCGCTACCAGGCTACGCTACACCCCGAGACTTCAATTATAACCCGCCAACGCGACCAGAACAACGCGTTTCGTATCAGGCTGCAGGCGCCGCGGCAGGTGCTGCACCGGCGGCATCCGCCATTGCCGCCTTCATCGACAGGCGCAGGCGACCCTTGTCGTCGGCCTCAAGCACCTTGACCTTGATGATCTGCCCTTCCTTGAGATAGTCGGCAACCGCGTTGACGCGTTCGTTGGCGATCTGGGAAATGTGCAGCAATCCATCCTTGCCCGGCAGCACCTGGACGATGGCACCGAAGTCCAGCAGACGCAACACCGGGCCTTCGTAGATCCTGCCAACCTCGACCTCGGCGGTGATCTGGGCGATCCGCTCCTGCGCGGCACGACCGGCTTCGGCCGACACGCTGGCGATGGTGACCGAGCCGTCGTCCTTGATATCGATGGTGGCGCCGGTTTCCTCGCACAGCGCGCGAATCACCGCGCCGCCCTTGCCGATCACGTCGCGGATCTTCTCGGGATTGATCTTCATGGTGATCATGCGCGGCGCGAAATCCGACAACTCGGTCTTGGCGCCGCTGACCGCCTGCTTCATCTGCGCAAGAATGTGCAGGCGCGCTTCCAGCGCCTGATCGAGCGCGACCTTCATGATTTCCTTGGTGATGCCCTGGATCTTGATATCCATCTGCAAGGCCGTGATGCCGGTTTCCGAGCCGGCGACCTTGAAGTCCATGTCGCCAAGATGATCTTCGTCGCCCAGGATATCGGTGAGCACCGCGAACTTGGCGCCCTCCTTGATCAGCCCCATGGCAATGCCGGCCACGTGCGCCTTCAGCGGCACACCGGCGTCGAGCAGCGAAAGGCAGCCACCGCATACCGAAGCCATGGAGGAAGAGCCATTGGATTCGGTGATCTCCGATACCACACGCATGGTGTAGGCAAATTCCTCGTTGCTCGGCAACACCGCCAGCAAGGCGCGCTTGGCAAGACGTCCATGCCCGATCTCGCGACGTTTCGGGGTTCCGACACGGCCGGTTTCGCCGGTCGCATAGGGCGGCATGTTGTAGTGGAGCATGAAGCGATCGGAGAATTCGCCCATCAAGGCGTCGATTCGCTGCTCGTCACGTGCGGTGCCGAGCGTGGCAACCACCAGCGCCTGGGTCTCGCCACGGGTAAACAGGGACGATCCATGGGCGCGCGGCAACACGCTGTTTCGGATCGAAATCGGGCGCACGGTGCGGGTATCGCGGCCGTCGATGCGCGGTTCGCCTTCGAGAATCTGCGAGCGAACGGTCTTCGATTCGAGCCCGAACATGATATCGCCCAGCGCGTTCTCGTCGTAGTCCTTGTTGTCCGCAGCCAAACCAGCGACTACCTTGCTGTGAACTTCCTTCAGTGCCTGGGTTCGCGCCTGCTTCTGCTTGATCTGGAACGCACCGCGAACATCGGCTTCTGCCAGAGCAGTCACACGCGCGATCAGCGCCTCGTCCCTGGCAGCCGGCTTCCAGTCCCACTCAGGCTTGCCGGCGTCCACCACCAGCGCGTTGATCGCCTTGATCGCCGCCTGCATCTGCTCGTGGCCGAAGACTACCGCGCCCAGCATCACGTCTTCAGGCAACTGGTCGGCCTCGGACTCAACCATCAATACCGCCGCTTCGGTACCTGCAACCACCAGGTCCAGGCGCGTGGTCGCGAGCTGCGATTTGGTCGGGTTCAACACATACTTGCCATCGATGTAGCCAACCCGCGCGGCACCAATCGGCCCGCTGAAAGGAACGCCGGAAATCGCCAGCGCGGCGGAGGCGCCCAGAAGGGCCGCGATATCAGGGTCGATCTCGGGGTTGCACGACATCACCGTGCACACCACCTGCACTTCGTTGTAAAAACCGTCCGGAAACAGCGGGCGAATCGGCCGATCGATCAGGCGCGAGGTCAGCGTTTCCTTTTCCGACGGCCGACCTTCGCGCTTGAAGAATCCACCCGGGATCTTTCCGGCAGCATAGGTCTTTTCCATATAGTCGACCGTCAGCGGAAAAAAGTCCTGACCGGGCTTAGCACGTTTTGACGCGGTGACTGCCGCCAACACTACGGTATCTTCAATGCTGACCATCACCGCACCGGTGGCCTGGCGCGCGATCTCGCCGGTTTCGATGGTGACAGTATGCTGACCGTACTGGAATGATTGCTTATGGATGTTGAACAAGGTCGTTTCCTTAATCTGTGATTTTGGCGGACCGGATCAATCCGCTGATGCGCCGCACGCGCCGCATCAGCGGATTGCCTGGGTTCACTCCATCATGAAGTGGTGCAAGAACCGGTGGGCCGTTTGGTTTCAGGCGAAGTCGAAGCACAAATGCCTGCGCTTGGAAAGCCGCAGGCATTTGGGGTTCAAGCTGTTTACTTGCGCAGACCCAGCTTTTCGATCAGTTGGCGGTAGCTGTCAGGGTTGCGCCCCTTCAGGTAGTCAAGCAGCTTGCGCCGCGTGCTCACCATTCTGAGCAGGCCGCGCCGCGAATGATGATCCTTTGTATGAGCCTTGAAGTGGTCGGTGAGATCGTTGATGCGTGCAGTCAACAATGCAACCTGAACTTCGGGGGAACCGGTATCGCCTTGGGCGCGCTGATACGCGGCAACAACCCCAGCCTTGCTGAGAGTGGTGATGGTCATGAAATTCCTCTAAGTGATGAACAATCGTCATCCCAGAAAGCCGGGCGGCGTCCACTGATGCATGACGTGCCGAGGAAGCGGCAAACCGAGAAAACCTGACGATTATAGCAAAATTCCCGGTCGACTCAGTCCGTTAAACCCTTTTTTGCCGGGGCAAGGAGCCTGTTGGCCAACCTGAATCGCGCGGCCAAGGTCACGCTTCAGGCGAGCATGGCATCCTTGACCAGCATTGCGCCTGTCGCTTCTGCGATACGCTCGCCGCGCTGGTTCACGCACTGTGCGCTCATTCGGACCACACCGCCGCCGTGTTTCGGCTTGTCTTCGAGTGCGCTAACAGTCCAGACTGTCGCCAGCGTATCGCCGATACGCACCGGGCCGAGGAACCGGCAGTTGTGCTCGAGGTAGCCGATTGCCGTGCCGGCAAACACCATGCCGGCAGGCGCACCGATGATGGCGCTGGTAATCACCCCATGCAGGATGCGGCTGCCGTAGCGCGAACGACGTGCGAACGTTTCATCCACATGCAAAGGATTGAAGTCGCCGATCAGGGTGGCACCAAGACTCAAATGCGCCTCGGTGACCTGCACTGACTGCCTGAAAGTCTGGCCGATTGAAACCTCGCTGTAACGCTTGCCCGACGCCTCCATGTTTGCCATCCTCCGGTTGCCGCAGAATCGCCAATATAGCGCCGGCGGCCCGCGCCGGCGCCAAATGCCACAATCGAGCCTGCCTGGATCGGGCGCAAACCTCGTTGCTTGCACGCAAGACCCGCAAGCATCGATGGTTGCCCGGCCTTACCATCAACCTTGCAACGGATCAACCCTACAATGGCCATCTACATCCTGGGCGAACGCCAGCCCGTATTCGCCAGCGCCAATCATTTTGTCGCGCCCACCGCCAGTCTGATCGGCAGTGTCAAGCTTGGCGACAACGTATCGATCTGGTTTGGCGCCGTTGTGCGCGCCGACAACGAGATCATCGAGCTTGGCGACAATGTCAACGTCCAGGACGGGGCCGTACTCCACGCCGATCCGGGCTATCCGCTGCGCCTGCAGCGCGATGTCACGGTCGGCCATCTTGCGATGTTGCACGGCTCGACAATCGGCGAGAACACGCTCGTCGGAATCAACGCGGTAGTCCTCAATGGGTGTGTCATTGGAAGGAATTGCATCATTGGCGCCAATGCCCTGCTTCCTGAAGGCAAGGTCATTCCTGACAACTCCATGGTCCTCGGCTCGCCGGGCAAGGTGGTGCGCAGCATCAGCGACGAGGAAGCGTCCAACCTGCGACGAATCGCATCCGGCTATGTCGCTCGCGCCGGGCGATACTTGCGTGAGATGAAGGAACTGCACGAATAGTGCCTGCACTGGGCAGCCTGCTTTGGGAAGCCGACACCCCGATCGATGGCGAAGACCTTGACGGCAACTCAAAGCACGAGAAGAACTTGTCCCAAGCGACCCAAAATCGCTTCGAGAAGCGTGGCCGAAATACCCTGCGGCAAGCGTCGCAGGTGCAAGCTTGGCCCGCGCAGGCGAGTTATTCTTGCGCTTTCAGGCCGGGCTTGCGGCCGAACAGGCCATAGCCGCGCATCATCATCACATGCTCGCCGCCCTGGTTGTAGACGTCCCAGCGCGACAACACCAGGCCACGATCTGGCTTGCTGGTCGGGCGCGCCTCTTCGATGGTGCGCATGACGATCAACGTATCGCCCGGTCGTACCGGCTTGAGCCAGCGAATTTCTTCCATGCCCGGGGAGCCCATGCTGGCAGCCTCGGTCAGATAGGCATCGCACATCACCCGCATCGCAATCGCACAGGTCTGCCAGCCACTCGCGATCAACCCGCCGTAAATGGACGTACGTGCGCGCTCTACGTCGGTGTGAAAGGGTTGCGGGTCGTATTGGCGCGCAAACCCGAGAATTTCAGACTCGGTAATCGTATGGCGGCCGATTTCCAGCGTTTCACCAACGTGAAAGTCTTCGAAAAAATACTTGTCAGGCATCACCGCAGCCCTGACATTGTGAGTCGTGCGGTCGAGGGCCACACGAGCAATCGCGAAAGCGCATGGCGCACCGATTGCTCGCGCGATGCCTCCCCAAGCCCTGCGCAGTACCCTGCACCGCAAACCCTACTGCGGTTGTGTAGATCGAATCCATTGGTCTCTTTCGGTCTCGCAAGACGGCGCGGATAATAACTTACTTGACGGCTGCATCAGGCTCGGATTTCGGTCCATGAGTGCGATTCGAACGGCACCTGCCTTGAGGCCGTGCGGGCTTCCCTGACTGGCCGGCGCGCGGCAACCGCACTCAATGCTGTCAAAGGCCTTGCCGGCGCCGTCGACGCCTTAATTGTTGCTTGACGAAACAGTGGTTCGAGCGCTAGTTGAGTTGCGACTTGTCGACTACCGGGAACGGCAGTTGTGCGACAGCTATTCCCTCATCGGCCAGCGATTGCGCCTCTTCCCTGGTTGCGACGCCGCGAATCGCGCGCACCGGCGCCTCCTTGTAGTGAATGCGCCGCGCTTCCTCGGAAAACTTCTGGCCGACATCCTCGGTGGATTCGATCACTCGGCGAATCAGTTCGCGCAGTTGCTGCTGCTCGGGCCCGACCATGGCCACATTGGCCGCGCCCGTCGCCGCGGCGTGCGGCTCCGCGGCGTTTGACGACAGATTCAGGCGCGGCGCCGAGAGCTGCCGGGAGATTTCAAGTGAGCCGCACATCGGGCAGTTCAAGAGTCCGCGCGTGCGCTGTGATTCGAAGTCGTCGACCGACGCGAACCACCCCTCGAAGCGATGCTCCGAATCGCAAGCCAGATTGAAAACGATCAAGACCTTGCCTCTTTCTGATCAACGGCGTGGTGCCTGGGACCGGAATCGAACCGGTACGCCCGGTTAGAGGCGAGGGATTTTAAGTCCCTTGTGTCTACCAATTTCACCACCCAGGCGAACCTTCATTGTAGCTCGCGTTGAATCGGCCAATTATTGGCGACCAAAGAGTGGTGGCGCCCTCTATCGATATTGGTCGCTGGCAGGCAATTCGGCAAGACGGCAAGACGGTGCATTTGCAAAATATGGTGTCCAAACCGGAATGTTTGAATTGTTCCTTGGGAATACCTGTAGCCGCTTTGTAAAATTATGCGTTGTACGCACCTTATCCAACCTTATCCATTATCCATCGTTGTACGCACCTCATCCATCGTTGTACGCACCTCATCCATTTTTCCAAGCCGGACAATAAGTCGGGATATGCGGCCAGATCACTCGTGGTTTCGATTTTGTGTGACGCCACGCAGGTGCCATCAAGAGCCAAGTCAAATAATGTGCGTTAAAAAAACGGTAGTATCTTATCGGGTCTTCGTTTCGCCGGCGGCACCAATCTGCTGTGCCTCGCCGACCCTTCTTTGACCAGGGCAATTCCACGATGATGAATTTGCCAAGCCGATTCGACGCCAACATGTTTGCAGCGCCTGCCCGACCAGTACCGATGTACGCGCGGGAGAGAATCGCGCGGGCATCAGCAATCCTGCTCGCTTCTGGCCTCTTGGCGGGCACGGGATGGGCCGATGCCGAATCACCTCCGCCCACCCCGTATCGCCTGCAAATGCCTGCCGCCGCAGGTCCTTCGCCCGCCAAGATCGAACCAGCTGAGTCGTATCGGACAGATGCGGGCTACCGTTTGGTCCCGGCAGCACCGCCGCCGGCGCCGGTACAGCCGCCAGCGGATCGCGAAGTCAGACCGTTTGCCGAAGAAGTATCGAACGCTGCCCGCGAATCCGGCGTCGAACCTGCGCTGGTTCACGCCGTCATCGAGATTGAGTCAGCGTATCGCGCAAATGCGGTATCGCCAAAGGGTGCACTTGGCCTGATGCAGGTGATGCCGGCAACCGCCCAACGCTACGGCGTCGACAACGCGGCCGACGTACGCAGCAATCTGCGCGCAGGCACGCGCCATTTGCGCACCTTGATCGACATGTTCGGCGACCGGCTGGACCTGGTGCTGGCTGCCTACAACGCAGGCGAAGGCGCGGTGCGCAAATACAACAATGCGATCCCGCCCTACGCGGAAACCCGAAACTATGTACCTGCGGTCATGCGCAAGTACAAGCCGCCCAAACCCCAGGCGTTGCCGCCATTGACGGTTGCACTGCAGCGCGATTACATGCCGGGCACTCGACTGGAGGCGAACGCGCTCTCCTTGCTGGAAGATTAGCCGGCGAAAGATTCAATCCCGGTACGCCAGAAGTCTGCGCGGCAGAACGAAATCGGCTGCAACGCGTGGCGGCGAGTCCCCTTTGCACCGGCTTTTCGTTGTGCACCGCTCGGACTCGCTTCGTGCCTCAGATCCGTCGACAGATTGGGCTCTCGCCCCACGGGATTCGCTTCGATCCCGCCTGCCGCCCAGACTCCTGGCCCGATTACGCGCGCGCGTCGCCCCAGCGCAATTCGGTGCGCTCGTCGCCGAGGTAGAAAGTATCCCCCGACCTGTCGACGCAATAATCCGGCGAGACGATCATCTCGGTGAACTCCATGTCGGGCGCAATCCGTGTGTACTCGAACAACACACTGCGGCGAATCTTCGCGCCGGCCCGAATGTGGCTGCCGTGCCCTATCCACGCGGGGCCGATGATCGAGGCGCCCGCATCGATACGCACGGATGAGCCGATATAAACGGGCCCGGCGATATGTACCGTGCTCCACGCAATGGACGTGTTGAGGCCGACCCAGATACCCGGCTGGACTTCGCGGCCGGGCATGTCCATTTCAGCCACCTCGCCGCGAAGAACCCGCTGCAGGACCGACCAGTAATCGCTGACCCGACCGATATCGATCCAGTTGAAAAACCGGCTCTGGGCGTAAAACGGCACCTTTTCCTGAACCAGTAGCGGAAACAACTGTGAACCGATGTCGTAGTTGCATTCTGGCGGCACACGTTCCAGTACTGCCGGTTCGAACAGGTAGATACCGGTCGATGCCAGGGTCGACTTCGCCTCCTCAGGCTTCGGCTTTTCCTGGAACGACTGGATGCGCCCTGCCGCGTCGGCAACCACGACACCATAGTTCTGCACATGCTCGCGCGGCACATCGAGCGTAACCACGCTGGCCAGCGCGCCCTTTGCCTTGTGCTCGTGAAGTGCCGCGCCGATATCCAGATCGATCAATGCATCGCCGCAAAGTACCAGCGTGGTTTCATCGAAAAAGCCGCTGAAATCCTGAATTCGCCGCATGCCGCCGGCCGATCCCATTGGCCGCGGCAGCACCTCGCCGTGGTCTCGCACGCCTTCGTAGGAATAGCCGATCTGCACCCCCCAGCGATGACCATCGCCGAAATACTCCTCGATGCGCCGATGATGGTAGGCCACGTTCACCATGATCTCCCGCACACCGTAACGCGCCAGGTGCTCGATCAGATACTCCATCACCGGCTTGCCAAGAATCGGCACCATCGGTTTTGGCAGATCGCGCGTCAGCGGCCTCACGCGCGTGCCCTGACCTGCCGCCAGAATCATTCCCTTTGCCATGCCTGCTCCGTCAAATCGCTGTTCCCAGCATCCGTCAATCCTACGCCCACAGTATGACCGGATATCAACACCAGGCCGAAGTGATGATGATCGCCGCCATTCAGACTGCGAAGCCGCGCGGATTACCTGCTTGCCAGCGCCAGCCGTCGGCGCACATCGCGTCAAGCCCGCGCAGGGCCTTCCAGCCGAGTAGTTCGCGAGCCAGTGCCGAATCGGCGTAGCACGAAGCGATATCGCCGGGGCGACGTGCCGCCACCCGATATGGCACCGGCTTGCCGCTGGCCTTCTCGAACGCACGCACCATGTCGAGAACACTGTAGCCGATCCCGGTACCCAGATTGACCACGAAGCATCCGCCCTGCGCCTGCAGCCGTTCCAGCGCCTTCAGATGCCCAAGCGCCAGGTCGACGACATGAATGTAGTCACGCACGCCGGTACCATCCGGCGTCGGATAATCGTCACCCCAGACATTCAGGTACTCCCGCTTTCCCACTGCCACCTGCGCGACAAACGGCATCAGGTTGTTCGGGATACCCTGCGGATCCTCGCCGATCAGCCCGCTCGCGTGCGCACCCGCAGGATTGAAGTACCGCAACAACCCAAGCCGCCATGAGGGATCGCTGCGATACAGGTCGCGCAGGATATCCTCGATCATCAGCTTCGAGCGGCCATAGGGATTGGTCGCCGACAAGGGATGGTCCTCGGTCAGCGGCAGCCGTTGCGGATCGCCATAGACGGTGGCCGACGAACTGAACACCAGCGTCCTGACCGCGCAGTCCCGCATTGCCTCGATCAGGCGCAAAGTACCGACGACATTGTTGTCGTAGTACTCCACCGGCTTGTCGACAGATTCGCCGACCGCCTTGAGGCCGGCGAAATGGATCACTGCCGACGCGCCGCTTGATTGCAATACCGCACGCAAGGCGTCGCGATCCCGAATGTCGCCACGAACCACGGCAAGCCGTTTGCCGGTGATCCGCTCGACGCGCGCGAGCGACTCCGGGCTGCTATTGCTGAAATTGTCGAACACCGTCACGCCAATTCCGGCGTTGAGGAGTTCGACGCATGTATGCGAGCCGATATACCCGGCGCCGCCGGTCACAAGAATAGTCGCCATGAATCAATCCGGTTGATTGCACCTCAGTCACCAGCGGAGACGCCAAAGGCGTGGCCCCGGATGACTATCGACCAATGTCAAACCGACTACAGGGTAGCCGCCGCAACAAGAACGAACATTCGTCAAATATGGGGTCTGACCCCAATTGAATTTAAATGGGGTCAGACCCCATTTAACTCGATTCATGCGGAGAAAATCTCGGCAGCCTGGAAACTCGTGCCGATCGCGTCCTTTTTCGACAACAGCGGCGCGCCGTCCATGCGGGGCCAATCGATCGCCAGGGTCGGATCACTCCACAATATGCAACGCTCGTGCTCCGGCGCCCAGTAGTCTGTGGTCTTGTAAAGAAACTCCGCCGAATCCGACAACACCAGAAAGCCGTGTGCGAACCCTGGCGGAATCCACAATTGCCGCTTGTTGTCCCCCGACAACACCTGCCCGACCCAGCGTCCGAATGTCGCCGACGGACGCCGGATATCAACGGCGACATCAAACACCTCGCCGGCGATGACGCGAACCAGCTTTCCCTGCGGCTGACGGATCTGGTAATGCAATCCGCGCAGCACATTGCGCGCCGATTTCGAATGATTGTCCTGCACGAATTCACCGCTCAGACGAGCCGCTTCGCTGAACGCGCGCTGGTTGAAGCTCTCGAAGAAAAAACCGCGATCATCGCCGAACACCTTCGGTTCGATCAGCAGCACATCGGCAATCGCGGTAGGCGTGATCCTCATCACAAGCCTTTTTTCTCTTTGACCAAACCCAGCAAATACTGCCCGTAACCGGATTTTGCCAACGGCACGGCAAGTCTTTCAAGCGCGGCATCGTCGATCCAGCCGTTGCG
>JANPGJ010000484.1:0-15060 GCA_031423955.1 Burkholderiales bacterium
CGCATGCTGTTCGACGCCGCCAGGCAGGTGACCGGGCAGGCCGGCGCAATCCAGGTGGAGGGTGCACAGACCTTCGCCACTCTCAACATCGGCGGCAGCACCGCCACCGTGGTCAGCTTTGTGGTCGGGGTCCGACCTTGACTCATGCAAGCCAGCACGCCATCGGCCGCCGGCGCGCAAGAGGGCGCCGGCGCGATCATTGCCGCGGGCCGGCGCGGTGAGCGCCGCGGATGAAGCGGCGCAGGCAGGCCCGCCGCCGCTGATCGCCGCGGTGTTCAGCGGCCGCATGCCGCGTCCGCCGGTCGGCGAGTTGCTCGGCACCCAATATCTTGCCTATGACATCGCGCGCGGCGAGGTGCATTTGCGCTTCACCGCCCGCGCCTCGTTCATCAATCCCGGCGGCATCGTCCACGGCGGCATGCTGTCGGCCATGATGGATGAACTGCTGGCCGTCACCCTGACCGCCGCGATGCGCGAGGAGGAATACAACGTCACCCTCGATCTCGGCACGCGCTTCCTGAAGGCCGCGCAACCCGGGCCGATCGAAGGCTTCGGCCGGGTCATCAAGCGCGGCCGCAGCGTCGGCTTTGTCGAAGGCGAATTGCGCGATACCGGCGGCGTGCCGCTGGCGCGCGGCCATGCGACCATGCAGATCCAGACCGGCTTCCCGCCGGTCAAACCGGGCGCCAAGGCGTAAAACGCGGGCGCACTGATAAGCTTGCGGCCTGCGGGGCTGTGCCCGGCGTGCGATGGCCAAAGCGGCAACACCGGCCTTCGTTGCACGCGGCGTCCCGCAGATCCGACGCCGCGCGCCGCGCGAGCAACACAACAAGGGAGGCAATCATGAGCAGCAAGCGATATTTCATCAGCGAATCCGAGGTTGTGCCGTACAGCCCGGCCAACCATGGCGACACGGTGAACCGGCGCCTGATCGGTCCCGAGACCGTCGGCGCCAAGCATGTCGAGGTGCTGCTCGGGGTGGTCGGCGGCGAGTTGGGCGAAGGCGGCGGCGCACTGCCGCACCGTCACCCCGGCATCGAGCAGGTGTGCTACATGTTGTCCGGTCGCGCGCGTGCCGAAGTCGACGGCCAGTCACGCGAACTCGGGCCCGGCGACTGCTGCTTTTTTCCG
This sequence comes from Burkholderiales bacterium, assembly GCA_031423955.1. Classification (GTDB taxonomy): domain Bacteria; phylum Pseudomonadota; class Gammaproteobacteria; order Burkholderiales; family JAEUOS01; genus JAEUOS01. The sequence goes on from JANPGJ010000484.1 coordinate 1,132, forward strand.
GCCGACATGGTGCATGCGTTCACGCGGATCAGTGAAGAACCGGTGCGCTTGCTGGTGATCTATTCACCGCCTTACGGCGAGTCTCGCGAAAAGGGTATCGCCGCTTGAACCGATTGCCAGCGCGGTACGCCGGCGGCTATGTAGCGCTGACCGCCGTGACAACAGCACAGGCGCGCAGCACGCGCGCTGTGCGTCAGCCGCCGGCAGCCGGGACGTTCATCGGCGCCATGCGATGCCCATGCCGCGGGGTTGATGACACCCCTGACCGCGCCGGATTGCCTTGAAAAATCTGGCCGCGCGGGTCTGGGCGTCGGCCCCTGCCCTGCTGATCCTGGTGAACCTGTTCTGGGCCGGAAATATCGTGGTCGGCCGCGCCGTCGCCGGCCAAGTGCCGCCGGTCGCCCTGGCCTATTGGCGCTGGACCGGAGCGTTCCTGCTCGCCCTCGGGATCGCCTGGCCGCACCTGAAGCGCGACTGGCCGGCGCTCCTGCGGCACTGGCGCATGATGCTGTTGCTCGCGCTGACCGGCTTTGCGACCTACAACACCATGTCTTACATCGGTCTGCAATACACCAGCGCGCTCAATGCCCTGCTGCTGCAGTCGGTGATGCCGGTGCTGGTGCTGCTATGGGCATTTGCGCTGTTCGCCGAACGCCCGAGCGGCTGGCAGACGCTCGGGGTTGCCATCTCGCTCGCGGGCGTGGCGGTGATCGCCAGTGGCGGATCGCTCGAAACCCTGCTGCATATGTCGTTCAATCGCGGCGACACCTGGATCCTGGTGGCGCTGGCGCTCAACGCGGTGTATGGACCCTTGCTGCGCTACCGGCCGCCGGTACACCCGATGAGTTTCATCGTGGCCGCCATGGGGCTGGCCTCGTTGATGATGCTGCCCTTTTATATCCTTGAAGCGATTGGCGGCGCGGTGATCCGCGGTGGCTGGCCGTCCTATGCCGCGATGGCCTATGCGGCGGTATTGCCGTCGTTCGTGGCGTATTTTTTCTACACCCGCAGCATCGAACTGGTCGGCGCGGCGCGTGCCGGACAGTCGGCGCACCTGATGCCGGTGTTCGGCAGCGTCCTCGCCGTGTTGTTCCTCGGCGAGCGCTTTCATGTCCATCACGCCGGCGGCATCCTGCTGATCGGCATCGGCATCCTCTTGGCCTCGCGCAAGCCTCGGCCGCCGTCGCAAGCCTGACCTGGGCGCCCGTCGCAGCTCGGGACCACACGCCGGCAATGGCCGGGAGCGGGCGCCGCACCGGCACCCTTTCTCAAGTGGCCCGGCCGTTGCGCGGCCCGAGGAAGTACCACAGGATCAGCCCGAGCAGCGGCAGCAGCACCACCGCGACGATCCAGATCAGCTTCTTCTCGTTGCTCGCACCGCTCTGGAAGATATTGATGATCGCCCACACGTCACCGACAAGAATCAACAGCCCCCACAGACTGGGGAAACCCATGTTCATCATCGCGCGCCTTCCTGATCTACTGAGAATTGCATAATTCATGACAACAACATACCTCTGGCGAGGCTGTCATGTTTTTGGTAACGATCAATAGTTGCCGCATCCCGCGAGCCGAGACTGTCGCCGGCCCGCCGGCATCGCCCGCCGGCGCTGCGTCGAACCGCCGCAGCCTACTGTTGGCCCTTGACGATCATGTCGTTCTTGACCGACGTTGCGCCCTTGACACCGCGCGCCACCTGGACCGCCCGGTCGATATCGGCGCGCGAACGCACGAAGCCGCTCAACTGGACCGTCCCCTTGTAGGTTTCGACGTTGATCTCGGCCGACTTGAGCGTGGCTTCACCCAATACCGCCGCCTTCACCTTGGCGGTGACGGTGGCGTCGTCAACATATTCACCGGCCGATTCCTTCTTCGGTGCGGATGCCGCGTTTTTCGCCGGCGCGGGGTTGCCGGCTGCCGCGGTCGTGCGGGCGCCGCGGGCTTCGGCCTTGGCGTTGGCTTCGGCCACTCTGGCTTCCTTCAAGCAGGCCGTCTTGTCGTTGCCGGCCTTGTCGTCGCACTTCTCTTTGGCCACGGCATAGGCGGATTCCGCCTTGGCTATCGCGACGGCGACATCGGCCTTCGCACCCGGCTTGTTGCGGGCGTCAAGTTCGGCCCGCGCGACCCTTTCGGTGCCGCGCGCTTCGGCCATGCACACATCTTTCGCATTGGCCATTTTCGAATCGCAGCCGGATTTGGCGGCTTTGTAATCTGCCGAAATCTTGTCCCTGGAGGTCTTGTAATCCTGCTTCGACATGCTTTGCGCGGCCAGCGCGCCGGCACTGAAAACCAGGGCGATCGCGGCGGCCACTGCGGTAAGGTTGGCTTTTTTCATGTTGCTTCCTTTACGGTTCAGGATTGCGGATAAGGCATGGTTGGGGCGCCGCGATGGCGCCTGGCAATACGAAAACGCATCAGGGCAGACGCGTTTCGAGTGTCACTTCAGTCGCATGTCGTTGCGCACCGAGGTCACGCCCTTGACGCCACGCGCCAGTTCGACGGCCCGGTTGATGTCATCGCGCGAGCTGACGAAGCCGGTCAGTTGAACCACGCCTTTGAAGGTTTCGACATTGATCTCGGCGGATTTCAGGTTCGGCGCGTTGAACACCGCCGCCTTCACCTTGGTGGTGATGACGGTATCGTCGACATACTCGCCGGTGCCTTCGCGGGTTGCGGTTGAGGCGCAACCAAGCATGGTGGCAAGCAGGAAGGCGGCGATGAATTGAAGGGCTTTTCGGGTCAGGTGCATGGCAGTACTCCACTGTTGCGTTGATTGACAATTTCTCTTGCCGCGGCCGGCATGTCACAAGTGCGTTGCTCGTCTTCGCCAGCGTCGACCAGACCAGTATGGGACAGCGATATGGCCGCGCTCCGTGCGTTGGCACACATATCGCACTGGTCCATGTCGAATTGCGCCGTGGCGGAGATTCGCCTGGTCCTATCGCGCGCCACCAGCGCTTGACGTGAAGCCGGCTTCCAGCCTGGGGAGACCGGGGCGGCTGGATGCCCGTTCCAAGTAAAGTACGGAATTGCCAATCCGCATCTGCAAGCCATCGTCATGACCCAGACTTTCCTCCCCACCGCCAGCAGCCGACTCGACGCCGAGCCCTGGTATCTGCCGCTGGGCGACGAGGTGGCGGTGTTTGAAGCCGCATACCATGCGCGCCTGCCGGTGCTGCTGAAAGGTCCTACCGGCTGCGGCAAGACACGATTTGTCGAGCACATGGCATGGCGGCTGTTCCGCCAGTTCGACAGCCCGCGCCGCCAGCTTGAGACGCCATTGATCACCGTGGCATGTCACGAAGACCTGACCGCGACCGATCTGGTCGGCCGCTACCTGCTGTCGGGTGACCAGACCGTCTGGCTGGATGGACCGCTGACACGCGCGGTGCGCAGCGGCGCCCTGTGCTATCTCGACGAAGTGGTCGAGGCGCGCAAGGACACCACGGTGGTGATCCACTCGCTGACCGATCATCGGCGCGTGCTGCCGATCGACAAGACCGGCGAGCTGCTCGATGCCCACCGCGACTTCCTGCTGGTGATTTCCTACAACCCGGGCTACCAGAGCGTGCAGAAGGACCTCAAGCCCTCGACCCGCCAGCGCTTTGTGAGCCTCGACTTCGACTATCCGGGAATCGACCTGGAAACCACCATCATCGCCCATGAAAGCGGTGTCGATGCCGGATTCGCGCGCAGCCTGGCACTGATCGGCGAGAAAGTGCGCAATCTGCGCGAACATGGTTTCGAGGAAGGTGTGAGCACCCGGCTCCTGGTGTATGCCGCGCAACTGGTGGTCGCCGGGATCGCGCCGCGCCGCGCCTGCGATGTCGCGATCGCGCGTGCGGTCAGCGACGACGCCGAGGTCCAGCAGGCGCTCGCCGCGATCGTCGACGTGCTGCTGCCGTGAGTGACGGCGATGCGCTCGGCGCCGCGGGTGCCGGCGTTGCCTTCACCGACATCCAGCGCGTACTTGCCCTGTTCACCGAAGGCCTGACCGGTCGTCATCTGCATCTGAAGATGTTCGAAGCCGGGGATGGCAGCCTGGCACGACGGCCCGCGCCGGATGACCCGCGCGCAGCAGCGGCGCGGCCGGCGCCGCCGCCACAGCAGAAAAGCGCAGGCGTCGCCATCGGCCGAATCGCCACCGACGGCGCGAGCATCCATCTGCCGGCCGTGATCGCCAGCTTCGACTCGCGGGCATACAACCTCGGCGCCTACCGTATCGCGGTTCTGCACCAGATCGGCTATCTGGAAAACGGCACCTTCGACTTCGACTGGGAACACGCCGTGCGCATCCTGCATTTGCCGGCGATCGTGCCCGCCGTTGCCGCGCCTGCCAACCCGGTCAGGCGCCTGCTCGCGCAGCGCAACAGCTCGGACCTCGAACGCTTCTTCGCGCTGTCGCCAAGGCCGGGACTGTTGCGCCGCGTCTTCACCACACTCGAGGATCTGCGGGTTGACTCGGCGCTGCGCAGGCGATATCCCGGCGCACGCGCGGATCTTGCGCGGGTGCTGGCGCACGCCCTCGCCAGCCGCCCTGGCGTCGATCCGCGGCAACCGGTGGCGGCACTGCTCGAATGCCTGGTGCGCTATTCGCTCGGCGCGCAGCGAAGCGACCTGACTGCCGGCGACCACGGCGAAGCACGTGATCGCATGCTCGACCTGGCGGCGTTGGTCGAAACGGAGACCGCCAGCGTGTATCACAGCGCGCGCGCGGCCCTCGACATCTGCATGCTGATCGGGAATTTCCTGCGCCGTCCGGTGCGACACGGAGCCCTTCTGACGCCGGATCAGGAGATGCCGGAAAGCGCCGCCACCGGCACTGCCAGCGAAGCCGGTGGCCAGTCGGAGAGCGACGGGAACGCGGAGCCTGCGACCGAGGATTTCGACGGCCCGGGGGTCGACTTCCGCGGCGAATTGCGACCGGACCTGGTGTACAAGCAAGTACGTGGCGGTGCCGCCGGTACCACCATACGGGAAGGCGGACTGTCAACGACCAGCGACCCGGCACCGCCGGCCGATGCCGTCACGCGGCCTGCAGCACCTCGTACGCATGCCGCCGCGGCGCGGCGCGGCGCGCATGACGGCCCGCGAAGCTTTCTGTATGACGAATGGGACTATCACAACCGCCGCTACCTCAAGTCATGGTGCCGCCTCTACGAGCAGCGCTTGCACGGCGACGATCACGGCAGCATCAACCAGACGCGCCGTCGCAATGCCGGCCTGGTGCGCCAGGTCAAGCGGCAGTTCAGCATGATCCGGCCGGAATCGTGGCACCGCGTGCACCGCGTCAGCGATGGCGCCGAATTCGAGCTCGACAGCGTGATCGATGCCCTGATCGACCGCCGCGCCGGCCACAGCAGCGACGAGTACCTGTACATGCGGCGCGACCGCGGCCTGCGCGAGGTGGCGGCCGCGTTCCTGGTCGACATGAGCGCCTCCACCGATTTTCCGATTCCCGAACCGGGGGCCGCGGCGGCGGCCGACGCGGCGGAGCACGATCCCTATATCTGGGGGCGCTACGGTGCGCCGCCCGAGATCGCGCCGGCGGCGCCGAAACGCCGGGTGATTGACATCGCGCGCGAAGCCCTGGCCTTGATGTGCGAAGCCCTGCGTACCCTGGGCGACAGCCACGCGGTGTACGGCTTTTCCGGTGACGGCCGCGAGAATGTCGAATTCAATGTGATCAAGGAATTCAGCGATCCGCTGTCGGCCCGCAGCTGGGCGGCACTGGCGGCGATGCAGCCACGCCGTTCGACCCGGATGGGCCCGGCGATCAGGCACGCCGCCAGCAAGCTGGCGCGCCAGCCGATGCGCCGCAAGGTGATGATCATCGTCTCCGACGGCTATCCCGAGGATCGCGATTATGGACCGGACCGCCGGGATCGTGAATACGGCATCCAGGACACCGCGCGCGCGCTTGAAGAAGCGCGCCGCGCCGGCATCTCGACCTTCTGCATCACCATCGACCCCGCCGGCCACGACTACCTGCGCCGCATGTGCGCCGCGCAGCGCTACATGGTGATTGCCGACGTCAACGCGCTGCCGGCCGAGCTGAGCAAGGTGTACCGGAGCCTGACCGGGTACTCCGGGAACGCCATGCGTGCAGCGAAGCAGCAGGCGACGCGATCCGGAAGCGCATGAAGGCACTGCGGTCGGTCGCCTGCCGGCCGCCTGCAATGATCTGCCGGAAATCGAAAATTCCATGTTTGTCAACCGGATTGCGCACCGGCACATTCGACCGGTGTGTGCCATTGTGGGCCTGCTGGCAAGCGAAACTGGAATTCGTGCAACCGCTGAAGCGTTCACTCATGGCGCGTTGCAACAAAACACTTGCGGCGCGAGTCCGACCAGGCAAACCCTGCTTTTTCACCTTCCCTGGCGCCGGATATCGTGCAAACAGCCAACGAAATATGCCAATAAGGTAAATTATGGCTTCGTCGCGGCAAAAGAGATCCCCGGCATCATTCATTGCCAGGAGGCTAGATGGGGGTCACCTACGCAGTCGTGCAGCAACGGTTGACCTGAGCTTGGTATGCTGTAGTGCAACCAATGAGCATGCATAGCGGCAGTGAGGGCGCATTTGACGAGTCGTGAACCCGCAAATACAGGGGCCAACCAGTGAACAGCGGCTTTCCCGTCATCGATTTCGCCGGCCCTGAAACAGGCGCAGGGGAGGCCGATGCCGGCGTGATCGCGGCACCTGCGCAAAGCTGGCCGGCACCGCCGTACCTGTCAGTGGCGGCGCCGGCCAGCGGCGCCTTGTACCCGCACGCCATGGTGTTGACGCGCCGGGTATCGCGCCTTGAAGGCCGACTGGTCGAGTTCCTGCCCGAAGCGCGTGTGGTGCAGTTCAATCTGGCCGGCAGCCCGGCCAATGTGGCGCTTTCCTATGACGATATCGAGATACTGACGCTGGCCGAACCGGTTGCCGTCACCCTTCTGCCCGACCAGGGGCTGGAGATGCAAGCGGGCGACCGGGTCGACGCCCACGCCAAGCCGTTTCTGGTCGAGTTCAATTCCGGCAACACCCTGGAGGGTGACGCCGCCGGCGCGGTGGTGGTCGACGATGCGCTGTTCCTGCTCGAACTATTCGACACCGACAGTGCGATACGGCACTTCATTCCACTGACCTCGATTCGCGACTACCGGTTGGGCGCAGCGCCGGACGCGGCAGCGCCCACCGACCAGGCGGGCGCCGCGCCGCACGGACCGGCCGTGCCACCGCCAAGCGCAGCCGGTGGATTGCAGCTGCTGGAGGTGGCGGCCAACAGTTCGGCGATGTCGCTCGATGCGGCCTCTGCGAGCGGCCAGTCGATCACCCTGGCGCCGCTGGAAGAAGAAAGCCGGGATCTGCCGATCACCAACCGCGCCGATCTCTACCGCGCACTCAAGCAGCAGCGCGCCGGCAACATCAAGCGGCTCGGCACGGTCCTGATCGAGATGAACCTGGTGACCAGCGAACAACTCGATCGCGCCCTTGAATACCAGAAACTGCGCAACACCAAGCAGCTTGGGCAGGCCCTGATCGACATGGGTGTGATCGATGAACAAACCCTGAAGCGCGCGTTGCCGCGCAAGATGGGCATCCCGTTTGTCGACCTGTACACCGTCAAGCCCGACCTCGACGCGGTCCGCGATGTCAGCCTGAAGATCGCCACCCAGTACCACATCATGCCGGTCGGCTACCACGACGAGGCGCTGGTGGTGGCATTCGAGGATCCGTTCGATCCGGTGCCGATCAACGCCGTGCGCTTCGCCACCGGTCGCAAGGTGGTGCCGGTGATCACCACCCGCACCCAGATCGACGACGCGATCCTGCGCTATTACCAGGGCGCCACCAGCAGCGAACTGCGCGCCGATCTCGCCGGTTCACCGGGCTTGATGGAGATTCCGTTCCAGGCGGGCGCGGCGCCGATCGGCGAGCTCGCCGGCCAGTTGCTGGTCGAAGGGTCGACCAAGCCGCTGTCGGTTGAAGACCGCTTCGTCAGCGAGACCGACACCACCCTGGTGCGCCTGGTCAACACGATGATCATCGACGCCCATCAGCGCGGCGTGTCGGACATTCACATCGAGTCGCATGGCGAGCGGCAAAGCTCGCGCATCCGCTTTCGCCAGGACGGCATCCTCAGCGAATACATCGAGGTGCCGCACGGCTTTCGGCAGGCGCTGGTCACCCGCGTGAAGATCATGGCCGATCTGGACATTTCCGAGCATCGGCGCAGCCAGGACGGCAAGATCGCGTTTTCCCGCTTCGGCCCGCTGAGCATCGAACTGCGGGTCGCGGTGGTGCCGACCATCAACGGCCTCGAAGATATCGTGCTGCGGCTTCTTTCGAGCGGCAAGCCGGTGCCGCTGGAGTCGCTCGGCATCGCCTCGACCGAACTCGAGGCCATCAAGGCCCTGATGCTCAGGCCGTACGGCATTTTCCTGGCGTGCGGACCGACCGGTTCGGGCAAGACCACCACCCTGCACTCGCTGCTTTCCTATATCAACACACCGGAGCGCAAGATCTGGACCGCCGAGGACCCGGTGGAAATCACCCAGCCCGGATTGCGCCAGGTGCAGATGCACCCGAAGATCGGCTGGACTTTCGCCGCCGCGCTGCGCAGCTTCCTGCGCGCCGACCCGGATGTCATCATGGTCGGCGAGATGCGCGATGCCGAGACCGCGAAAATCGCGATCGAGGCCGCCTTGACCGGCCACCTCGTGTTGTCCACCCTGCATACCAACGGCACCGTCGAGAGCATCTCGCGCCTGCTTGAAATGGGCATGGATACCTTTCATTTCGCCGACTCCCTGCTGGGCCTGATCGCACAACGCCTGGTGCGGCGCCTGTGCCGTACCTGTTTCCGCAAGCGGCAGCTCGACGCCACCGAGATCGAGGCGTTGGCCAGAGAGTTCGCGCACCAATCCGGCGCAGCCCCGGGCAGCGTGATCGAACGCTGGATGCTTGTCTATGGCGAAGACGGCACATTGCATGTGCACGACCCGGTCGGCTGCCCGGAATGCAACGGCAAGGGCTACAAGGGCCGCCTGGGCGTGTATGAGACGTTGATCGCATCGCCCGGATTGAAGCGCCTGATGCGCGCCAGCGCGCAGGCTGACGAACTGCGCCAACAGGTAGTTGCCGACGGCATGGTGTTCCTGCGCCAGGACGGCATCAACAAGGTGCTCGCCGGCCTGACCACGATGGAACAGGTACGCGCCGCCACCGGCTGACGGCACCGGCGCGCCGAGTCGCACGGGCAGACCGACAAAGCATCCCCGGACGGCGGCACTGAATGGCCGGTCGGTATTGAACTTCGGTGACAGCAGCAACGCCACGTTCGCGGTGACCAGCGCCATGTCCGGCAGCTGCCGGAAGCCCGCATGCGGTTCTCGTCGGCACCATGCCTGCTTCGAGCAGATGGTCGCATTTGCGCCGCAGGATCGGTACCGGTCGGCGTCCGGCCGACGGCAGACGGTCGGTTTTCGATTTCGATGCGCGCTCGATCGCGCGCGCGAAGCCTGCCGATTGACCCGGACCAAGGTCCCGAACATAATTGCAGCAGTTCGGACACCCGGCGCTTCCGGTTGCCTTGACTGATGCCGACGGACGAGCACGGTTGCAGGCCGGATCCGGTTTGCAAAAGGAACCTCATGCCACTCGAAGTGAACTGGGAACGCAACGACTACTCGCGGATTCCGTTCCGCCTGTATCACGATGAAGAGGTGTATGCGCTCGAAATGGAGCGCATCTTCCGCGGACCCTGCTGGAACTATCTGTGCCTGGAAGCCGAGATCCCCAACCCGGGTGACTACCGGACCTGCTGGGTGGGCGATACCCAGGTGGTGGTGTCGCGCGCGACCGGCGAAGGCGGCGCGATCCATGCCTTTGTCAACCGCTGCTCGCATCGCGGCGCGCAGATCGTGCGCAAGACCCATGGCAACGCGCCCGAGCATGTGTGCATCTATCATCGCTGGTGCTACCGCACCGACGGCGAACTGATCGGCATCCCGTTCCGCAAGGGTCTCAAGGGCGAAGGCGGCATGCCCGCCGACTTCGACATGGCCGCGGTATCGCCGCAGAAACTGCGCCTGGCCAACGTCAACGGCATGCTGTTCGGTACCTTCTCCGAGAACTCGGAGTCGATCGAGGACTACCTCGGTGAGTTCGGCATCGGCATGGTCAAGCGTTTTCTGCACAAGCCGATCCGCATCATAGGCTACTCGCGCCAGATGATCCACGGCAACTGGAAACTCTATGCCGAGAACCTGCGCGACACCTATCACGCCAGCCTGCTGCACGAGTTCTTCGTCACCTATGGCGTCGATCGCGCGACGCAAAAGGGCGGCGTCAAGATGGATGATCGCCATCGCCACAACATGAACCATGCGTACACCGGCAGCGATACCCAGGCCGACGCCCTCGCCGCCTACGCCGGCACCGCCGGTGTGGCCCTCGACCGCATGCGACTCTCCGACACCAAACTGCTCGAACACACGCCGGAGTTCGCCGATCGGATGAATCTGGCCGCGCCGGTGTTCTTTCCCAATGGGCTCCTGATCCAGATCAACCAGTCGCTCGGCACCCGACAGATCCGCCCGAAGGGCGTCGATCGCCACGAAGTGTTCCAGACCCTGTTCGGCTATGTCGACGACAGCGAGGAGCAGATTCGCCACCGCCTGATCTCGGCCAACCTGGTCGGCCCGGCGGGGTTCGTCAGCATGGAAGACGGCGAGGCGATCGAACTGATCCAGAAGACAACCGGCAGTGAACGCCAGGCCAGCAACGTGATCGAGATGGGTGGCCGCGGGCCGCTCAAGGACCTGACGCACCGCGTGACCGAAACCCCGGTGCGAGGCTTCTGGTCCTACTGGGCCGAACTGATGGGCGTCGAGCCTGCAGGGGGCATCCGGTGAGGATTCCCGACCCGATCCGCCATGCCGCCAGTGACCTGCTGGCGGAGTACGCCTTCCTGATAGACCAAGACCGCCTCGAAGACTGGGTCGAGTTGTTCGACGAGGCCTGCGATTACAAGGTGGTGACCCGCGAGAATGTCGAGCAGGGCCTGCCCAACGTGCTGATCTGGTGCGACAACAAGAACATGCTGCGTGATCGCATCGCCTCCTATCGCAATGTCAATGAATACAACCTGCACTGGGATCGCCACGTCATCGGTGCGCCGCGCTTTTGCGGCAAAGCCGAAGGCATATGGACCATCGAGGCCGGCTACAGCCTTTTCCAGACCGATATGGAAGGCGCCTCGCGCTTGTTTTCGGTGGGACGTTACAGGATCGAATTTGCCATGCCCGACGACGTCGCCCGCATCAAAACGGTGCTGGTGATTGCCGACAGCGGATTGATTCCTACGCTTCTGGCCACGCCGATTTGAGTTTTTATCGACCGCTACGCAACCATGTGGTTTGCCTTACGCCGTCTTCATGATCTGCGCAGGGATCGCGCGCGGGTCGCGCTCCGGCCACTGCCCCGCCTCGACCTGCGCCAGAAAGACGGCCACGAAGCGGTTGAAGGTATCAAGCTCATCGAGATTCAGGATGCGGCCGGGCTTAGGTAACACCAGAAGACCGGCCGCGGGTAGAGTCTTTTTGAGAGAGATGCTGGGTCGCAAGCAATGGTCATTCTCGTCGCCGACCATCATCAGCGACGGCAGGCTCATTTTCTTGGGCGGCTCTTCCAGCGCGATTGAGCTCTAGTCGCGCCGCCGATACAGTCGCGGATGGAGAAAAAGATAGTTTGAATTTTCTGCACGATCGGCAGTCGCGACCTTTACGATCTCCGTCGCCGCCGGGCAGATTGGCGGACCGGTGATGAATGGCGCGCTGGCGAATCTGTTCGGCGGATTGGGAACCGGTCTGGCGCTGTCGTAGGCGTGCTGGCGGTGGCCTCACTGATCGCGCTGGCGTAGCGTGATGCGGTGCTCGTGGAGAAGCCGACCGTCTGATGTGAATCGCCTTACAGACGCGGCAAGTGATCCTTATTCTCCAAGGCAGGCGCGAAAGGTTAGTGGCGCCTGGCGGTTGCAAGTGGTGATTCAAACTCACAGTACACCTTGCCCTCCGGGAGTGGCAAATGGCCCTTGACTCCACCGGGCCGATCAGCAATTCCTAAGGCAGGCATCTGGCCTGCGTCCAATTCATTGAGCCATCGCGTCGCAGATGCCACGGCGTCGTGATCCTCAGTGAATTCACACCAGTCGAGTGCTTCCTTGAGAGCCTCCCTCGCCGCTTCACGTTCGCCTCGCAAAAGTTGAACTGCGCATAGCTCTACGAGATCATGGCTCAAGGCATGCGCGTAGTGAATCGATCGATCTACGTCAATAGCATGCCGTATGAAGTCGAGTGCGTCGTCTAGGGCACCCTGCGACCTGGATTGAATGGCAAGCGCCTGAAGCGCGCGCGACTGCATGGTCCGCTCGTCATACCTCTCGCTCATAGCTAATGCTTCCTCGTACTTTCTCTTGGAACCAACGAAATCGCCAGATTGGTGGAGCGCATTTGCAATGCCAAAAAGAGTCAGGATCTCACCATCGCGATTTCCGACAGCCCAGTGAAGCTGGAGGGCTTGACCATACCATTCGAGTGCTTGCTTGGGGCTTCCGAGACCACGATAAATCTCTGCCAAGTTATGCAGTGCCGTGGCCTCGCCTGAGGTGTCGCCTAGACTTCGATGAGCGGCAAGCGCGTCTCGTGCATATTGGAGCGCCTCGGCATATTCTTCGGCTCGCCAATGTAAAAATCCCATTTCCCTGAGCGCTTCTACTTCACCAGTTCGATCACCGCACCCTCGGTATAGTTCCAACGCCAATTTACCTGCGACCTGCGCTGCTGCCACATCTCCCTGGTACGCACATGTGCTCGCCCTGCGCAAAAGTACCGCCGCCGTCAGGGCAGGCTTGCTGATTCGCTCCACAATGCTCAGCGATTCGTCGATTGTTGATATTTGCTCTGCTCGTCGTCCGAGCCGGGCAAGCACAGCCTCCTTGAGAAGCATGATATCCAGAGTGCGTTCTTGCGCGCCGGGCTGCATACGTTTCAAATTTTCAAGCGCACGTTCGTAGTAATCGAGCGCTTGTTCGAACGCGTAACCTATTCGTGCCGCATTCTCCCCGGCCTTTTTCCACAACGGCCAGGCGCGCTCCTCGTTACCGGCGGCTTGGTAGTGCTTCGCCAGAGTCTCCGGTTGCAAACTTGGGCTTTCCGGATGCAGCGACAGCAATGCTTCTGCTATGCGCTGATGGTATTCAGCGCGAACGCTTCTGAGCATTCGATCATAGGCAACGTCGCGGACCAACGCATGTTTAAAAACGTAGCCGCCTGTGAGGCTTTCGTGGTCTCTCAGGACCAATGCGGCATCTTCCAGTTCGGTGAGTGCCGCCATTAATCCGTCGGATCCCATTCTCAAGACTTGGCCAATGACCGCCGGGTCGAATTCTCGGCCAATTGCAGACCCTACGTGTATAACCTCTCGCGCAACCGTGAGTCGGTCTATGCGATTCATCAGCGAGTCACGAAGCGTCGCGGGAATCGTCAGGTGATGCACGGGACCATTCACTTTCCAAGTGTGATCGTCTTCCGTTAGTAGGCCAGACGCCAATACGGTGCGAGTGATTTCCTCAAGGAACAAGGGGATACCATCCGCCTTGGCCAAAATCTCTCTGACAACTAGCTCTGGAAGTGGTTTATTTGTCACACTGCCAATAATTCGTTCGCACACCGCTTGGTCCAACCTGTTCAAGGTCAGTCGCGTGACATTGGCTCTCACCATCCAATTAGGCTGGAATTCACTGCTGTCCAAGACAGGTGAATTCTCGCTGAAAGTCGGCTGATTTACCGAGGGAGCGGTGCTGAGATCGACGGATTTTCAAGTAGGTGCCTCCGGCTGCTGTCCAAGACCTAAAAGAAGGCCAAAAGAGATTGCGGGTG
>JANPGJ010000485.1:0-6334 GCA_031423955.1 Burkholderiales bacterium
GTCCGTTCAAATACTCGGCAACCAAGCCCGGCAAAACCCATTTGGGGCTGGAGGCGGCGCATCGTGACCTCAAGATCTCGCCAGAACAATTCGACGAGGTGGCGGCCGAGCTGGGACGTAGCCTTGACTTCGCCAAGGTGCCTGCGCGCGAGAAAGGGGAAGTTCTAGCCGCTTTCGCAGCGCACAAGAAAGAGGTAACTGCTGGCTACAAGTAGAAGTGATTTTGGCTGGCTTGCGCGTCAGCCCATTATTCATCTGCTACTCCCTGCGCCGCTTGGCGCCGGTCTCGGGCAGTTTTTGCTAAGAAAGATTCCTATCCGGAACTGATCGAGGCACAGGCTCAACTCAGCAGCAAGATGGCGGCCGGCATGAATGACACGCCGATGTCCAAGTCCTATGTTGCGGTCGCGCCGAGCGCTGGCGATTTTTCCAAGCTGCGTGATTCGATGGGCGGCCTGTTGAAGAAGCCCTTTGACTGCTCTGCGGATGTGCCAAAACTGGCGATACCGGTGATGCTGGTTTGCGGCGACAGTGACATGTATCGCCAGGAGCATGTCGTGAACTTCTATCAATTGCTTGGCGGCGGACTCAAGGACGCAGGTGGCAGCGGGAAAACATGCCACGCAACCGCCTCGCCATCCTGCCGGGTTTGACGCATTACGACATTTTCCTGTCGCCGCAATTGCCGGCAACCGTTCTGCCTTTTCTGGATGGAAAGGTTTCTTCAGCCAATTGGGCCAAGACGGCCGGAAAGAAGTTATGAGCAACCAAATTCTTCACCACTTGGCGATGCCGGGCGAGAGCGCCGAGTACCGCGCTGCCCGCAACAATCTTCTCACCGAGGAAATGGCATTGCGTCGGCAGACTGAAAGCGTTGCCGCGCTTCGCAGAGCGCTGCCTGCGGGTGGCGCCGTTGTGCAAGATTATGTGTTCGATGGCGAGGATGGACCGTTGAAGCTGTCGGAATTATTCAATCCCGGCATGGACACGCTCGCCATTTACAGCTTTATGTACGGGCCTGAGCGGGAGCTGCCCTGCACAGGCTGCACGCACTTTCTGGATGGCCTCGAAGGCATGGTGCAGCACATCAACCAGCGAATCAATCTTGCCGTGGTCGCCAAGTCACCGCTGCCGCGTCTTCTGGCCCTGGCGCGGGCGCGTGGCTGGCGCACCTTGCCCCTGTTATCCACGCACGGAAACAGCTACGACCGTGACTATTTCGGCGACTCATCGGGCTTGCCTGACGCCGTGCTCAAGCAGCAAGAGTTCAAGGATGGCGAAGAATGGGACATGCCGATGCTCAATGTGTTCCAACGGCACGGCAAAGTGATCAGTCATTTCTGGGGCTCTGAATTGCTTTACGTGCCGCCCGAGCCCGGTCAGGAATATCGCCACAACGACGCGCTTGATCCGATGTGGAACATGTTCGACCTTACTCCTGCGGGCCGTGGCGATTTTCATCCGCAATTGAGCTATCCCCATCTTAACTCTAAGGACGCATGACATGCCCAGCACACCTAAACCGAAGCAACCCAAACCGGCAGCGGCCCACAAGCGCCTGGAGGTTTTCATCGGCACTTGGCATGCGGAAGGCACGTCCTACGGCGACGGCCAGGATGCCGCCGATCCGCGCGCGGCCGGCGTGCCGTGGACGAGCGACGAAAGCTATGAATGGCTGCCTGGCAACTTCTTCGTGCTGCACCGCTGGGATGCGCAGATGGGTAAGCACGAGTTCAAGGGCTCTGAGGTCATGGGCTACGACGAGGCCGAGGGCGGCTACTTCACGCGCATGTTCGACAACGGCGGCCACCACCCCGACTATCGCGCAAGCGTTGACGGCGACGTCTGGAACTTTACCGAAGCGCAGACCCGTGCCACCGTGACAGTGCAGGACGGCGGCGACAAGATGAGCTTCAACTGGGAGTGGAAGAACGGCGGCAGAAAGTGGCTGCCTTTGTGCGATCGGGTGGCTGTGCGAGCGTAGCGAGTGGCGCGGCCATGAGTCTCTACCGACGTGCGGCACCGGACGACGTCACAACGAAGGACGCCGTAGCGATTGCACGAGCAGCCTATGCTGCCTACGTCTCCAAAGATCGCGCAGCAATCGAGGCGCTAATTGCCGACGACTTTCACTTCAGCAGCCCGCTAGACAACCGGCTCGACCGCGCTGCCTATTTCGCTCGCTGCTGGCCCAACAGCAAAACCATCCTGGCCTTTGACTTCATCTACCTTATGCGGGATGGTGAGCGGGTGTTCGTGACCTATGAGGCCAGTGGCGCGGGTGGTCACCGCTTTCGCAATACCGAAATCGTCACTGTGCGCGGCTCACAGATCGTTGAGGTCGAGGTTTATTTCGGCTGGGACTTGCCGCACAAGGCGGGGGTCGGCGGCTTTATAGCCCAAGCGTGATTGCCGCTCATCGCCTGGTCGCTGTGTGCGCTACCGCAAAGACGACGCAGCGCCATCGCGTGATAGTCGGACCGTCTTGGTTTCAACCTCAAGGCGCTCGAAAGGAGCAAAACATGAAGTTCATGATCTTGGTCAAGTCCAACCTCGACATCGAGGCCCGTTTGGACGCGATGAGCGAATCGCAGGTGAAAGATTCGATGGCTGCGATGGAGGTGTTCAACGAAGATCTCAAGAAGGCTGGCGTGTTGAAGGACTGTGACGGCCTGCGCCTGAGCCGCGAGGGCAAGCGGGTGCGCTTCGACGGCAAGTCGCGGATTGTCGTTGACGGGCCGTTCACTGGGGATCTCGTTGCCGGCTATTGGCTGTGGGAACTGCCATCCATTGAAGACGCGGTTGCGTGGGTCAAGCGCTGCCCGAACCCGATGCCCGTGCCGTCAGAGATCGAGATCAGGCCGATATGAGGGGCTGAGAAGAAAGCCACTGAGCAATCCGTTTTAAAGCTTGGCGGTTTAACTGGAAATGTTCCGTGACGATTCTTGTCGTTTCAGTCCTCATCGAAACGTCGCAAATAGAAAATTCAAAGGGGTAAATTCAAAAGGGTCAGCGAAGTCCTACAGATATACAGGTTATTGCCTGATCGCTTGCAGCGCGGGCAAACATCACGATGGATTCTCAACCATGCATGGAGCATCAAATGACGACCGCAACGAAAACATTAATCGAACTTGAGACAAAATTCTGGCAATCAATGGTTGACCAGGATACCGACGCTGCCTTGCTGTTGCTGCACGACCCGGCACTGATGGCTAGCGCTCATGGCGCAATGAAGTTTGACCACGCGGGCTATCGAAAGATGGCGGAGCAAGGTTCTATGCTCGTGACCGCCTTTGCGCTGAGCGACATTGAAGTGTTTTTTCCTTCAGAGGCGACAGCCGTGATGACTTACCGCGTGAAGCAGACGGTTGCGTCGCGTGAAAGCGGCAAAAGTGAAAAAGGCACTGTTCAGGACATGACAGACACCTCTACTTGGGTTTATGTCGGCAAGCGCTGGCAGTGCGTCGCGCATACCGAATCACAGATGGAAGCGAAGCCTGCAAAGCACTGAATGTTTCTCACTGCGTCAACATTCGCAGCCGTCAATGGGCGGTCAGATCAGCGAGTGCGGCTGGTGCAAGGACCGTTACCGCCCAGGAGTCCGACTTGAATCTCGCAACCCTTGCAACCCGAAACGCATGGCCTGAGCGCACGGCGGTGCGGTTTGGATCGTGGTCAACGGGCGCGAACAGTTCGTCCGCCAGATCATGAACGGTACTTTCGCCGCAAAACATGGCCTGACCGAGCCGGAGTTGCACCACGAACCGCAAGACCTGTCGGACCGCATCGCGCTGTTCAACACCCAATGTCTGCGTTTCGGCGCCGACATGTTCTTCGCGAAACGCTACGGGCATCGCGCGGTGGTGCTCGAAACGGTCGCCGCCGTGCCGGGCATGGTCGGCGCCACCGTCACCCACCTGAGCTGTCTACGCCGCATGGTCGACGACGACGGCTGGATACGAACCTTGATGGACGAGGCCGAGAACGAGCGCATGCATCTGATGACCGTTGTCGAGATCGCCCGACCGACAGCCATCGAGCGCCTGGTGGTGGTGCTGGCGCAAGGTGCCTTCTACATCGGCTACTTCCTGTTCTACCTGGCGTCACGCCGGACGGCCCACCGCCTGGTTGGCTACTTCGAGGAGGAGGCGGTGCTGAGCTATACGCTCTATCTGGACGAGATCGAAAGCGGCCGCATGCCCAATCCGCCGGCGCCGGTCATCGCCAAGCGCTACTGGAAGCTGGCCGACGGCGCCATGCTGGCCGATGTGCTGCGGGCGGTTCGGGCCGACGAGGCCTCGCACCGCGATGCCAACCATGGACTGGCCAGCGCCCTGACCCAGGCCTAAGCGCGCTCGAGCAGTCCGTGAGGACTCAGCAACTCTGGAGCGGGGCCGGTGGCAGGAGCCGGTCGCACTCGCGCTTGACGACCTGGTAACACTCGCAACTTGTCTTCTCCAGCACGGCACGATCCAGCAGGCTGATGCGGCCATCCCGATAGGCGATTGCTCCGGTCGCACCCAGCGCCGTCGCCGACGCGCTGACCTCGTCGCTCGCGACGCCCAGCATCTTGGCGATGAGCTTTTGCGTCATCACCATCTCGGCGCCGCACAGCCGGTCGAAGCTCAACAAGAGCCAGCGGCTGAACTGCTGATTCAGGGTGTGGTGCCGGTTGCATGCGGCGGTCTGCGTCATCTGTGTCAACAGCGACTGTGTGTACAGCAGCAGCAGCCGAAGCGTCGCGCCGCCACGGGCAAACGCGGAAACCAGATCGCCAGCCGGAAGCCGGTAAGCCTTGCCCGCACTTTGCACCACAGCACGAATCGTCGTCGAGTTGCCGCCCATGAACAAGGTAACGCCCAGCATGCCATCGTTGCCCACCAGCGCGATTTCGGCGGACTCGCCATCGTTCATCACGTAGAGCAGCGACACGATCCCGTCCAAGGGAAAGTAGGCGTACGCGAGTTCGGACCCGGGCTCGGAAATGATCTGCCCCAAGGACAGGTCGACCAGCTTCAGGTGCGGCGCCCAGCGCCGCATTTCGCTGTCGGGCAGGGCAGCCAGCAGTCGGTTCGCCGAAGTGCCGGGTGCCGAGCTTCTGGATGCTTCGTCGAGCGTTGCCTGCAACAGGGCTTCAACCATGATGGTGCCAGCCGTGGTGGTACTGCATGGTCTCCTGCGCGATGTGCGGCGCCAAGGCGCCTTGCGCATCGGGCATCTTGGGCAGGGTGCGTTCCATGATGAGATCCTCGACAGTGTGAGACGAAGAGCTCAGTGGGCCAGACTTCCCGCGGCGCGACAGTGCGCTGGCGCACCCTTCGCGTGTCGGGCCCGACGTGAAGCCGGCTACCAAAGGTGCTTGCCGTTGATGACGATGATCCTGGCCTGCGCCGCGTCGAAGTCATCGAACAGCCGGGCATTGACGCCGATGCGGCGGGTGCTGCCGTCCCACTTCCCGTCTGGCTCGAAGGCCGGGCTGTCGCTGTACGTGGCGCAACCGCATTTGGCGCAAAAGTGGTGCGCCACCTGCCTGGTCTGCCAGCGGTAGACCGAATCGTCGGCCGCCAGGGCCGTCACATGAAACTGTTCCGGCTTGCAGTAGGCGAGCAGCGCTCCCCGTTTGGCGCAGAACGAACAGGTGCAGCGGGTGAGTTCGGGTGGGATCCTGACATCCATGCGAAATGCCGTCTTGCCGCAGTGGCAGCTTCCGGTGATGCTCATGTGTCGGTCCTCCTGAAGTTTCGTTGGTATGCTGAATGCGATCAGCGCAGCGTCCGACGAAGTTGCGGCTCGTTGCGCACGATCTCAAGCCAGTGTGTCCGCAAGCTCACACAGCACCTTTCGCGGGCTCTCGTCGATTGGTGTGGTGCTCATTGGCGGCCAGGATGCAACGGCTGAGGCCGTCGGCCCACACCGCGTAGCCTGCGGAACTTGGATGGATCCCATCGACTGCCATGCCCGCTGTGGTGGTCGTCTCCGGATGCCAGTGCATAGTGCGCCCCACCTGGTCGATCAGCATCCCGGCAAGGCTCTGGTTCATCTGCTTCGCCCAGTGGCCCATGAACCAGCGCAGCGGTTGCGGCAGCGCCAGGCAGGCATGCATGGGTGGCACGGCGCTGTGCACCAGCAAAGCCGGCGCGAAACGCGAGTCGATGAGTTCAGCCAGGCGTGTCTGCCATCGGGCCCACTGCAGTGGCGCGCACAGTCCGGTGGCGTCGTTGGCACCGATCGAAAGCACGACCACATCGAACGGCGCGCAGGGTGCGTCCTCAAGCAGCTTGAGCAGCCCCGGCGAGTCCAGCCCGTTGGCCGCCAGCACGCACCACTCCAC
>JANPGJ010000486.1:0-19400 GCA_031423955.1 Burkholderiales bacterium
GCCACATCATCACCGGCGACGATCGCCGGGTTGGCGGCAGCCAGCAGCAGCGCCGTCATTGCGGCGATGCCTTGCGGGTCGGGTTGCGTCCGGGTGAACGCGCTGCCCGGCAGGCCGGCAGCCACGCCGGTCTCCTGCTCCAGCACATCGATCGGCAGGCCGACGAACACCGGCCCGGCCGGCGCCTGGCGCGCGATCCTGAAGGCGCGCCTTAGAATCGGGCCGAGTTCGTCGGCACGCTCGACCTGCACGCTCCATTTGGTCACCGGCG
This sequence comes from Burkholderiales bacterium, assembly GCA_031423955.1. Classification (GTDB taxonomy): domain Bacteria; phylum Pseudomonadota; class Gammaproteobacteria; order Burkholderiales; family JAEUOS01; genus JAEUOS01. The sequence continues at coordinate 272 of JANPGJ010000486.1, forward strand.
CGGCCATCGCCACCAGGTCATGGCCGAGCACCGGATCGGCGAGCCGCATGCGGGTGTCCTGCTGCCCGGCGGTGACCACCATCGGCGCGTTGTTCTTCCAGGCGCTGTAGATCATGCCGATCGCATTGCCGAGGCCCGGCGCCACATGCAGGTTGACAAAAGCGGTCTTGCCGCTGGCCTGGGCGTAAAAGTTCGCCGCGCCCACCGCAACACCCTCATGCAGGTAAACAATGTATTCGAGCGCCGGGTAGTCCGGCAATGAATCGAGCAACGGACTCTCGGTGGTACCCGGGTTGCCGAAGATGCGGTCAACGCCGTGTGCCAGCAAGGATTCGATCAGTACCTGACGACCGCGCATGGGTGTTTGCTCCTTGAACATTCCGTTACATCGTGATGCCGAGCCGGCATCAGGCGGCCCGATCTGGCGCCGGCCGCATGCCGCCGGCCAGGCGGGTGCATTCATCCGCGGCCGCAAGCAGCAGACGTTCGTTGCTGGCGCGATTGGCGCGCATGCGCTCGATCGGCCCGGCGATCAGCAGCGCGGCGACTACGGTGCCGCCGCTGCCGAAGATCGGCGCCGCCAGGGCCGCGGCCGCGCTCACCCGCTCCCCATTGCTGCGCGCGATGCCGTCGCGGCGGATACGCGCCAGCTCAGCCAGCAGTTCGGTGCCGTTGATGATGGTGGTCGGCGTGTACCTGGTGCGCGGGGTGGTTTTCAGGTACTGCTTCAGGCGCGCAGAGTCGAAGTAGGCCAGCAGCACCTTGCCCATCGCGGTGCAATAGAGGTCGCGCCGCTCGCCCACGGTCACCGCATAGCGGATCGAGTTGGAACTCTCGACGCGGTCGAGGTAGATCGCCAGGTCGGCGTCCGGCGCCAGCGCGCCGAGCACGGCGGTTTCGCCGGTCGCCTCGACCAGCGCGGCCAGCACCGGCCGCACCAGTGCCGCCAGTTCGCGCCCGGCCATGGCGCGCATCGCCAGCGCGTGGATGCGCGGCCCGAGGCCGTAGCGCCCGGTGGTTTCACGCACCAGGCAACCCTCGGCACAGAGGCCTGCGAGCAGCCCGACCAGGCTGGTCTTGGGCGAGCCGGTGATCCGCGCCAGGTCGGACAGGGTCGCACCGGCACGATCGCCGGCGATCGAATCGAGAATCGTGAAGATCCGCCCGACCGACTGCGGGCCGGCGCGCCGGGCCGGCGCGCGCGCGGCGGCGGCAATCGGGGGCGGTTTGGGTGTGCGCATATTGGTATGGTGTGCGAAAACCCATGGTATATTGGCTTGACGCCCGACGCAACAGCCGACTCACCCGTCGCTGCGCGGCACTATCGCTGCGCAGGCTCAACTGAGTGCCGCGCAGGTGGCCGGGGCCGGCCTGCACCGGCGAATGATGGAGGATGTCCATGCTTGACTATGCCAAGGTACGCAACTGGCAATCCGAAGCGATTCGCCAAACCTACACCGCCAAGGACGTAATGCTCTATGCGCTGGGCATCGGCATGGCACAGGACCCGATGGACCGCGAGGAATTGCGCTACGTTCTCGAGGACAATCTGCGCGTGCTGCCCAGCATGGCCGCGGTGCTGGCCTCGCCCGGCTTCTGGATTCGCAACAATCCCGAGGTCGGCATCGATTACGTGCGCCTGGTGCACGGCGAGCAGTCGGTCGTCCTGCACAAGCCGCTGCCGGCCGGTGGCACGGTGCTGGGCACCACCCGCGTCACCCGCGTGGTCGACAAGGGAGCCGGCAAGGGTGCGCTGGTGCATTCGGAAAAAGCCATCACTGACGCCGTCACCGGCGACCTGTTGGCGACCTGCGAGTCGGTGACCTTTTGCCGCGCCGACGGCGGCTTCTCCGCCAATGGCGGCGGCGACGCACCGGGCCCGGTGCCCAAGTCGACGCCGGAGACAACGCCGGAGTTGACGCTGGAATTCCAGACGCGCCCGGAGGCGGCGCTGATCTATCGCTTGTCCGGCGACATCAATCCGCTGCATGCGGACCCCGACGTTGCCGCCAAGGCCGGCTTCGCGCGACCGATCCTGCATGGCCTGGCGACCTACGGTGCGGCCTGTCATGGCCTCATCAAGGGCTATTGCGGTTACGACCCGGCGCGCCTGAAATCGATCAGCGCGCGCTTTTCGGCGCCGACCTATCCGGGCGACCTGATCCGGCTTGAATGCTGGAAGGCCGGCGACGAAGTGGCGTTTCGTGCGCGGGTGCCGGAACGCGATGTCACCGTGCTGTCGCATGGTCGTGCGACTTGTTTGCCGGCCTGATCGGGCGTGGCTTGCCGGGCGCATCAGCATCAGGATTGGGCGTAGTATCGTGGGCACGCAGCAATACCCTCGCATCGGTGATGGCAATGAAGCGAGCGGAATAATCAAAGCACGAGGAGACCGTCATGCGCAATCTGCGTTTAGCAATCGCGGCATCGATTCTGTCGCTGACCGCGACAGGGGTTTTCGCACAGGCGGTCGACGGTCCCAAGGTCGAGTGGAAGCTCGGCTCCTGGGGCAAACCGCGCGCGATCACCGCCGGCATCGAACTGCTCGCCAAGCAGATGAGCGAGCGCACCGGCGGCAAATTCGTGATCAACATCGGCTACGGCACTTTCGGCGGCGAACGCGAGTTGCTCGACATCCTGAACGCCGGCGGCATCCAGGCGAGCATGATCTGCTCCTCCTACCACCCGGACAAGATGCCGGCCTATACCGCGCTTGACCTGCCGTTCCTGCCCCTGCCCGACTTCGAAACCCAGTGGGCGGTGCACGATGCCTTTCACGCCCATCCGCACATCGTGCAGGAGATCGCCAGGTGGAACGCGATCACCTATTCGGCCAACATGCTGCCACAGTACGAGTTCATCGGCAAAGGCAAGCCGCCGAAGACCCTCGCCGACTTCAAGGGCATGCGCGTGCGTGCCCTCGGCGGCCTGGGTGACGCCATGAAGAACCTCGGCGCGGTGCCGACCTCGGTGCCGCCGACCGAGGTCTACACCTCGATGGAGCGCGGCACTGTCGATGCGGTGTCGTTTCCCACCACCTATGCGCACGCCTCCTACAAGTCCTACGAGATCGGCAGCTGGTACACCACCAACCTGGCGCCCGGCACCGTGGCCTGCCCGACCTTGATCAACCGCAACGCCTGGGCACAGTTGCCGCCGCAATACCAGAAGCTGATGCTGGACCTGCGGCCGCGGGTGCGCGACGCATTGATCGCGGCCTACCACCAGGCGGACGAAAAGAACATTCCGTTGTTCAAGCGCAAGCTCACCTTCGTGACCTACACGCCGGCCGAACTGGCCGAGTTCCGCAAGGTCGGCGCCCAGCCGGTATGGGACAAGTGGGTCGCCGAGATGGGGGCCAAGGGCATTCCGTCGAAAGAGCTGCTGCAGTTGATCGTCGATACCTCAGCCAAGGCGCAGAAGAAGTAGGCGCGCGACGGCAGCCGCGCAACGCCATGGCCGGTCCATCCGAATCCGCTTCCACCGCACCGCGCCCGCCGCCGGACGCGCCCAGGCTGGCGCACGCCGACTGGTGGTTCGCCAAACTGGAAGACATGCTCAACCTGGTCGCCGCGTTCGCCATCTTCGGCGTGATGGCGTTCGGCATCGCGCAGATTCTCGGGCGCAGCGTGTTCTCCGGCTTGCACGCGCTGATGCCGGCGATTCCGCGCTTCGCCATCCACGGCTACATCGATTACGTCCAGTTCATCGCCATTTTCTACGGCATGCTCGGGCTGGCCTATTGCCAGCGGGTCGGCGGCCATATCCGCATGGAGATCGTGCTGGCCGCCATGCGCGGCCGCCCTGCCTGGTGCTTCGAGGCCCTGGCAAGCGCGGTTGCGATCGTGGTCACCGTGCTGCTGATCATCGGCACCTGGGACAACTTTTACAACGCCTGGTCGAAGGGCGATTCCTCGATGGATATCAAGCTGCCGCTGTGGCCGGCCAAGCTGGTGGTACCCCTGATGCTGACGGTGCTGCTGGTGCGTTTGTGCCTGCAGCTGTGGGGTTACCTGCGCCTGGTCGCCGACCCCGGGCTCACGCCGCTGGCGGTGCCGGTGGCCGAAACGATGGAGCAGGCGGCGCGCCGCGAAATCGAGGAAACCCTGCACCTGACCGAACCTGACGCCGGGACCAAGCGCCCGCCGCCGGCCTGACCCATGACGCCCCTTGCGATCGGCACGCTCGGCGCGACCGCACTGGTGCTGCTGGCAATCCTCGGTGTGCGCATCGCCTACGCCGCCGCCTTTGTCGGCACCGTCGGCCTGATCATCCTGATGGGCAACCCCTACGCGGCGCTGGTGGCGGCCGGCACCATCCCGTTCGCCAAGAGCACCAGCTACGAACTTTCGGTGCTGCCGATGTTCATCCTGATCGGCTACCTCGCCTATTACGCCGGCATGACGCGCACCAGCTTCGAAGCCGCCAAGCGCTGGTTCGGCTGGCTGCCCGGCGGGCTGGCGGTAGGCACCATCTTCGCCGTCGCCGCGTTCTCGGCGGTGTCCGGCGCCAGCACCGCCGCGGCGGCGGTATTCGCGCGGGTGGCGATTCCCGAAATGCTGCGCGAGGGCTACAACCGCAAGCTTGCCGCCGGCGTGGTGGCGGCCGGCTCGACCCTCGACTCGCTGATCCCGCCTTCGGCGCTCTTGGTGATCTACGGCATCATCGTCGAGCAGTCGATCGGCGACCTGCTGATCGCCGGCTTCGTGCCCGGCATCATCTCGGCATTGGTGTACTGCGCGATCGTCATCATTCGCTGCAAGATCGATCCCTCGCTGGGGCGCCCGATCACCGGTTACAGCTGGAAGCAGCGCTTCGAATCGCTGCCGCCGACCGCGCCGATCTGGATCGTGATCGTGCTGATCTTCACCTCGATGCTGTACGGCTGGGCGACGCCGACCGAGGCCGGCGCGCTCGGCGCCTTCTCGACCCTGATGTTCGCCTGGTATCACCGCATGACCTGGGGCCAGTTCCGTGGCGCCATGCTGGAGACGGCCAAGCTCACGGTGATGATCTTCACCATCATCTGGGGCGTGCTGATCTTCGTGCGTTTCCTGGGCTACGCCAACCTGCCGCTGGCTTTTTCCGGCTGGATCGGCGACCTCAAGCTGCACCCCTTGCTGATCCTGCTCGCGATCTACGCCATCTACCTGGTGCTTGGCTGCTTCATGGACGCCATCGGCATGATGCTGCTGACCCTGCCGATCTTCTTCCCGGTGATCGAGAGCCTGGGCTACGACCCGATCTGGTTCGGCATCATCGTGGTCAAGTTGTGCGGCATCGGCTTGCTGACCCCGCCGGTAGGCCTGTCGGCCTTCGTGGTCAACGGCGTGCGGCCGGACATTCCGCTGGGTGACGTGTTTCGCGGCATCTGGCCGTTTCTCCTGGCCGACGTGGTGACGGTGGCGCTATTGACCGCCTATCCGCAACTGGTGACTTTCGTGGTCGACCTGCGGGTGCGCTGATCCGCCGCCGCAGGCCGGAACCCGGTCAAACCCCGATCGTGTAGCCGCCATTGACCGACAAATGCTGCCCGGTGATATAGCTGGCGGCCGGCGACAACAAAAAGCACACCGGCTGCGAAACTTCCTCGGGGTTGGAGAAACGCCCCATCGGCACCTGCGCCAGGATGCGGTCGCGGAATTTCTCCGAGCGGATGGTTTCGGTCATCGGCGTTTCCACCACGCCAAAGCAGATCGAGTTGACGCGAATGCTCTTGGCCGCCCACTCGCGCGCCGCGCTCATGGTGATGCCCAGCACCCCGGATTTGGCGGCGCCATAGTTGATCTGCCCGATGGTGCCGCGCCGACCGGCGTCCGACGAGATGTTGACGATCGAGGCCGGGCTGGTATCCCCCGCCTCGGCACGTTCATACATATGGCGGCCGACCGCCTGCAGGCAATAGAACACGCCCGACAGGTTGACATCGATCACCTGCTGCCAGGTGGCAGCCGACATCTTGTTGATCATCGCGGCGCGCACGATGCCGGCGTTGTTGACCAGACCGTGGATCGCGCCGTGCTTCTGCACCACGCGGCCCACCATCTCCTGCACGAAATTCACGTCGGCAACCGAGCCGACATGCGCCTCCGCACATTTCGAACCAAGGCTGTCGGCCAGCGCTTTCACCTTGTCGCCCTGCATGTCGACCACGATCACACGGCCGCCGAGATCAACGACCAGTCGCGCCACCGCTTCGCCGATGCCCTGACCGGCGCCGGTGACGATGATGTTGTGGCCTTCGAGACTCATGGGATTCTTCAATTGTGTATCTCCTGTCGGGATCTGTCGGGATTGATATGCCGCAATGGCAGGTGCCGCTGCCGCATCAGCTTACGGGCTGGCGGCTGACGGCACTTTTCATCAGCTGTTCGATTTCGGCGGCGCCATAGCCGGCCTCGGCAAGAATCTCGGCGCTATGCTCGCCCAGGCGCGGCGCCGGCCGGCGCACCGACGACGGTGAGGCGGAAAAGCGCACCGGCGGATCGGTCATCCGCAGCCGCCCCTCGGTCGGATGGTCGACCATGCGCCAGAAACCGGTAGCGTTCAATTGCTCGTTGTCGAGCAGGCTCTCCTTGGAATTGACCGCCATCACCGGAATCTGCGCGGCGTCGAGGTCGCGCTGCCATTCGGCGGTGCTGCGGGTGGCGACGATCTCGGCCAGGATCGCGTAGACCTTGGGCGCCTCCCTGACGCGGGACTCGAAGGTGGCGAAGCTCGGATCATCAGCCAGTTCCTCGCGCCCGGCGATGCGGAAAAACGCGCGCCAGTTCTCGTTGGTATAGGGCAGCACCGCAAGGTAGCCATCCAGTGTGGCGTAGGGCTTGCGTTCGGCATTGAGGATGCGTGCGTAACCCATGCCGCCGATCGGCGGCTCGAAGCAGGCGCCGTACAGGTGCTCGACCATCACGAAATCGACCAGGGTCTCGAACATCGGCACTTCGATCGCCTGACCCTGGCCGTCGCGCCCGCGCTTGACCAGCGCCGCCAGGATCGCCAGCGCCACGTTGTAGGCGGTGGTCTTGTCGGCCATGATGGTCGGCACGAAGCGCGGCTGGTCGGAGGTGACCGACTGCAGGTCGGCGATGCCGCAGGCGGCCTGGATGATGTCGTCGTAGGCAGGCTTGTCGGCCAGCGGACCGTCACGCCGGAAGCCGTAGGCCGCGCAATAGATCAGCCTGGGCTGGCGCGCGGCGAATTGCTCGTAGTTGACGCCGAATTTATCGGCGATCCGCGGCCGCATGTTGTGCAGGAACACATCCGCCGTGCCGACAATGCGGAACAGCGCCTCGCGCCCGGCATCGGTGGTGAGGTCGAGCACCACGCTGCGCTTGTTGCGATTGATCGAGAGATAGACCGCCGCCATGCCGGCATTGCGGTATGGCCCCATGCCGCGCGCGATGTCGCCGCCGGGGGTCTCGACCTTGATCACGTCCGCGCCCATGTCGCCCAGCATCTGCGTCGCCCACGGCCCCATCACCACGGTCGACATGTCGACCACGCGAATGCCGTCCAGTGCACCGCTCATTTGAGTGCCCCCCTGTCGCTGCGCGACATTCTCGCAGCGGGAGCGCTCATGTGACCCCCGCCGTGCGCCGCCTTGCCCGCCGCGCCAGCGGCCTACCCGAGTGCATTGATCTGCTCCATCAAGGAAAGCACGTTGCGCGCCTGCTTCAGGTGCGGCATGTCGAGCATCTTGCCATCCAGCCCGACGGTACCGAGCCCCGGATTCTTCTCGAAAATCTCCACCACCCGGCGCGCGAATGTCACCTCGGCATCCGCGGGTGTGAACGCGCGGTTGATCACCGCCGACTGCTCCGGGTGGATCGCGATCTTGCCGATGAAGCCGGCGCGCCGGTCGCGCAGGCATTCGGCCTCCAGGCCCGGCAGATCACGAAAGTTGACATACACCACGCCGACCGGCTGCGCGCTGATCGCGCGCGCGGTGGCCAGGCACAGTGATTTCGCCATCAGGTACGGATCATCGTAATCGCCGGTGGCCGGGTTGCGGTTGTCGCTGGCGCCGAGCGCCGCCGCCAGGTCCTCGCCACCCCAGGTCATGGCCACCAGGCGGTCCGACACACCTTCCAGGTAAGTATGGAAGGTCAGGAGGGAGGCCGCCGTCTCGGTCGCCACGCAGAGGATTTTCGTGCTGCCCAGCGGCAGGCCCTCGCGCGCTTCGAGCGCCGACAGGTAATTGGAGAGGGTGCCGACGTCTTTTGCCGAATACACCTTGGGCAGGCAGATGCCGTCGGGCACACCGGGCATCACCGCCGCCAGGTCGGGCAAGGACAGCGGATTGTCGAGCGGATTGATGCGCACCCACAGCTTCTGGCGCTTGCGGTCGGGTCGTGACTTCAGATAGGCGCAGGTCATCTCGCGTGCCACCTGCTGGCGGTCGTCGGCCACCGAATCCTCCAGGTCGAGGATCAGCGCGTCGGCCGGGTTGTCGCGGCCCTTTTCAAGCTTGCGTTCGCTGTCGCCGGGTACGAACAGCCAGGAGCGGATGATCATGCCGGCCTCTTCATCATCATGCCGGTGCGCACCACGTAGGCGACTTCCTTGTCGCGTTGGTTGAAGCCGAAATGCTCGAACACCACCAGCCCGGCGTTGGGCCGCGACTTGCTTTCGCGCATCTCCTTGATGCGGGTCACCACATGGATGGTGTCGCCGTGGAACACCGGGTTGACGAAACGGATGTCGGTCATGCCGAGGTTGCCCAGGGTGGTGCCGAGGGTGGTGTCGGCGACGGTCACGCCGATCACCAGGCCCAAGGTGAAGAGGCTGTTGACGATGCGCTGGCCGTACTCGGTCTTCTTCGAGAATTCCTCATCGAGATGCAGTGGCTGCGGGTTGTGGGTCATGGCGCAGAACATGACATTGTCCATTTCGGTGATGGTGCGCGTCAGCGGGTGCTTGAACTCCATGCCCACCTTGAATTCCTCGTAGTACATGCCTGCCATGATGTGCTCTCCTCCGGTGTCAAACCTGTGGTTGCCCGCTGTCGCCGGGCACGGTCGCGGTCACGCCGCTTTCGATCATTGCCGCGATTCTATCGTCGCTGTAGCCGATTTCGCGCAGCACTTGGGCGCTGTGCTCGCCCAGGCACGGCACGTGCCGGGTTGCCGCCGGTTGGGTATCCGACCAGGTGCTCGGGTAGGCCATCTGGCGCAGCCGCCCTTCGCTCGGGTGATCGGCGACACTGAAAAATCCGGTGGCCTGCAAATGCGCGTCGGCCACCAGCGAGTCCGGCGTGTTGAGCGGCATCGCCGGCACGTCGGCGCGTTCGAACAGGGCCAGCCATTCGGCGGTGCTGCGGGTCAACAGCAGCTCGGCCAGTTCGCGATACAGGTCGGCGATGTGTTCGGTGCGGCTGGTCATGTTCTTGTAGCGCGGATCGCGCTCAAATTCCTGTTCGCGCCCCAGTTCACGGAAAAACGAGCGCCAGTGACCGTCGGTGTAGATCATCGCGCACACGAAGCCATCGCTGGTACGGCAGGGCCGGCGGTCCGGATTGAGCATGCGCGCGTAGCCCATCGGCCCGATCGGCGGATCGAAACTGTGGCCCTGCAGGTGATCACCCATGACGAAGCTGGTCATCATCTCGAACATCGGAATATCGATTTTCTGACCGCGGCCGCTCTTCGCCTGGCGGAACAGCGCCGCCGTCACCTGGCCCACCGCCCACAGCGCGACGCCGCGATCGACCATCGCATTGGGCGCATAGCGCGGCTCGCTGCCGTCAGCCATATGGGAAAGCCAGGGCACCGCCACCGCGCCCTGGATCAGGTCGTCGAACGCCGGCTTGGCCGCATAGGGCCCGCGCTGGTCGAAGCCGAACAGGGCGGCATAGATGATGCGCGGGTTGATCGCCGACACCTTTTCATAAGCCAGGCCAAGGCGTTCGAGCGCCTGTGGCCGCACATTGGTGAGCAACACGTCGGCGCCCTTGAGCAGGTCGGCCAGCGCGGCGAGCCCGGCCGGCTTTTTCAGGTCGAGCACCAGGCTGCGCTTGCTGCGGTTGGCATTGAGGAAAATGGCGCCCATGCCGGGATTGCGCATCGGCCCGATGCCGCGAATCGGGTCGCCGGCTGGCGGCTCGACCTTGATCACGTCGGCCCCCATGTCGCCCAGGATCTGCGTGGCGTAGGGCGCCATCAGCATGTTTGACAGGTCGATCACCCGCACCCCTTCGAGCGGGCCGCTCATGCTGCGCTCGCGACGCTTGGCGTGCGAATGCCCGCAACACTGGCCTGTGACTTCGAATTGCTTTTCCGCACCTGGCCTCCCGGGCAAACCAGCATGTCAATACGATTTCGGCAAGCCGAGCACGCGCTCGGCGATGTAGCAAAGAATCAGGTGCGGGGTGATCGGCGCCAGGCGATGGATCAGGGCTTCGCGCAAATAGCGCTCGACATGGTATTCCTTCGCATAGCCCATGCCGCCGTGGGTCAGGATCGCATTGTTGCAGGCGTTGAAGGTGGCCTCCCCGGCCAGGTACTTGGCGGCGTTGGCCATGGCGCCGCACTCCTCGCCGCGATCGTAGAGCTGCGCGGCGCGAAAGGCCATCAGGTTGGCCGCTTCGAGCTCGGCCCAGCTGTGCGCCAGTGGATGCTGGATCGCCTGGTTCATGCCGATCGGGCGGTCGAACACCACGCGTTCCTTGGCATAGCGGGTCGCCTTGTCGAGCGCGACCCGGCCCAGGCCGACCAGCCCGGCGGCGATCAGGATGCGCTCGGGGTTGATGCCGTGCAGCAGGTAGCGGAAGCCCTTGCCTTCTTCGCCGATACGATCCTCGACCGGAATCTCCAGGCCGTCGATGAACATCTGGTTGGAGTCGACGCACTTGCGGCCCATCTTGTCGATTTCGCGAATCTCCACCTTGGAACGATCGAGGTCGGTATAGAACAGCGACAGCCCGTCGATCGGCTTGCCCGCCCCGCCCTCCTCGGCAGTGCGGGCGATCAAGAGGATCTTGTTGGCCACCTGCGCGGTGGAGATCCAGGTCTTCTGGCCGTGCACCACGTAGCGGTCGCCACGGCGCACCGCGCGCGTCTTCAGCCGCGTGGTGTCGAGGCCGGTGTTGGGCTCGGTGACGCCGAAGCAGGCGATGTGTTCGCGCTTGATCACCGGCGGCAACATGCGCCTTTTCTGTTCTTCGGTGCCGAAGCGCACCACCGGATTCAGACCGAAAATACCGATGCTGATCGACGACACGCCGCCATTGCCGGCACCCGATTGCGAGATCGCCTGCATCAGGAGCGCCGCCTCGGTGATACCCAGGCCGGCGCCGCCGTATTCGACCGGCATCGCAATGCCCATGTAGCCATGGTCGGCGATGGCCTTGCAAAACTCTTCGGGAAAACGGCCGTCGGAATCGCGCGCAAGCCAGTATTGGTCGCCGAAATCGGCGCACAGCTTCGTCACGCTGTCGCGAATCTGCTGCTGCTCGGGGGTGAAGTCGACGCTCATCGCCTGCGGTCTCCGTCGCTGTTGTAGGCTACTTCGGGGTTACGGCTTCTTCTCATCCGGCAGGCTGATATTGAAGCGCTTGAGCGTGGCGGCCAGGCGCTCGTATTCGGTCTGCCATGCGGCCTGGTCTTGCGCGGCCGTGCCGGTCGCCTGCAGGCGCAGGCCGGTGGCGGCGAACTTCGCCTTGAACGCTTCGGTCTGTGTCGCCTGCACGATGGCGCGGTTGATGGTGTTCACGATCGGATCCGGCGTCTTGCCGGGTGCCGCCACCGCGATCCATGGAATCCAGTTGTTGGCGGCCATGAATTCGGGAAACCCGGCTTCGGCCATGGTCGGCACCTCCGGCAACTGCGCGAGTCGTTCGGGTGATGCCACCGCCAGCCCGACGAGCTTGCCGCTTTGCATGTGCTGCAGGCTGCCGGTCAACAGATAGGCTGCGAAAGTCACGCGCCCGGCCAGCAGGTCAAGCATGCCGGGCGCCTGGCCCGGATAGTTGATGGCGCGCGCCTTTCCCTTGTACATGCCCGAGAACACCAGGTAGGCCAACCCGGTCGGCGTCAGTTCCGGCTGCGAGATCGAGGCGAAGATCACATCCTCATTCGGGTTCTGCATCCGCCCCAGCAGCTCCTTCATGCTCTTGATGCCGGTCGACGCGCCCGTCATGAAGAGGATGTCGTACTTGGAATAGATCGACACCATGCGAAAGTCTTCGAAGGGCTTGAAGTTGAAGCCGCGGTCGAGCAGGGGCAACATCACGAACTGCGTGTTGCCGCCGTACATCAGGGTGTGACCGTCGGGCTCGGCGCGCGCCAGCGCCTCGGCGGCGATCTTGCCGCCCGCGCCAGGCCGGTTCTCGACCACCACCGGCACCCCCAGGATCGGGCTGATGGCGTCGACCAGGATGCGCGCCGACACATCGACCGGCCCGCCGGTGGAATAAGGCGTGATCAGGCGGATTGGCCGGTTCGCCAGCGTCTGCGCGTGCGCCGGCCAGACTGTTGCCAATGCGACAAGCACTCCAAGCATGAGCGTTCGAAGCGCACCCAACTGGTGTTTCATGCGTCTCTCCTTCGACTTTTTTGTACGTATATTGGTATATTGAACGTATAAAGGTAGCAACCTGAAACCCGGGTGTCAACCGCAACCGCTGATCCTGCTGCGCCCCGGCGCGATCGCGGCACGGGTGCCGTCAAACGCGGCTGTTCCGGCAAATCGACCCCGCAGCTAGAATGCGCAGCGACGCCACCAGCACACAACCGGGACAACCATGGACACCAACACAATCGACACCGGCACGCCGGACCTGCAGGCCGGCCTTGATGCCGGCGTGCTGACGCTGACGATGAACCGCCCCGAGGCACGCAACGCGCTGACCCTGCCGATGATCGAGGCCCTCTCGCGGCAACTCGCAGCAGCCGAACTGGATCCGGCGGTCAAGTGCATCGTGCTCACCGGTGCCGGCAAAGGCTTCTGCGCCGGCGGCGATGTCAAGGGCATGGCCGCCCGCGGCGACGGTACGGTGGGCAACAACAGCATCGACGGCGCGATTCACCGCCAGCGGGTCAACCAGCGCGCCACCGCGGGCAAGCTCTACAAGATGCCGAAGCCAACCATCGCGGCGCTGCCGGGCGCGGCCGCCGGTGCCGGCTTTTCCTTAGCGCTGGCCTGCGACCTGCGCATCATGGCCAGCAATGCGATTCTCACCACCGCTTTCGCGCGCGTCGGCTTCTCCGGCGACTACGGCGGCAGCTTCTTTCTTACCCAACTGGTGGGCACGGCCAAGGCGCGCGAGCTGTATTACCTCTCCGAGCGCGTTGGTGCCGACGAGGCCATGCGCCTGGGGCTGGCCAACTGGGTTTGCGCGCCCGAGGAACTGGCCGCGAAAACACGCGAGATCGCCCTGCGGCTTGCCAGCGGCCCGACCATCGCCTACCGCTACATGAAGGAAAACCTCAATCGCGCCATCGCCGGCGAGGTCGATGACTGCCTCGATCTGGAAGTGACCCACCATGTGCATTGCGGCCAGACCGAAGACCACCGCGAGGCGACCAAGGCCTTCGTCGCCAAGCGCGAACCGGTATTCACGGGGCGTTAGGCGCCCGGCCATTGCGCGCACGGTCGCCGCTCGCAACAGGCAGGACTCCGAGCTTCCGTAACCGCGACGGCGTCCACCCGCTTCCCGCAATGAAGCAGCCCTTCGCGAGTCAGAGTTTTGTGTAGTCTCGCAGGCGGGTCACGGCCAACTACGGCCAGTGGGATTCTCAAAGCCTACGTCGGCAATAGACTGGGTGCGGTCACACGACTTTTCGATCTGCCTGCTTCACGGCAGTCGTTGAATTTATAGCCCGGCGGTCGGCAATATGGCGATCAATTCGATACTTGCAGCACCCGCATTCGACCCTGTCCCGACGTTCACATCTCCAAAATCATCGCTCGAGAGTTGACCTTGCCAAAGTCACCTACTGCAGCGCCTTCACGCATGCTGCTCGCCGGCATGTCGGCGGCGGCGAGCATGCGGCCGGTGCCGCACGAGCTTCCGATGACGGACGCCGTGCGGCCAGCTTGGGAGAGAGGGGGCGCCCATAGCTGGAACCGCGGAGTGGACCGGACGGCGAGCGCATAACCGACATGGGGGCAAGCCCGCCTGCCCGATCCGGTGGCTCAACAGGGCAGTCGGCGCCATTGACGTTCCACTTTCCGGGCCCGCGCCGGTATAGTGTGGGTGCAGGGTCGGTCGACCTTCATTGATCAGCCTCGATGCCATCCCCTTCCCGGGTCTATAAAGGAGACAAGCCCCATGAAGACGCTGAAGAAAGTTCTCGCTGCCGCCGCCTTTGCCTTGCTGACCGCGCAAGCGGGTGTGGTCGCCGCCGCTGCACCGCCTGCCTATTTCGTTGACACCGAAAAGCTGCCTTTCGGTGCCATCCCCGGCATCGAGACCGAGCGCGCCTGGGGCGTTCACAACAACGCCGGCTACCGCATCGAGGTGCCGGCCAACTGGAACGGTCGGCTCGTGATCTGGGCCCACGGCTACCGCGGCACCGGACTGGAACTGACGGTGGACGACCACCCCCTGCGCCCGTTCCTCGTCGCCAACGGCTATGCCTGGGCGGCGTCGAGCTACAGCAAGAACGCCTACGACCCGTCGCAGGGCGCCAAGGACAGCCACGCACTGGCGCAGTTCTTCAACGGGCGCTTCGGCAAGCCGGTGAAGACCTACATCAGCGGCGCGTCGATGGGCGGCCACGTCACCACCGTGATGGCCGAGCAGTGGCCGCGCAGCTACGCCGGCGCGATGCCGGTCTGCGGCGTCATGGGCGACTACGAGCTGTTCGACTATTTCCTCGACTTCAACGTCGCGGCGCAGACGCTGTCTGGGATGAACCAGACCTACCCCTACGGGCCGGACTACCTGAGCACGGTCGTGCCCGCCACCAAGGCAGCGCTTGGGCCGGCCTTCCCCTTCGCCCTCAACGCGGCGGGGCAGAGCCTGGCAGGCCTGGTGCAGATGCGCAGCGGCGGCGTGCGGCCGCTGTTCCGGCAGGGCTGGTTGTTCTGGAACGGCGTGGTGCCCGGCGACTTCCTGTTCGGCCTTGGCGTGGGCGACGGCACACTGCCGCGCCAACCGGGAGTAGCGGTGCAGAACTCGGACGTGACTTACCATTTCGACACCGACCCGACGCTTTCGCCGGCCGAGACGGCCTTCAACGAAATGGTGCAGCGCGTGACGGCCGACCAGCAAGCCCGCCGCCGCAACGGCTTGGCCAACGTGACGCCGACCCCCGGCGACCTGAAGATCCCGATGCTGACGCTTCACACCTTGGGCGATCTCTTCGTGCCCTTCCACATGCAGCAGGAGTACGCCAGGCGCGTCGCCACCAAGGGCGGCTCGGACAACCTGGTACAGCGCGCCACGCGCGACTACGGGCATTGCGCGTTCACACCAACCGAACTTGTGACCACCTTCGTCGACCTCGTGAAGTGGGTCGAGGGCGGCATCAAGCCGGCGGGCGACAACGTGCTCGACGCGGCCGAAGTGGCCAAGCCCGATTACGGCTGCAAGTTCACCGACAAGGCCGCTCCGCGGCAATGGGATGTGGTGCCGCCGCTGGCGTTCCTTAAGCCGCCGGCTTGCCCTTGAGATCCGGCTGAGCCAAGACGGAGGTGCGCGGGCAGGGGCCTGGCCCGGGGCTCACCTGCACGAGCGCGGGTCCGGCCAGCGGGCCTCTACCCCGGCGGCCGCGTGCGCCCGATGGACGGCACCGTCAGTTCACAGCAGGTGTCCGCCGGTCACCGGTATTTCCTGCGTGTGCACGGCCGCGAAGTTCTCGCTTTGGTGACGGCCCATGTCGAGCCCATCAACGCCCACAACCAGAACGACACTGCGACTTGCAGTCACAGAGCAGACCGCAGCGCGCGCGAGAATATTCGGCAGTTGCAGTTATTCCTTTGGTGGCGGCTGCGCCTGCAGGCCTCGGCTACTACCGACTCTTGATCGGCAATCGAACAACCGCAATTTGACGTCCCTATATTGGCCTTTGGCGGATGACAGCACCCGCTGCATTGCTGTCATTGAACAGGAAAACCGCTACTTCCGCAGTGGGTCGCGTCTTGCCCACGGGTGGAATTCGGAACGTCCGGCCGCTATCGCGAAGAATGCAGTCGCTCGATCACCTTATCAGGGTGCTGCAACGTGTGGTTCGGAATCCTGATGTGTTGGCGCCGGCCGAAATTTACCGCTGAACGAGCGGACGTCCATTCAAGGACCTACCAAGGTGTTTGACCCATCTGGCAAGCAAGGAGTCGTGCCGGACGCTGGTCTACATTCCATCGGTTGCGGCGATCAGCCGGCAACCACTGCAGCACCGGGCGGCGAACATGTTGCGCATCGTCGACGGCATCAACCCGGCGTTCAATCACACCATGGTGTTCGACGAAACCTGCCTGGCGCTTCTTGCAATGCCGAAGCCGCCGAAGACGGCGGCGACTTTCAGCAGGATCATCACGACGGTTGCGGAACAGGAGCGAACCGCCGTGATGCGTGCCTCGTTGGCTGGATCTAGGGCCTCACCTCGAGGATCATGTTGAACGGAGTCTCGGTCGCGCGCCGCATGCGGCTGAACCCCCCCTTGCTCGTGACGGCGCGGAGTCTGCCTTCACCGGCCTGCGCGCCCAGACACAAGCCGACTTCCTGCGAGCGGGACGCCGGCGTGCAAATGCAGGTCGAGGCCGAGTAGAAGATTCGACCGACCGCATTTAGATTGTCCTCCAGGCGATCATTGGCCATCGGTTCGACCAGCATCCAGGTCCCGTCCGGTTTGAGGGACTGGCGCACATGTTTCGCCGCACCCACCGGGTCGCCCATGTCGTGCAGGCAATCGAACATCGCAACCAGGTCGTAGCCGGCGCCCGGAAAGTCCTGCGCCTTGGCGACCTCGAACTTGACGCGATCGCCGACCCCCGATTTTGCAGCCGCGTCGCGCGCGTAGGTGATCGAAGGCTCGTGATAATCGTAGCCCACGAAGCGGGAGTTCGGAAACGCCTGCGCCATGATGATCGTGGATGCGCCATGCCCGCAACCGACATCGGCCACGCTGGCGCCGGATTTCAGTTTGTCCACCACCCCGTCCAGTGCCGGTAACCAACTGCCGACCAGATTGGCAGCGTATCCCGGACGGAAGAAGCGCTCCGTGCCGGCGAAAAGTGCCGAGTGCTGCTCGTGCCAACCGAGTCCGGCGCCGCTACGAAATGCCTCGATCAACTTCGGAATTGCGGCAAACATCGCGACAGCAATCTGGAAGCCACCCGGAATGAATGCCGGGCTCCCTTCCATCGCAAGTGCGAAGGCTTGTTCCTCGCTCAGGCTGAACTTCTGCGTCGCGCTTTCGTAGTTCGCGTAACCGCTCGCCGCCTGGGCGCTGGCCCATTCAAGCACATAACGTGCGTCGGTTCCTGTAGCTTTGGCCAATTCCTCGGCCGTCACGGGACCCGCGGCCAGCGCCTTGTACAGGCCCAACTGATCACCAATCACGATCGTCGAGGCGTGGGCGACTGCGCCCATATCGCCCACGAACTTGCCCATGAATTCGTTCAGCTTCGCTTCATCCAGTGCCATAGGATTCTCCCAGGTTAAAAAGGAGAGTTTCATGGGGCTGCGAACGCAGATCGACCTGCAGCTCTCCGAAATCAGGTCACCCCTAAGATGTGCAACCGCGAAGGACGGAACAACAGCGAGCGTGGCTGCCTGAATCCGCGCTCAGCATACGCGCCCGAATGGCGATTGAGAAGAGGGTCGCCAAGCGCCGGGCGGCGACCATCGGCGCGCTTCAAACGTCAAGGGCGGATCGACCACACTTGCAGTTGGAGATGGTTCTTCCGTTTGCGGCTTGGTCGCGTTCTCGTCGCACAAGCTCTTCGGTTTGCCGCGACGCGCAGATTGCGGCGTGGAGAATTCTTGGTCTGTGAACCTGCGCCTTCGTCTGTCACCAAACAGCTTGACGGCCGGATCTCGAGACCAGCGTCAGCCGAGTGGCGGCACGCCCCCCAGCATTGGAG
This sequence comes from Burkholderiales bacterium, assembly GCA_031423955.1. GTDB lineage: Bacteria > Pseudomonadota > Gammaproteobacteria > Burkholderiales > JAEUOS01 > JAEUOS01. The sequence continues at coordinate 18,299 of JANPGJ010000486.1, forward strand.
AAATGCGAGCGTCGGGTCCGGATCGGGGCCGGCCGGACAGCGACATTTCAATCGTGCAGCCGGCGCCAGCCAGGATGTTGCCGTCGCCGGCCATCGCTGGCCACACGGTTCTGCCAGCAGGTTGCCGCAGGAGAACATCATTCAAGCCGGGACCGCGGAGCGGAGCATGGGAAAATCGTTCGGACTCGGGCGGCGGGGTGATAGATCAGCTCTCCCGCCCCTTGTAACCAAGCCAGCTTTACTCAGGAGCCACCAATGCAGTTTGATGACGTCATCCGCGGCCGGCGCAGCATCCGCGGCTACAAACCCGACCCGGTTCCCAGGGCATTGATCGAAGAGATCATCGGCCTGGCGATGCGCTCGCCCTCTTCGATGAATACCCAGCCCTGGAATTTCTACGTCATCACCGGCGAACCGCTCAATCGCATCCGCGCCGGCAACACCGAGCGCATGCAGGCGGGCGTGCCGCAATCGCGCGAGTTCCGCACCGGCCAGGGGTTTGCGGGCAAGCATCGCGACCGGCAGGTGGGCGTGGCCAAGCAATTGTTCTCCGCCATGGGAATCGCGCGCGATGACAAGGAGGGACGACAGGACTGGGTGCTGCGCGGCTTCCGCCAATTCGACGCGCCCGTCTGTGTGATCGTGACCTATGACAAGGTGTTGGACGGCAGCGACGACACACCCTTCGATTGCGGCGCGGTGGCAACGGCGCTCGTCAATGCCGCCTGGTCGCGCGGGCTGGGCGCGGTGATCAACAGCCAGGGCATCATGCAGTCACCGGTGGTGCGCGAGCACGCCGGCATCGCCGACGACCAGGTGATCATGAAAAGCATCGCGCTGGGCTGGCCTGACGAGAGCTTCCCTGCCAACGCGGTGGTGTCCGAGCGCAAGTCCGTCGATGAGGCCACCGTGTTCGTCGGCTTCGGGGATGACGCGCGCGGCTAGGCGCCTACGCATTTCGAGCGCCGCGATTGGGTGCGACACGTCGGAGGTTGAACTTTCGCGACCGAGACGGCGTATGGCCGCTGAAAGCAATTAAGCGGCCTTTCACGATTCTGGGTTTTGCTCTGGCTTACCGGCGGGTAACGGCCAGGACCGGACG
>JANPGJ010000487.1:0-7070 GCA_031423955.1 Burkholderiales bacterium
GCGGTCCCCGCCGGCAGCACGCCGGCCGCGCACCTGCGCGCGCTGACCCGGGCCGGCATGGCCTGGCGCTTTCCCGCCGGCACCCCGGCCGCGGTCGAACGGCAGATCGAGCATGAACTCGCGCTGATCGGCGAACTGGGCTATGAAGCCTACTTCCTCACCGTGCACGACATCGTCGCCTTCGCCCGCGCACAAGGCATCCTGTGCCAGGGGCGCGGTTCGGCGGCCAACTCGGCGGTCTGCTACTGCCTCGGCATCACCGAGGTCGACCCGTCGCGCGGCACCCTGCTGTTCGAACGTTTCATCTCGAAGGAACGCAACGAGGCGCCGGACATCGACGTCGACTTCGAGCATGAACGGCGCGAGGAAGTGATCCAGTACATCTACCGCAAATACGGCCGCCATCGCGCCGCCCTGGCCGCGGCGGTCGCCACCTATCGGCCCAGGAGCGCGCTCAAGGATGTCGGCCGCGCCCTCGGGTTCGCGCCCGACCAGCTTGAAGGCCTGAGCCGCGGCCTGGCCTGGTGGGACCATCAGGAAGTGCTGCCCGAGCGGCTGCGTGAGACCGGCCTTGACCCTGAGGCTCCGCAGGTGCGGCATTTGTTGGCGCTCACTGCGCAATTGATCGGTTTTCCGCGCCACCTGTCGCAGCACAGTGGCGGCTTTGTCATCGTGCGTGACGACCTGTCGAAATTCGTGCCGGTGGAAAACGCCGCCATGGCGGAGCGCACCGTGATCCAGTGGGACAAGGACGATCTCGAAGCCGTCGGCCTGCTCAAGGTCGACGTGCTGGCCCTGGGCATGCTTTCGGCCATCCGCCGCACCCTGAACATGCTGGGCGCGCGCCGCGGCGCCGACTTTCCGATGATGGCGGTGCCCAAGGAGAACCGTCACGTCTACGACATGCTGTGCCGCGGCGAGTCGATGGGCGTGTTCCAGGTGGAATCGCGGGCCCAGATGAGCATGCTGCCGCGCCTGGCGCCGCGCTGCTTCTACGACCTGGTGATCGAGGTGGCGATCGTGCGCCCGGGTCCGATCCAGGGCGGCATGGTGCACCCCTACCTGCGACGGCGCCAGGGGCTGGAACCGGTGAGCTACCCGTCGCCGGCGGTCGAGCAGGTGTTGCAACGCACGCTCGGAGTGTCGATTTTCCAGGAACAGGTGATGAAACTGGCCGTGGTGGCGGCCGGCTTCACCCCCGGCGAGGCCGACCAGTTGCGGCGTGCGATGGCCGCCTGGAAACGCAAGGGTGGGCTCACGCCGTTCGAAGAGCGCCTGAAGAAAGGCATGGCCGACCGCGGCTACGCGCCCGAATGGGCCGAACAGATCTACCGCCAGATGCTGGGCTTCGGCGAATACGGCTTTCCCGAAAGCCATGCCGCCAGTTTCGCCCTGCTGGTTTATGTATCGGCGTGGCTCAAGTGCTTCGAGCCGGCGGCGTTTTTTTGCGCCCTCATCAATAGCCAGCCCATGGGCTTCTACTCACCCTCGCAACTGGCGCAGGAGGCCCGCCGCCTGAAACTCGCGGTGCGACCGGTGGATGTGCAGGCCAGCGACATCGACTGCACCCTGGAAGACGACACCGCGAGTCGCGCGCGCTGGCAGGCGCGCCTGGCGGCCGCGCTGGCAGCCAAACCCGGCAACAGCACCGGCCCCGACTACCGCGATCAACCGGCGCTTCGCCTCGGTCTGAAAACGGTCAAAGGTCTGTCCGCCGCCGGCATGCAGCGCCTCATCGCCGCCCGCGCCGAGCGCCCCTTCGACAGCGCCGACGACCTGGCGCGCCGCACCACACTCGACCGCGGCGACCTTGAAGCTCTTTCCGCCGCCGACGCCCTGGCAAGCCTGGCCGGCCACCGTCGGCAAGCGCTGTGGCAGGTTGCCGGCATCGAAGCGCCGCTGCCGATCCTGCCCGACGCCAGCACGCCGGAAACCGCGGCCGACCTGCCGGCGCCGGCCGAAGGCGAAGAGGTGGTCGCCGACTATGCCAGCACCGGCCTGACCCTGCGCCGCCATCCGCTGGCGCTGCTGCGCCCGCTCCTCAAGCAACGGCGCCTGGCCAACTCCGCCGAACTCGCCACCTACCCGCACCGGCGCCTGGCCCGCGCCGCCGGCATCGTCGTCAACCGCCAGCGCCCCGACACCGCCAAGGGCGTGATCTTCATGACCCTAGAAGATGAAACCGGCAACATCAACGTGGTGTGCTGGCCGCAAATCGTCGAAGCGCAACGCCGCGAAATCCTCACCGCGCGCCTGCTCACGGTGTATGGCGTGTGGGAGACCGACGGCAAGGTAGCGCACCTGATCGCCAAACGGGTGGTCGACGATACGGCGCTGTTGGGCAAGCTGCTGACGCGGTCGCGGGATTTTCACTGAAGGCAGCCCAAACCGATTTCCTGCGCGCCGGCACGGAATAAAGCGACGAAGCAGGTGTTTTCGCAGTGATGTGCCAAGTGATATCCGTGGCGCGTGTCTTGTTCCTGTCAACGTCCGATGTTTCAATCACCCAACCAGCCTGACCAACCACCCATCCCCGGAGGAATGTAACCATGAACATCAAAAGGTTTTTTGCCATCGCAACACTGGCGCTGCTTGGCGGCACTGCCCATGCGCATACGGTGACGTACACGGCGATCCTGAATGGCGCGAACGAAGCGCCCTCAAATTCGTCACTCGGAACAGGCACAGCCACGGTGATCATAGATGACCACAACTTCACCATGGATGTCAGCGCGTCATTCAGCGGCCTCACGGGCACTGTGACCGCATCCCATATCCACTGCTGCACCACAATCCCTGGCGTCTCAACCGCCGGCGTGGCAACAGTCACACCTACCTTCACCGGATTTCCGTCGGGCGTGACCTCCGGCACCTACAGCCACCTGTTCGACATGACTGCAACTTCGGGAAGCTGGAACAACGCATTCATCACGGCCAACGGCGGAACCACTGCCACTGCATTCTCCGCACTGCTGGCAGGCCTGGACTCAGGCAAGGCCTACCTCAACATCCATACCACTTCGGTGTCGGGTGGCGAGATTCGCGGTTTCCTCGTTGCTGCTCCGGTACCGGAACCCGAAACCTACGGCATGCTGCTAGCCGGCCTGGCACTGGTCGGCACCATGGCACGCAGGCGCAAACCCGCCGCCTGAATTGCAGTTCTAAGCCAACACAAAAACCCCGACCAAGGCCGGGGTTTTTGCTCCTACTAGGACTAGGTACCGACGCGCAACGGCGCCGTCATTTTCCGCAACGCAGCAATCACGCTCAAGGCGGTAATCCGCCCGGTCTTCGGATTCTCCGACGGGATATTGGCGATCTCCATGGAGAAGGAGGCGGAATCGGCATCCACCTCGATGCGGTGCGCATTGCGTGCCAAACCGGGGTCGGCCCAGATTTCCAGTGTGGTCTTGTCGGGGCCGATGCCGGCCAATGACAGAGCCACTGCCACATTCAGGTTGGCCGGAAAGCCCACCGCCGCATCGCGTGGCGACCCTGAAAAGATGCGCAAGGGCTCCTTGATGTCTTCAATCGCGATCTTGTTCTCGACCAGATAGGGCGCCCCGACCAGGCCCTTCACGGGCTTCCTGGTGATCATGCGCACCGAGCGAATCGTGCCTTCGGCAGCGGCGGTCACCGCATCGAGGCCGATTAGGGCGCCGGTCGGCACCACGATCTGCCCGCCGGATTCGCGCGCCAGGTCGATCAGGTCTTCATTGCGCAACAGGGCGCCGACGCTTAACACCACCACCTTCTTGCCGGCGGCCAGCATCGGCCTGCAGATCGCCGCGAGCAAGGCCGAAGGTGCGCACTCGACCACCACGTCGCAGTGCGGCTCAAGGCCGGCGATGTCGGTGAATACGCACGGCGCCTTGAGGTCGATACGCCGGCGCGCCCCTTCAATGTCGCGCACCGCGATGGCGGTCAACTGCAAACCGGGAATCCCGGCATCGAGCTTCTCGGCAACGCTTTTACCCACCGCGCCCAGCCCGGCTATGCCGATGCGCAGCGGAGTCTTGCTTGTTTGCATGTCATTGCCTCACCTTGAACTTCGTTACGGGTGGCAGCCAACGGAACATCCTGCGCACCGCGCAGACTTTCCCGCACCTACCTTCATCACACCTGCCGGAAGCGCATCGCCGTGCGTGCCTGCGCACGCGTCGCCTCCACCTCACGATCGCGCGGCGCGGCGTTGGTGACCAGGGACGCCATCAGGCCACGCGCCGCCGCTGCCACCTCTTGAACCGCACGGTCGAACGCCTGCTGGTTGATTTTCGAGGGGCTGTTGAATCCGCTCAGCTTGCGCACGAATTGCAATGACGCGGCGCATATCTCCTCATCGGTGGCCGGCGGGGCGAAGTTGTACAGGGTCTTGATGCTGCGGCACATATCGTCTCCTCCGCGCTTTGCAATGAACAAACGGTCAGCTGGCCGGGCCGTCGCGTCCGCGCGCAGGCGATCACGACGCAGCAGCGCTGCGCTGGCGGCCAGGCGAAACGCGGGCCAAGCCTGCGGCCGCCGCGAGCCGCATCAGTCGAATCCAGCGGGCGCGACAAACCCGCCGTACCCGCGCTCGATCAAGCGTGCCAACTCGATGGTAGTCGCATCGCCATACTGCGGCCCGACGATCTGCACCCCCACCGGCAAGCCCTCTTTCGAAAACCCGATCGGCGCCACCGTGGACGGCAGGTAGCACATGCCCGAATAGCCGGCCCAGAACATTTGCGTGGTGGTTGGCTGCGGCTTGCCGTTGACATCGATCATCCGTTCCCAGCGCTCGCCTTTCTGGTTGTGCGGAAACGCCGGCGTGGCGGCGGCGGGGCACAGCAGAACATCGTAGGTCTTGAAGTACTCGGCCCACGCCAGGCGCATCTGGTGGCGACGTTCATTCAGTTGGAGCCAGTCCTTGTGCAACAGCGTGTTGCCACGCGCGGCCTGCGCTTCGTAACTCATGTCTTGCGGACCGCGCCGGGCAGCGAGCTTGGACCAGCGCGCGAACTGCTCGGCACTCTGGCGGCCGGAAGTGGCGGCGCGCACCATGGCGATGAACGCCTGATGTGACTCCGCCGGGTCGAACCCGGGCCGCGCCTTGTAGTCGACCCTGGCCTTTTGCCTGGCCAGCCATTTGGCCAAAGCCTCGATCGCATTCTGGATCGCGGCGTCGACTTCGGCGGTCGGGTGGCTCAGCAACACGCCGATCCTGAAATCCTTGAGCGCGGTCTTGCGCGGCTTCGGCAGCGCCAGTTTCCAGCCCTGGCCATCGATTTCGTCGGGCCCGGCGATCACGCTCATCGCAAGCCGGAGATCGTCGGCGCTGCGCGCCAGCGGCCCGATGACGCTGATGTCCTGCATCGCCACCGACCCCGGCAGGGCGTGGCCCCGGGCCGAGCAGATGCCGAAGCTCGGCTTGTGGCCATAGACGCCGCAGTAGTGCGCCGGGTCACGGATCGAGGCGCCGATATCGGAACCCATGTCGAGCCCGGTAAGGCCGGCGGCAAGCGCCGCCGCCGCGCCGCCCGAGGACCCGCCGGGCACTCGGGTCACGTCATAGGGATTGCTGGTGGTGCCATACACCGGGTTGAAGGTTTGCCAGTCGGCCAACAGCACCGGCACATTGGTCTTGCCGAATATCACCGCGCCCGCCGCCTTCAGCCGTCTGACCGACAGCGCATCTTCTGCGACCGGCTTGGCCTTGTATTCGGTCAGGCCCCAGGTGGTGGCAAGGCCGGCGACGTTGAACGACTCCTTGACTGTCATCGGCACCCCCGCCAATGGCCCGGGCTTCGCGCCTTTTGCCAGCGCTCGATCAACGGCTTTGGCTTCCTTGCGGGCTTCCTCGATCCGCGTGGTGATCACCGCATTGATGCGCGGGTTGTGGGTTTTCAGGCGCGCAAGGTAGCTGTCAAGCGCCTCCAGGGCGCCAAGCTTGCGGCGGCGGATCAGGCTTGCGAGTTGCGTGGCGGAAGCATACGGGGAAGCGGGCATCGCGTATCTCGTCATGGGCTATGCGGGACACCGATTCTAGGATGCGAGCCCGGCTTGCGGGTGACCAGCTACATGAAAAAAAGCCCGGAAGGGTGAGCTTCCGGGCCCATGCGGCTATAGCGCCGCAGTGTGTATTGCCACCGAAGATCGCGGCTTGGGCGTCGGTTTCGATGAACCAGAGGCGATCCTGGCCAGTCACACGGACCCGGCCAATAGTCCGACCGGACGATTGACATGCCCGAATGCGCAATGTATGCGCTACTTGCCGCCGCCGGTCATCGTCAACAGCATTTCGTTCATGCGGCGCACGAACCCGGCGGGATCTTCGAGTTGCCCGCCTTCTGCCAGCAGGGCCTGGTCGAACAGCAGATGCGACCAGTCGTCGAAGCGTGCATCCTCGAACTTCAGGCGGGCCACCAGCGGATGATTCGGATTGATTTCCAGAATCGGCTGTGACGCCGGTGCCTTCTGGCCGGCGGCCTTCAGCATGCGCGCCAGGTTGCCGCTCATGTCGTTCTCGTCGGCCACCAGGCAGGCCGGCGATTCGGTCAGGCGATGGGTGACGCGCACCTCCTTGACCTTGTCGCCCAGCGAGGTCTTGATCTTTTCGATCAATTCCTTCGATTCGCCTTCTGCAGCTTCATGCGCCTTTTTCTCGGCCTCGTCTTCGAGTTTGCCCAGGTCAAGCCCACCCTTGGCCACCGACACCAGCGCATTGCCGTCGAATTCGGTCAGGTGCGAAGCCAGCCATTCGTCGACCCGGTCGGACAACAACAGCACCTCGATGCCCTTCTTGCGGAACACCTCCAGGTGCGGGCTGTTCTTGGCGGCCAGAAAGGTCTCGGCAGTGACGTAGTAGATCTTGTCCTGGCCGTCTTTCATGCGCGCGACGTATTCGGCCAGCGAGACCGCCTCTTCGTCGGTGTTGGCCTGGGTCGAGGCGAAACGCAGCAGCTTGCCGATGCGCTCCTTGTTGCCGGCGTCCTCGCCGACTCCCTCCTTGAGGACACGGCCGAATTCCTTCCAGAACTTGGTGTACTTCTCCTTTTGCGCCGCGTCGTCGCTGTTGGCCAGTTCCTCGAGCA
>JANPGJ010000488.1:0-3713 GCA_031423955.1 Burkholderiales bacterium
CGGACGTGATAGGCGAACTCGCCGAGCAGTTGCTTCGTCTCGGCATGCTCGCCGAAAAATATTTCACCGACGATCCCAACACCTGCCTGCTCAAGCTCCGCCAACTGGCCGAATCGCTGGCCCAGATGCTGGCCGCGCGCACCGGCCTTTATGTCGCGCCGGAAGAATCCCAGTTCGACCTCCTGCGCCGGTTGCAGGACGGTGGCGTCCTGCCGCGCGAGGTGTTCCAGATGTTCGGCGAAGTCCGCCGCGCCGGCAACGCGGCCAGCCACTCGCTATCCGGGGACCATCGCGCCGCGCTGACCACGCTCAAGCTCACCTGGCAATTGGGGCTGTGGTTCCACCGTACCTTCAAGGTCGCGGGATACAAATCCGGCCCATTCATTCCGCCAGATGCGCCGAAGGACGAAACCGCCGATCTGCGCGCCGAGCTGGAGCGCCTGAACACCGCGCTCTCGGAGTACCAAGCGACCCAGGCCGAGGTGGAAGAAAAATTGAGCGCCACCGAGGCCAGCTTGCGCGCGGCCAAGGATGAACAGGCCTTTTGGGAAAGCATTGCCGCCGACGAAGAACGGGCCAAGGTCGCGTTGGCGAAAACCCTGGCCGAGCAGCAGAGCATCGCCGCCGCGCAGCCAAAGGGCACGCTCGCGAGAGTCGTCAACGCCGCCAATTCAGCCGCAAGTGCGGTGATACTGGACGAAGCCTACACCCGCAAGCTGATTGACCAGCAGTTGCGCCAGGCCGGTTGGGAAGCCGATACCGAAACCATTCGATTCGGCAAGGGCGCGCGCCCGGAGAAGAATCGAAATCGCGCCATCGCCGAATGGCCGACCGAAAGTGGACCGGCGGACTACGTGCTGTTCATCGGCCTGACCCCGGTCGCAACAGTCGAAAGCAAGCGGAAGAACATCGATGTTTCCGGCGCCCTGCAGCAGGCCAAACGCTACAGCCGCACCTTCACGCCGAGCAGTGAGACCGTGCTGCCGGCGGAAAACTGGGGTAGCGATGGCGCCTACCGCGTCCCTTTCGCCTTTTCGTCGAATGGCCGCCCCTTTCTGCGACAGATTCACACCAAGAGCGGCATTTGGTTTTGCGACCTGCGTCGGGCGGATAACCTCGGCCACCCGCTCGATGGCTGGTACACGCCGGATGGTTTGATCGCATTGATCAAGCGCGATGAGGCCAAGGCTCACGACCAACTGGCGAACACGCCGTTCAACTACGGCTTCGTCTTGCGCTACTACCAGCAGGATGCGATCCGCGCCGCCGAGCGTGGCATCGAGGCCGGACAGCGCGAAATGCTGCTCGCGATGGCAACCGGTACCGGCAAGACCAAAACCAGCATCGCCCTGATCTACCGCTTGCTCAAGGCGCAACGATTTCGCAGCATCCTGTTTCTGGTGGACCGCTCGGCGCTGGGCGAGCAAGCGGCGAACGCCTTCAAAGACACCCGCATGGAAAACCTCCAGACCTTCGCCGACACATTCGGCATCAAGGAACTGGAGCAGCAGGTGCCGGACACGGACACCGCCGTGCACATCGCCACCATTCAGGGCATGGTGCAACGGCTGTTGTTCGCCGCCGAAGATTCGGCGCTGCCCGCGGTCGATCAATACGACTGCATCGTGGTGGACGAATGCCACCGTGGCTATCTGCTCGACCGTCAACTCTCCGATACGGAAATGACCTTTCGCGGCCATGAGGACTACATCTCTAAATACCGCCGCGTGCTTGACTACTTCGACGCCTGCAAGATCGGGCTCACCGCCACTCCAGCCCTGCACACCACGCAGATTTTCGGCGCGCCGATCTACACCTACAGCTATCGCGAAGCCGTCATCGACGGATTTCTGGTCGATTACGAACCGCCAGTGCAGATCAATACCGAGCTTTCCACCAAGGGCATCATCTGGAAGGTCGGAGAACCGGTCAAGATTTATGACGTCCGGAAAAATCAGATCGACCTCTTCACAGCGCCGGATGAAATCAAGGTCGAGATCGACGAATTCAATCGCAAGGTCATCACCGAACCGTTCAACCGCGTCATTTGCGAATACCTGGCGCAAGAACTCGACCCTGCCTCGCGCCGCAAGACGCTGGTCTTCTGCGCGACCGACGCCCATGCTGACATGGTGGTGCATCTGCTGAAGGCAGCCTTTGCCGTGCAGTACGGCAGCGTTGACGATGATGCCGTCATCAAGATCACCGGCGCGGCCGACAAACCCTTGCAACTGATCCGGCGTTACAAGAACGAGCGAAATCCGAACGTGGCGGTCACGGTCGATCTGCTCACCACCGGCGTGGACGTGCCGGAAATCTGCAACCTGGTTTTTCTGCGCCGGGTGAACAGCCGCATCCTGTTCGATCAGATGCTCGGCCGTGCCACCCGTCTGTGCGACTTCGATGGAACGGAAGTGAAGGAGGCTTTTCGCGTCTTCGACGCTGTGCAGATTTTCGAATCACTGGGCAACATGACCGCGATGCGGCCGGTCGTGATCGATCCGAAAATCAGCTTCACTCAAGTGGCGCAGGAACTGGCCAGCGTCACCGACGACGATTCCCGCAAGTTCGTGCGCGACCAGTTTCTAGCCAAGCTGCAAAGCAAGAAGCGCCATCTTTCCGAAAAATCAGCCCGCGATTTCGAGACCAAAACCGGCATGGACCCGGACACCTTCATCCAGAAGCTGAAGGCCATGCCGATCAACGACGTGGCCGCCTGGTTCACCCAGAACCCCGATCTCGGCGAAATCCTCGATCGCAAGGATGGAGGCCACGCGCCGCCGATGTTGATCTCCGAGCATGAAGACAAATTGCAAAGCGCGGAGCACGGCTACGGCAAGGCCCAAAAGCCGGAGGACTATCTCAAGGCGTTCACCGCCTTCATCAATAGCCACAGCAACGACATCCCGGCGCTGATGACCGTGCTGACGCGGCCACGTGATCTCACCCGCAAGCAATTGCGCGAACTGGCGCTTGAACTCGACAAGGCCGGCTATAGCGAAACCAGCCTGGCCAGCGCCTGGCGCGAGATGACCAATCAGGACATCGCCGCCCGCATCGTCGGCTATATCCGCCGGGCCGCCATCGGCGATGCCCTGCTTCCCTACAGCGAGCGCGTCGATCGCGCCTTGCAGGCACTACTGTCCGGCAAACCGTGGACCGCACCGCAGCGCGACTGGCTCAAGCGCATCGCCGCGCAAACCCGGACCAACCTGCTGGTCGACCGCGAAGCCCTCGATGACCCGGACCTCATCTTCAAGCGCGAGGGTGGCGGTTTCAATCGGCTGGATAAAATCTTCAACGGCAACCTCCAGCAAGTGCTGGAAGCCTTCAACGACAAGCTCTGGCAGCCCGCCGCCTGAGCAAGACAGGAATAGATAACCCGCATGAGCAAGACCACCTCCGACATCGTCGCCAAACTCTGGAACCTGTGCAACATCCTCAAGGACGACGGCGTCACGTACCACCAGTACGTCACCGAACTGACCTACCTGCTGTTCCTCAAGATGGCCAAGGAAACCGGCACTGAGGATCAACTGCCCGCCAAGCATCGCTGGGCCGACCTCGAAGCCCGCGCTGCGCCCGACCGGCTGGAGTTCTACAAGATCCTGCTCATTCATCTGGGCGGCAAAGGCTCGAAGCTGGTACAGGAAATCTTCGCCAACGCCAGCAGCTTCATCAAAAAGCCCGCAACGCTATCGACGCTGGTCGCC
>JANPGJ010000489.1:0-9175 GCA_031423955.1 Burkholderiales bacterium
GCCTGGATGAACGAGGAAGGGGCGCGCTTCTCGCCGCCGATGGTCGGCTCCGCCGCCTTCGCCGGGGTCCACACTGTTGACTGGGTGTACGCGCGCCAGGCCGACGACGGCGCCACCATCGGCGATGAACTCAAGCGCATCGGCTACCTTGGCGAGGCGCCGGTCGGCGGGCGCGCGCTCGACAGCTATCTCGAACTGCATATCGAGCAGGGGCCCGAACTCGACGCCCGCAACATTCCGGTGGGCATCGTCACCCACGGCTATACCGCGCACGGTTTCATCATCGATGTGGCGGGCGAGACCGCACATACCGGGCCATGGCCGATGGACAAGCGCAAGAATGCGCTGGTCGGCGCCGCCATGCTGGCGGTGGCGGTCAACGACATCGGCTGGAAATACCACCCAAGCGGCGGCAAGGGCAGCGCCTCGCGCATCCACGCCTGGCCCAACAAGCCGGGCATCCTGTCGGACTACGCCCAGTTCACCGGCGACGTGCGGCACGACAACCCGGCCATCGCCGACGCGATGCGCGCCGAGTTCATGGCCGCGATGGCCGATTGCGCCAGACGCTCGAATTGCGAAATGAAGGTATTCGACGAATGGCACTGGGGTGCCGACATTTTCGATGCCGGCATGGTCGCCCTGGTGCGCGACACCGCGAGAAAGCTCGGCATCGCAAGCCTGGATATCGCAAGCCAGGCCGGGCATGATGCGTATCACATGGCCAAGGTGACACCGACGGCGATGATCTTCACCCCCTGCCGCGACGGCATCACCCACAACACCCATGAGCACACCGGCATCGAACAAACCCTGCCGGGCATCAACGTGCTGCTGCACGCAGCGCTGGCGCGCGCCAATCGCGCCGGCAACCCGTAGCCGATCGACGCAACGCCGCCGATTCCGCGCAGCGCCACCTGTCCCGCACGGCGAAATCAACGGCGCAGCGCCGCCACCGGCAAGAACCCGACAAGCACCAGGAGCAAGCAATGAGCACCGAGATGCCGCCTCTCAAGTTCGCCATGACCAACGGCATTCGCATGGGCTATTACGAAGCCGGCCCGGTAACCGGCACGCCACCGGTGGTGCTATGTCATGGCTGGCCGGAAATTGCGTTTTCATGGCGCCACCAGATCAAGGCGCTGGCCGCCGCCGGCATCCGCGTGATCGCGCCGGACCAGCGCGGTTACGGCGCCACTCGCGGGCCAGACGAAGTGGAAAAGTATGACCTCGAACATCTCACCGGCGACCTGGTCGGCCTGCTCGATCACCTGAAAATGGAGAAGGCGATCTTCGTCGGCCACGACTGGGGCGGCTTCGTCGTCTGGCAAATGCCGCTGCGCCACTTAAGCCGCGTCGCCGGCGTGATCGGCGTCAACACCCCGCACACTCCGCGCGCACCGGTCGACCCGATCCAGATTTTCCGCAAGCGCTTCGGCGAGCGCATGTACATCGTGCAGTTCCAGGACCCGGCCCGCGAACCCGACGCCATCTTCGAGCGCCGCGTCGAGCAAACGTTCGACTGCTTCATGCGCAAGCCCATGCCGCAGCCCAGGGTCGATACCGCTGTCGTCGGACCCAACGCCGGCATCGGCGCCGCCGCCGCTCTCAACCTGGCTTTTCCGCAAATCATCGCCGCCTACGACGCGAAGAACGACCCGCGCACGCCGATTCTCTCGGCAGATGAAAAGCAGGTGTTCATCGACACCTTCAAGCAATCCGGCTTCACCGGCGGCATCAACTGGTACCGCAACATGACGCGCAACTGGGAGCGCTCAGCCGATCTCGATCACACCGTGCGCGTTCCGGCCCTGATGATCATGGCCGAGAACGACGCGGTGCTGCCGCCGTCGGCGGCAGATGGGATGGAGAAGATCGTGCCGGACTTGGAGAAGTACCTGGTCAAGGATAGCGGGCATTGGACGCAGCAGGAGAAGCCGGAAGAGGTGAGTGGAAAAATCATTGAATGGCGAGGGCGGTGGTTTTGATGTTTGCGAGCCTTGCGCCAAGCGTTCGATGAGTGGTTACCTGGGTGTCGCTGCGGCAATCTGCGAACGCGCTTCGTGGGGGACGGCCTTCAAGGCGTTCCCGCCTTGCTTTGAGTTCAACTGCGGGTGAAGGTTGTTGCAAATCCGCGGGGACTTTCATGATGGGTTGTGATTTCACAATAGCATTGATGCCCATATGAAAACAACCATAGACCTGCCTGATGCGTTGTTCAACGCTGCCAAACGGTTCGCTGCTGCGCGCGGCATCACGCTGCGCGAAGTCATCGAGCAAAGCCTCGCACGCACACTGCGCGAGAACGCGCCAGGGCATGTGTTCAAGTTACGTGATGCGAGCGTTGGCGGCAGGGGGCTGACCGATGCGGCCCGTGCGCTGTCTTCATCTGCGTTGGGTGATCTGGCGAATGAGCGATAGTCGCGAGGATCGCGGTCGATACCGGGATTCCGGTCGATGCGCGCAAGCACGATCAAGACAGGCGTGGCGGCGCGGCTGAATTTCGGGGGAGTGGCGTCACTTCGACCATGTCACTACGTTGCCCCAGGTGCTTTTCATGGGGGCACATACGTGCGGATCCTCGGGGCACCAAGTTCTGATATGCAGACTCTTACGGCAAGAGCGGCACCTCGCGCCCGTCGCGCGCGAGCATCATCGGCTCACCCTGCATTCCCGGTTGCGGCCAGTTGCCGAACGCCTCCACGTAGTGATGCGAAAACAATTCGATGATGTTGCCCCACGGGTCTTCGCAATAGATCAGCTGGTAGGGCCGGCCCGGAATGAAGGTGAAGGTCGGAATGCGGCGCTTGCCGCCGGCCTTGACGATGCGCTCGCAGAAGTCATCGATATCGGGCGCGGTGAACGCCAGATGCCAGTAGCCGCGGCGCCAGTATTCAAGCTTTTCAGCGGGCTCCTCGACCGCCGGGTCGACGAACTGGAATAGCTCGAGTCCGATGCCGTTGGCCGTGACCAGGTGGGCCTGGTAGGCCTTGCGAAAGCGCGGGCCGAAGATCGACGGTGTTTCATGGGTGGCGGCAGCGCCTGCCTGCAGCACGCGCGGGCCCATCACCAGCGAAAAGCCGAATACATCGCCATACCAGTCGATCGCGCCCCAGATATCCGGGACCGTGATGCCGACATGGTTGAGGGCGCGTGGCGGGGTTGGTGCTTTCTTCATTGGAACTCCATAGGCCAGGCGATTGCGGGGTGTGGACGTTCGTTGAATTTGCTATTTCAAAATCGTTTTTTAAAACAGCAAATTCTGCAGGAAACGGCTGTCGGCAGCGAATGCTCTCACGAGATTCCGTCATTGACGCCTATGCTTTGGCGACGTTGACCGTCGGACTGCGCCGTACAATCAAGTGCTTGGGAAAAAGGGGTGCCACGCGGCTGCCGACGCCCGCTGGCGAAGTGGCGGCTGGTCCAATCCACCGGATCGACGCAACAGCTACTCGATAACGCGCATCAACAAAGGGAAGAGACAAGCCATGCAATCGCCACCCCCCGGCCCGATGCCGCTCACCGGCATCAAGGTCGTCGAGATCGGGCAAAACATCGCCGGCCCCTACGCCAGCGAAATCCTGTCCTGGCTCGGGGCCGATGTGGTCAAGGTCGAGCGCCCGGACGGTGGCGACGACGCGCGCGGCTGGGGGCCGCCGTTCTGGCGCGGCACCGCGACCACCTTCCAGGCGATGAACCATGGCAAGCGCAGCATCGCCATCGATCTCAAGGATGGCGAGTCGGTGGCCTGGCTCAAGTCCTATATCGCGTCGGCGGATGTGCTGATCCAGAACCTGCGCCCCGGTGTTCTCGAGGAGCTGGGCCTGGGTGCCGCCGCGCTGCGCGCCGCCAATCCGCGCCTGGTCTATTGCTCGCTGTGGGCCTTCGGTCACAAGGGGCCGATGCGCATGAACCCGGGCTATGAGCCGATGATCCAGGCTTTCGCCGGCATGTTCAGTGCGAACGGCGCCGAAGACGGCCCGCCGTCGCGGGTCGGCATGCAGGTGCTCGACCTCGGCACCGGCATCTGGTCGGCGCTGGGTTGCATCGCCGCGCTGTTCCAGCGCCACAGCACGGGCCAAGGCTGCGTGGTTGATACCTCGCTGTTCGAGACCGCGATGGGCTGGCTTCAGGTGATGATGGCCGGTTTCTCCGCCACCGGCAAACAGCCCGAGCGGCATCGCAGCGGCAATCCGCGGGTGGTGGTGTTCCAGGCCTTTGCCGCCAGCGATGGTGAAGTGGTGATCGCCGCCGCCAATGACCGGCTGTTCGCCAAACTCGGGCGTGAACTGGGCCATCCGGAATGGGCCGACGATCCGCGCTTTGCCAGCAATGCGCTGCGCGTGCAGCACAAGGCCCTGATCGTGCCGGTGATCGCCGCGGTGCTCGCGGAGAAGCCGATGCAGCACTGGATCGAGCGGCTCGAGGCGATCGGTGTGCCGTGCGCGCCGATCCATGATTTCGAGCAGGTGCGGGCGCAACCGCAAACCGCGGCCATCGGGATTTTCCAGACCGTGCCGGAAGTCGACCTCGACATCGTCGGCTTGCCGATTTCATTTGACGGCGTGCGCCCGCCGGTCAAGGGGCGGGCGCCGGGAATCGGTGAACATACCGACGCGATTCGATCGCCTGGCGCAACGGCACCCAGCTGAATCGGCAAGCGGGCAGGGCGGCAGTGCAGGGCGGGGCAAGGCGGCGAACCCCGGGCGCGATCCGCAGATCGATGAAGGAGGCATTCATGCAACGACGTGCTTTTGTCCAATCGCTGGTCGCGCTGTCGATTGGCGGCCCGGTGACGACTGCCGGCGCGCAGACCGGCGGCGAGAAAACCCTGCAGATCATCGTGCCCTTCGGCCCCGGCGGTTCGGGCGACATCACCGCACGCATGCTGGCCGAGTTCATCACCAGGAAAACCGGGCGCGCCACGGTGGTCGAAAACCGGCCCGGCGCCAACGGCATCATCGGGGTGGAAGCGGCGAAGAAGGGCGCGCCCGACGGCTCGGTGCTGCTCCTGGCTACCACCTCGACCCACTCGGCCAATCCCAGCCTGTACCGCAAGTTGCCCTACGACCCGGAGAAGGACTTCACGCTGGTCGGCCACTTCGGCGGCTCGGCATCGTTCATGCTGGTGCGCCCGGATGCGCCCTACAAGACCGTCGGCGATTTTGTCGCGGCGGCGAAAGCGGCGCCCGGCAAACTCAACTACGGTTACTTCAACGCGTCCTCGCATGTGCCTGGCGCGCTGCTGGGCAGTATCGCCGGCATCGAACTCACGCCGGTGCCGTACAAGCAGATCAGCAACGCGATGACCGAACTGATTGGCGGCCAGCTCGACGTGATCTTTGTCGACAGTGTGGCCGGCGACAGCTTTGTCGCATCGGGCCAATTGCGTGCGCTGGCCGCGCAGAGCAGCCGGCGACTCTTGAAGTATCCGGCGCTGCCGCTGATATCCGAGACGTATCCGGCCTACACCACCTCGGGCTTTCTGGGCATCGCGGTGCCGGCGGGCACGCCTGCTGCAACCCTGCAGGCGCTCAACGACCTGATCAACGAGGCGATCACCACCGACCCGGTCAAGTCGCGGCTCGAAGGATTCGGGTTCACGCCGCAGAAAATGAGCCTGGCGCAACTGGCTGCGTTCGATCGCGAAGAGCGTGCCAGGTGGAAAAACTACGTGGCGATAGCGAGGATCGCGCCGCAGTAGCCTTGCGTGGCGCCCGGAGAAAAGCGGTCGCGTAGCGCCGCGACATGCTGATGGCGCGGCGGCACGCGCATGACCGCGGCGGTGGCCGCGTCATGTGAATAGGTAAAATCAGTCTCCAGCCTTGCGCGGTGAATGTTTTTTCAGTAGGGCCTGCGCGCCGCCCGGCCGGATGCGCAAGCAAAATCCCGCCTGACCACGGAGACTGTTTCGATGCCCGCACCCATGCGCTTCTCGGTGTTTTCCGTCAACGACCACCATCCCGACCTCGGGCGCAGCATCCCCCAGCTATACCAGCAGGTGATGCGCCAGTGCGAATTGGGTGAAGCGCTCGGCTATGACACGTTTTTCTGCGCTGAACATCATTTCCACCAATACGGTGTGGTGCCCGATCCCGCGATCCTGCTGTCGGCGCTGGTACAGCGCACCCGCCGCATCCGCCTCGGCACCGCGATTTCGATTCTCACCTTCCATGACCCGCGACGGATTGCCGAAACCTATTCGATGCTCGACATGATGAGCGGCGGGCGTTTCGTGTTTGGTGTCGGCTCCGGCTATCTGAGTCACGAGTTCACCGGCTTCGATTCGCAACCTGCCGAAAAGCGTGACCGCTTCAACGAGAACCTCGACATCGTCAAGCGCCTGATGGCGGGTGAAACGCTGTCATACCATGGCAGGTTCTCGAAGTCGGACAAGGTGGCGCTCAACGTCTTGCCGCACGAAGGCAGGGTGCCGCCGATCCATGTGGCGGTGCTGGCGCGCGAGGCCGCCTACCATGTGGGCCGGCAGGGCAACCGCATTTTCACCGTGCCGTATGCCTCCTGCAAGAGTTTCGAGGACATCGGCGTGATGCTGGTTGAATACCGCAGGGGTTTGGCCGACGCCGGATTGCCGGCCGATGACGACGATCACGTCTTCACCCTGCATACCTACGTGGCCGACACCGACGAAGAAGCCAGGGTCGAAGCCAAGGCCGCCTACGACCTGTATGTCGACACCCGGCTGTATGCGAAAAAGCATTTCTATGAAGACATCCTGGCCAACGGCATCTGCCTGTTCGGTTCGGTCGAGACGGTGACCCGCAAGATGTGCCATCTGCATGAAATGGGCGTGCGCCATGTCGCCACCCTGCATAACTTCGGCGCCATGCCACAGGCCCAGGTCGAACGCTCGATGTTGCTGCTCGCGCGCGACGTGATGCCGGCGGTGGCCGAGCGGGTCGAGGCGGGCGTGCTGGCGGCCTGAAGATAGCCGATCGAAGCTGGAATGCAAGTTGTGGCACGCTCCGTCGCACGACTGCAGGCGGCGTGTGCTTCCGCGAATCAGTCCGCCACCACGTTGGCGGCTTTCACGATGCGCCCCCACTTCGCCACCTCGGACTCGACCAGAGCCTTGAACTGTTCCGGTGTCGAACCAGCCACCACAAAACCCTGCGGACTGAAGAAACCCTTGATCTCGGGACTATCGAGGGCCTTGACCACTTCGCTGTTGAGACGCGCCACGATGTCGCGCGCGGTGCCGGCCGGGGCGAACAGGCCCTGCCAGGATGCCGCTTCGAGCGTCGCCAGGCTGCCGATGCCGGCACCCGCCTCGGCGATGGTCGGCACCTCGGGCAGCAGCGGGTGACGGCGCGCCGACGACACGCCCAGCGGCAGCAGCTTGCCGGCGCGGACTTGCGGCAACACCACCAGGAAGTCGCCGAACATTGACTGCACCGTGCCGCCCAAGGTGTCGTTCAAGGCGGCTGCACTGCCCTTGTAAGGCACGTGGGTGAGTTTCACCTCGGCGGCCAACGCGAACATCTCGCCGGTCAGGTGCATCGACGTGCCGTTGCCGGGCGAGGCATAGGTGGCCGGAGTGCCACGCGCGGCTGCGACATAGTCGCGCAGGTTGCGGATGCCGGAGGCGGCATTGACCACCAGAACCAGCGGCGCGGAGACCACCTGGGTGATCGGCGAAAAATCACTGACCGGGTTGTACGGCAGTTTCGGGTTCAGGCTGGCGCTGATCGCATTGCTGCCGGTCACGCCCATCAGCAATGTATGGCCGTCGGGCGCGGCCTTGGCGACCGCGTCCGCCCCGGTGGTGCCACCGGCACCCGGGCGATTCTCCACCACCACGGGTTGTCCCATGGTCTTGGCGAGTGCCTCGGCGATGCGGCGGGCCAACAGGTCGGTGCTGCCGCCGGGCGGAAAGGGGACGACGATGCGGATCGGCCGCGTCGGATACGACTGCGCGCCCGCTGGCCAGGCCGCCGCACCTGTCAATCCGGCCAGGAGGCTGGTGATCACGCGGCGGCGCGGATTCGTGGCTTGCAGTTTCATCGCAGCTTGCTCCTTCTCGATCGAACCGAAAACACCATTCAAAAAGGTTCCGCGCCACCCGAACCCGCATGAACCTGTGCGTGCCCGCGCATGCGATTCGCTCGGCACCCTAAAACCGCTCAGGCCGGAACGGATCGAGATCAACCTGCGGTGCGCGGCCGGCCACCAGATGGGCGACTTCACGACCGGTACTGGCGCCGGCGCACATGCCGACATGGCCGTGGCCGAACGCCAGCCAGACGTTGTCGATACGCGGCGCGCGGCCGATCACCGGCAGGCTGTCTGGCAGGCAGGGGCGATGGCCCATCCAGCGGCTGGTGCGGCTGATGTCGAGGTGCGGAAACAGCTCGCGGCCCTTGGCCAGCAGCACATCGGCACGGGCATAGTTTGGCGCCGGCTTCAAACCGGCGAATTCGACGCTACCGGCCAGGCGCAGGCCCATCGCCATCGGATTGACCATCAGGTTGTATTCAACCGCCATCACCGTGTGCCTGAGCGCGAGGTTGCTGCTCTGCACGGTGACGTGATAGCCGCGCTGGGTTTCCAGCGGAATCGAGAGGCCAAGTTGTCTGCTGAGCCCGCCGGACCAGGCGCCGGCCGCAACCACCACGCCATCGCATTCAATCCGCGTGCCGTCGGCCAGGGTCAGCGCCTTGACGGTGCCGCTGCGGCGCTCGAAACCGGTGACATCGCCCGTGATCATGCTTGCGCCGTCGACCAGGGTGCGCGCGTGCAAGGCTTTCACCAGTTGTTCGGGGTCAAGCGTCGAGCCGTTTTCCGGCGCCAGGATGCCGAAGCGAAAGCGGCCGCGCAGATCGGGTTCCAGGGCATCCAGTTCGGCCGCTTCGATGTCGCGCATCGCCACGCCCAGGCTTCGGCGCAAATTCATGCCCCACTGCCAGCGCCGTGCCGCCTCGCTCGAACTGTAGACATACAGACACCCGGTGCGACGAACCAGTGCCTGTGCGCCGGCATGTTCGAGCAGCGGGTCATAGCACTCGAAAATCGGCGCCAGCAGGCCACGCAGGGCGGTGGCGATGCGGGTGACCTCGGCCGGGCGCGAGTGGTACAGGAAGCGCGCAAGCCAGGGCAGCAGCAGCGGCAGATACGCCGAGCGAATGGTCAGCGGTCCGCCGGCATCGGCCAGCCA
>JANPGJ010000490.1:0-3590 GCA_031423955.1 Burkholderiales bacterium
CGTGGTCGGCCCTTCGGGCTGCGGCAAGTCGACCCTGATCGCCGCCATCGCCGGCTTCCTCAAGCAGCGCGCGGGCAGCCTCGAAATGGACGGCCGGCCAATCACTGGCCCCGGCGCCGACCGCGGCGTTGTGTTCCAGGAATACGCGCTGCTGCCGTGGATGAAGGTGCTGGACAACGTCGCCCTTGGGCTGAAGTTCAAGGGCATCGCGCGTGCCGAACGTCACGCCACGGCCAGGCGGTTCCTGGCCATGACCAATCTGGCGGACGCCGCCGACAAGTATCCGCACGAGCTGTCGGGCGGCATGAAGCAGCGCGCCGCGGTCGCGCGCACGCTTGCCAATCATCCCGAAGTCATGCTGATGGACGAGCCGTTCGCCGCGGTCGACGCGCAGACCCGGCTCACCCTTCAGGAAGAGCTGGTGCGCATCTGGGCCGGCAACCGCGTCACGGTGCTGTTTGTCACCCATTCCGTGGATGAAGCCGTGTTCCTCGCCGATCGCGTCGCAGTGTTGACGCCGGGACCAGGGCGCGTGAAGGCAATTGTCGAGGTGCCGATCGATCGCAGCCGGCGCGACTGGTCGACAATGAACAGCGACGCCACCTTTCTTGCGATCCGCGACCGCGTGCTCACACTGGTGCGCGGCGTCGAGACCTGACCGATGCGTCCGTTGCTGCGGCCGATCGCGGCCACACTGCTGCTATTGCTCCTGTACGCGGGCTACCACCTGTGGCTGTCGGCCGGCGGCGCCGCCAAGCTTGCCGAGAACGAACGCCCGGCAGCCGGCGCCCGCGCGCATTTCGAGGTGCTGGTCAATTTTCCGCCGGAGGCCTTTCACATCACCCGCATGCAGGCGATCGGCCGCTTGATCGAGGTCAAGGGCAACTCGGTATTCCTGATGGATGTCGAGCGCGACGATGCGATCGAGTTGGCGCGCAACTACTGGATCACGGACCTGAAGCCGTGGCGCGGGCTTTGAGCCTCACCCTGACGCGGCGCAACGCCGCCTTCGCCAAGGGTAGCTTGGGTCTCGCCCTGTTTCTCGCGGCCTGGCAGGCCTCGGTGCCGCTGGTCGGGCTGGAACCCTACTTCTACCCCTCGCCGCGCGATGTGGTCAGCGCCCTGGGCGACCTGCTACGCAAGGGCATTCTCCCGGTTTACCTGTTCGACAGCATCGGCCGCTATGCCGCCGGGGTTTCCATCGGCGTGACCCTCGGCATCGCGGCAGGCCTGCTGATCGGGCTCAACACCCTGGCCAGCCGCATTCTCTGGCCCACCATCAATTTCCTGTTCGCCATCGTCGAGGTCGCCTGGATTCCGATTTTCGTCATCTGGTGGGGCTATGGCTTCAAGACCATCCTGATCGCACTGTGCTACGTGGTGTTCTTCCCGGTGCTCTACAACACGCTCCTCGGGGTACGCACCGTGCCGCAGGTGTATCTCAACGCGGTGCGCTCGCTGGGCGCGACGCGCTGGCAACTGCTGCGCAACGTGATCCTGCCGGCGGTGACGCCCAACATCATCACCGGCTTTCGCGTCGGCGCCGGCTTCGCCTTTCGCGGCCTGGTGTTCGCCGAGATCATCGCCGCCAAGACCGGCATCGGCTACCTGATCTTCGAAGGCGCGGCCAATCACCAGACCGCGCGCACCATCGTCGGCATGTTCGTCATGGGCCTCCTGTGGCTGGGCCTCGACAACTTCTACCTGAAGCCCTTCGAGCGCCTCACCATCGAACGCTGGGGCATGGTCACCACAGCGGAGGGCCGTGAATGAGCCAGGCGCGTGATCCCCGCGTGGTGTTGTTGGGCGCGATTCCGCTGGCCGTGGTGCTGGTTGCCTGGTTCGCGTTGCCGCGGCTGATCGATTACCCGGCCTACATGCTGCCGCCGCTGTCGCTGGTCGGCCAGCGGATTGCCGAGGCGCTCGGCGACGGCTCGCTTCTCGGCCACATCATCGCCAGCCTCAAGCGACTGGCCCTGGGTTTCGTGATCGGCAACGGCCTGGCGATTCCCTTGGGCATCGCCATTGCGATGAACCGGCACGTCGCCGACCTGCTGCGCCCCCTGCTCACCTTCCTGCAATCGATTGCCGGTATCGCCTGGGTGCCGCTGGCGATCATCTGGTTCGGCATCGGCGGCGGCTCGGTGACGTTCGTGATCGCCAACACGATTTTTTTCGCCTCGATCTACAACACGGTGGTTGGCGTCGAGAGCATTCCCAACACCCTGCATCGCGCGGTGAAGAGCCACGGCGGCCGCGGCTGGCAGGTATTCACCGCATTGATCCTGCCGGGCGCCCTCACACAGATCATTCTGGGTTTTCGCACCTCGATGGCCTACGGCTGGCGCGCCCTGGTGGCCGGTGAAATGATCGCCGGCACCTCGGGCCTGGGTTACATGACCATTGAAGCAGTGCAGTGGTACAAGACCGAGACGGTGATCATGGGCATGCTGGTGATCGGCATCCTGTGGCTCCTGATGGACCGTCTGCTGTTCATCCCGCTGGAGCGCGCCACCGTGATGCGCTGGGGCCTGGTGCAGCGATGAGCGCACCTTCACTGAAAATCCCGTGGCCGCGCCTCGGATTAGGCTGCGCCGCGCTTGGGGTGATGGGCACGCCGATCAGCGATGCCGCCGCGCGCGCGGTGATCGAAACCGCCTGGGAACGCGGCATCCGCCTCTTCGACACTGCACCGCTGTATGGCGGTGGCGTCTCCGAGGAGCGCCTGGGTCGCGCGCTCAAGGGCATGCCGCGCGACGCCTGCGTGCTGACCACCAAGACCGGGGTCACGCGCCCCTGGGGCCAGGCCGCGATCCCGCCGGGCGGCACACGGCGACGTGGCGCCGATGTGTGGGACTACAGCCGCGCCGGTACCCGCGCCTCGGTCGCGCGAAGCCTCGATTGGCTGGGTACCGATCGCCTCGATATCGTCCATCTGCACGATATCGAGGGTCAGGAGTCCGAGTGCATGAGCGCACATGCCGCGCTTGTCGAGCTGCACGCCGAAGGCGTGGTGGGCGGCATCGGCATCGGCGCCAACGATGCCGATGCGCCGCTGCGACTGATCGGCCAGGCGCGCTTTGACGCGGTGCTGATGGCGGGGCGTTACACCCTGCTCGACCAGTCGGCGCTGGCCCTGTTCGAACGCGCCGCCGCCGCCGGCATACGCATCGTCGCCGGCGGCCTGTTCAATTCCGGCATTCTCGCCAGTGGTGCGACTCCAAACGCGACTTTCGCTTACGACCCGGCACCGCCTGCCATCGTCGAACGGGTGCGGCAGATCGAAGCTGCCTGCCAACGCCATGATGTGCCTCTGAAGGCGGCGGCACTGCAATTCGTGGCCGCGCATCCTGCGGTATCCACCCTGCTGCTCGGACCGCGCTCGGTGGCGGAACTGGAAGACAGCCTGGCCATGCTCGAATACCCGGTACCGGCCGCCCTGTGGGCCGAGCTACGGGCGGCGCAATTGATCGATTCCGATTCACCCTTATCCAAATGATCATCGACAGTCACGTTCACTTCTGGGACCCCGCGCGCGGCGACGACATCCTGATCGTGCGCCGCGAAAGCGCAATGCGCCAGCGCTTTTA
>JANPGJ010000491.1:0-18035 GCA_031423955.1 Burkholderiales bacterium
GACGGCATCGTGATTCTCGACCGTGGCGGCCTGATCGAATGGTGCAACCCGTCGGCCGAAAAGCATCTCGGTCTCAACCTCGAACGGGATCGCGGCTTCCTGATCCTCAATCTGGTGCGCCAGCCGACGTTTACCGAATACCTGATGCGCGCCGACTTTCGCGAGCCGCTGCCGCTGACCGACGCCGTCACCCAGACCACGCTGTCGGTGCAGTTGCTGCCGTTTCAGGAGACCCGTCGCATGGTGGTGTCGCGTGACATCACGCCATTCACCCGGATGGAAACGATTCGACGCGACTTCATCGCCAATGTTTCGCACGAATTGCGCACCCCGTTGACCGTGGTCGGCGGCTTTCTCGAACAGATGATCGACCAGCCCGAGATCCCGCCGGCGCAGCGCCAGCGCATCGAGGCGATCATGCTCGACCAGACCCAGCGCATGCAGCGCCTGATCGAGGACCTGCTGACCTTGTCGCGCCTTGAAACGCAGATCGCACCGGATCGCGAGACCGAGTTTTCGGCCCGCGGCCTGATCGATACGGTGGTCGCCGAGGCACTCGCCCTGTCGCTCGGACATCACGAGATCCGGGTCGAGAGCGAGCCCCTGACCATTGTTGGCGCAGCCGATGAATTGCGCAGCGCCTTCGCCAACCTGGCCTCGAACGCGGTGCGCCATACACCTGCGGGCGGGATCATCAGCATCAACTTTGCACGCCATCCGGATGGGGCCTGCTTTTCGGTCACCGACAACGGCCCCGGCATCGCGCCCGAGCACCTGCCGCGCATCACCGAGCGCTTTTATCGCGTCGACAAGTCGCGCTCGCGCGAGACCGGCGGCACCGGCCTTGGCCTGGCGATCGTCAAGCATGCGCTGGCGCGCCACAACGGGCGGCTGGAAATCGACAGCGAACCCGGACGCGGCAGCACTTTTCGGGCGATATTGCCGTCGTCACGCGTGCGCCAGGCCGCGCTCACGGAAACCGCCCTGCCCGCCTGACACCGACGTCGGTGAGATACAGCACCAGCGAGTAGTGGGCGGCATAGCGCGCCATCACGCGGTCGGCGATCCGTTCAGCCAGGGCTTCGTCGCACACCACACGAAACTCGATCGACCGATCGCCCTCCCAGTCGCCGGCGCGTTCGCCACCGCTGCTGCCGCCACGCACCTCCGAAATCGTATAGCCACCGGCACCGGCATCCCGCACCAGGGCGACAAGCGCGCGTTCCAGTGCCGCCTCGGCAATGATGGTCAGGAGTTTGCGCGCATGCCAGGTTTGCTCCATGCTTCACCTCGCCAGAAAGACCGCATAGGCGTGATACACGCCGAGGCCGGCCAGAACATTGAAGGGAAAGGTAACACCGAGGACGATCGGCAGCGAAAGCCCCGGGCTGGCCTCCGGCACCGCCACCCGCATGGCAGCCGGCGCGGCAATATACGAGGCGCTGGCTGCCAGGGTGCCCAGCAACGCCGCGCCGCCGACCGACAGGCCGATCAGGCTGCCAACAGCGGCGCCGGCGAAGCCGAACAAAAGTGGCGTGATCAGTGCAAAAAGAAACAGGCGCACGCCGCTCTTCTTCAATTGCGCGAACTGGCGGCCGGTGACCAGCCCCAGTTCAAGCATGAACAGGCACAGCGCCCCCTTGAACAGGTCGAAAAACAGGGGCGCGGTCGATTTGAGTCCGGCAGGCCCGAGCAGCGCGCCGATCGCAAGCCCGCCCAGCAGCAACAGAACGCTTTTGCCGCTCAGCACTTCCTTGAGCATCGGCGTGAACGCGCTGTCGGCGCCGGCGCCACGCGCCAGCAGCACGCCGACCACGATGCCCGGTACTTCGAGCACCGCGAGAAACAGCGCCAGGTGGGGTTCGAACGGGATCGCACGAGCCTCCAGCCAGGCCACCCCGGCAGCAAAGGTGACCACGCTGACCGAGCCGTAGTGCGCGGCGATCGCGGCGGCGTTGACGCGGTCGAGCCGTACCAGGCGCTTGAGTGCGACATAGGCCAGCACCGGCAACACGCAGCCCAGGGCGACCACCGCAAGGGTTTGCGGCACCAGGGTGGCCAGCGGATGGCGCGCCAGTTCCACCCCGCCCTTCAGGCCAAGCGCCAGCAGCAGATACACCGACAGGGCTTCGTAAATTGGTTCGGGCAGCCGCAAATCGGACCTGACCAGCCGCGCGGTGATGCCGAGCAGGAAAAACAGGACGACCGGATCGATGCTCACGCCAGCCCCGGCTGCTTCTGTTCGAACCAGCGATACAGCACCGGCACCACCAGCAAGGTCAAGGCGGTACAGGAAAAGAGTCCGCCGATCACCACCACGGCCAGCGGACGCGTGACCTCCGAACCGGGACCGGTTGAAAACAACATCGGGATCAGCGCCAGCATGGCCACCGAGGCGGTCATCATCACCGGCCTGAAGCGGTGCGTGCAGCCTTCGATGACGGCATGCAATTGATCGATGCCCTGGTCGCGCAACTGCCGGATGAAGCTCACCAGCACCACGCCATTCAAGACCGCGATGCCCCACAGATTGATGAAGCCGACCGCCGCCGGCACGCTCAGATACTCGCCGCTGACAAACAGCCCGACCAGGCCGCCGATGGACGCCAGCGGCAGCACCGTGATCACAAGCGTCGCATAGCGTACCGAATCGAACAGCATGAACAACAGGAAGAAGATGGCGCCGATGGTGATCGGAATGATCACTGTCAGACGGCTCATGGCACGCTCCATGTTTTCGAACTGGCCGCCCCAGGCCAGGTAGTAGCCTTCGGGTAACGTGACTTCGGCGGCGATGCGCGCCTGCGCTTCGGCCACGAAGCCGCCGAGGTCGCGCCCCTGCACATTGGCGCCGATCACCAGGCGCCGCTTGGCTGACTCGCGCGACACCTGGGCCGGGCCGTCGGCCAGGGTGATCGACGCCAGATCCTTGAGCGGCACCACCGCGCCGGATGGCGATGTCAGGAGAATATTGGAGATCGACTCGATGTTGCTGCGATACGCCTCGGGGAAGCGCACCACCGCGACATAGCGACGCTCGCCTTCGTAGACCAGAGTGGCATCGCGCCCCTTGACGGCGATCTCGATCACGTCGTTGACATCTTCGACATTGATGCCAAAGCGGGCGATCGCCGCGCGATCGATCTTGACTGTCAGGTATTCCTGGCCCGACACCCGCTCCACCCGCAAATCGGTGGAGCCGCGGACGGACGTCAGTACCCGCGCGATCGCATCGCCCGTGTCCTTAAACTTGTCGAGATCGTCACCAAACAGCTTGATCGCCACCTGCGAGCGCACGCCCGAAACCATTTCGTCGACCCTTGCCGCGATCGGCTGGCTGATCGCAAGTTCAACCCCCGGCAGGCTCTTGAGCTTTTCGCGGATCTCGTTGGCGATATCGTCCTGCACAAAGCCGGGACGCCATTCCTTCTTCGGCTTGAGTGTCACGATCGGATCGGATTCGTGCGGTTGTCCTGGATCGGCCGCGGACTCGCCGCGCCCGAGACGCGAGACCACGAACTTGACCTCCGGCACCTGCATGATGGCCTGCATGGCCGCGGTTTCCATCTTGATCGATTCGTCCAGCGAAATCTTGGGAACGCGCACGATCACCGGTGTCACAGATCCTTCCTGCATGGTGGGGATGAACGCGGTACCGAGAAAAGGCACCAGGGCCAGGCTTGCCAGTAGCGCACCCACCGACGCGATCACCACCTTCTTCGGGTTGCCGACACAGAAGTCGAGCATCTTGAGATAGGGCCGTTTGAGCTTGCGCAAGAGCCAGGTATCGTGCTCGGCCCCGCCCTTGAGCAGGTAGGAGCAGAGCATTGGCGTGAGCGTGAACGAGAGGATCAGGGAGACCGAAAGCGCAATCGCGATGGTCAGCGCCAGTGGGCCGAACATCTTGCCTTCCATGCCTTCGAGCGACAACAGCGGCAGGAACACCAGGATGATGATGCCGATGCCGTAGAGCACCGGCTTGCCCACTTCGCCGGCCGCCTTCAGGATCACGCGTGCCTTGGGCTCGCCCGCGTTGGCGGGGTCGCCCAGACGCGCGAACGCGTTTTCCACCACCACCACCGAGCCATCAACCATCAGGCCGATGGCGATCGCCAGACCGCCCAGCGACATCAGGTTGGCCGACAGCCCGATGCGGTTCATCACCATGAAGGTGATGAGCGGCGTGAGTATCAGGGTCGCGACCACGATGATCGAGGAGCGCAGGTCGCCCAGGAAGATCACCAGGATAATGACGACCAGGATCACGCCTTCGGCCAGCACCTTGGCCACGGTGGCCATGGCGGCGTTGACCAGGTCGGTGCGGTCGTAGAAGGGCACGATCTGCAGGCCGCCGGGCAGCATCTGCTTGGTGTTGATCTCTTCGACCTTGGTCTTGATGCGCGTCACCACCTCGCGCGCATTGCCGCCGCGGATCATCAGCATGATGCCGCCGGCAGCCTCGGTCTCGCCGTTCTTGATCAACGCGCCCTGGCGAACCTCGGTGCCGAAACCAACTTCCGCCACATCCTTGACGTAGACCGGAGTACCGCGCACCTCCTTCAACATGATGTTGCGGATGTCGTCGAGGGACGCGATCAGGCCGGTGCCGCGGATCAGGTACTGCTCGGCAAATGACGGCAAGACGCCACCGGAACTGTTGGCATTGTTGCGCGCCACCGCGCTGTACACATCCTTGACCGTCAGGCCGTAGTAGCGCACACGGTCGGGATTGACCAGCACCTGGTACTGCTTGCTGTAGCCACCCTGTGAATTGATCTCGGCCACGCCGGCGATGCTGCGCAACAACGGTCGTGCCACCCAGTCCTGCACGGTGCGTCGCTCGGTCAATTCGGCCACCGACAAGTTCTTCAACTTGCCGTCGGGGCCGCGATCAGCGGGGTGCTCGATAGTGTATTGGTACACCTCACCCAGGCCGGTCGACACCGGGCCCAGCACCGGCGTGACGTCCGGCGGCAGGCTGCCGCGCACCTCGATCAGGCGCTCCAGCATCAGATTGCGGGCAAAGTAGACATCGGTCTTGTCGGTGAAGACCAGGGTGACGATCGAAATGCCGTTGCGATTGAGCGAGCGCAACTCGGTCAAGCCCGGCAGGCCGGTCATGGCGATCTCGATGGGTACGGTGATAAAGCGCTCGACCTCGGTGGGCGGCCGCCCGGGCGCCTCGGTGGCCACCTGCACCTGGATGTTGGTGACGTCGGGAAAAGCATCCACCGAGAGGCGCTGGGTCGCGATGCCACCGCCCACCAGCAAGGCCAGCGCGAGTACCGCAACCAGGATGCGTTGCTTCAGGGACCAGCGAATCAGACCTTCGATCATGATGCGGGAAGCGGACGCGACCGCAGCGACGAGGTTTTTTCGAGCGCGCGCTTGAGTCGTTCGTTGTTCAAATGGAACGCGCCCTCAAGCACCAGGCCCTGATTGGGCGGCAAGGGCTCCAGCACTGCGCGCATGCCGTTCTTGTCGGGGCCGAGCTTGACGCGGGTCAGCTTGACCACACCAGGGGCGGTCTGCAGAAACAGATGATCGGCATCGCTTTCCCGCACCACCGCGGCGGCCGGCACCACGCTGCGGTTGGCGACCCGGCGTTCGATCAGCATGGTGGTAAGCATTGCCGGCTTGAGCAGGCGGCCGGCATTGTCCAGATCGACACCGATGCGCACGGTACGGGTCTCGGGGTTGACCACATCGGCCACATAGACGATCTTGCCGGCACGCTTTTCGTTGCCCAGTGCGGGAATCTCGATGTCCACCCGCTGGCCGCGGCTGACCAGGTCGGATTCCTGCTCGGGCACCTCGGCGATCGCCCATACGGAGCGCAAATCGGACACCACGAACAATGAGTCCGAGGGCTGCACCACCTGCCCGACGGTGATCTTGCGTTCGATCACCGTGCCCGGCTGGCTGGCGGTGATCGGCGCCGAGGTGCTGAGTTTTCCGGTCGCTTCCAGCTGACCGATGGCATTGGCGGGCAGCCCGAGCACGCGCAGTTGGTCGGCCGCTGCACGCTTTTCCGCGCGCGCCACCACCAGCTCGCTCTGGCGTCGCTGCAACTCGGCCGAGCCGATCACGTCGGCCGCCAACAGCAATTGCGCCCGTTCGACCGCGCGTGCATTGAGCTGTTCGGCCGAATGCGCCTTGAGGAACGCAAGCTGCGCAGCGGTGGCTTCCTGGCTGCTCAGTTCGGCCAGCGTCTCGCCCAGCCGCACTTCCTGACCATGCACCGCGCGGATGTCGCTGATGCGCCCGGTCACCGGGGCGCCGATGCGTGCAGTCTTGTAGGCGTTGACCTCGAGCCTGCCGGCAATGCGCAGGGTCTCGGCGATCTCCATTGTGGCGAGCGGCCCCAGCTTGACCAGCGCCGCCAGCTCGGGGACCAGGGTGAGGCGGGCCGGGTCACCGGCGCCAGCGGTTTCGGCGCCGGCTTTCGGTACGCCCGGCGCGACTTTCCCGGCCGCCGGCCTCGGCTCTTCGCCACAAGACCAAAGCGTGACCGCCAGCATCAGCGCGGTCGCACCGTTCCGCAGCACCCTGCGCATGCCGAACCCGCCCGGCACTGGCGCCGTCGTATCCATTTCGTGATCACCGATCATGTGTTTCATTGCCTATTCGCCCTTGATATCGCTGGCCGCCAGGCGCTCGAGTTCGGCCTTTGCAGCATGCAGCTCAAAACGTGCCGTGATCAGATCGCCGCGCAAGGCGCGAAACTGGCGTCGCGCATCCAGGTATTCGAGGATGCCGCGCTCGCCGAAGCGATAGGCTGCCTCGGCGATGTCGACCACGGTGCGTGCCTGTTGCAGGATGCCGCCTTCGAGCGCCTGCACCGACGTCAGCGCCGCCTGGTACTGCTGCCAGCCGACCTCGAAGCCCTGGGCCAGCGAAAAGCGCCGCGCTTCGGATTCGCTGCGGCTGCGAATCGCTTGTGCACGCGCTTCGTCGATCGGGCCGCGCCGACGGTCCCACAGCGGCACGCTCAACACCACGCCGCCCCGCAGGCTGCGCAATTCAGGCTCGGTCTCGCTGACAAGCCGCAGTTGCACCGAAGGAAGCACCTGGCGGCGCTCGACCTCAAGCTGCTGCTCGGCACGCGCAATGTCAGCCAACGCACGCTTGAGTTCCGGATTCGCCGCCAGCACGGCATCGCGAAGACCCGTGTAGTCGGCGCGTGGCGTGAGCCGATAGAAATCCCCGGCAAGCCTGAAATCGGCGGGCAGGACCGGACTGACCACCTGCTTCAGGAAAGCCTTGGCCTCGACCACGCGCGCACTGCTGCGCAAGACTTCCCGCTGCGCCAGCGCGACCTCGTTGTCGGCGCGGATCAGGTCGAAGCGCGGCGCCTCACCGGTGCGCGCGCGCACACGAATGCGCTCGCGAATCTGTTCGGTCAGGGCCAGATCCTCGCGCGCGGCGTCAAGTTCCTCCTCGCGTCGCAGGGCCTCGAAAAAGCGGGTCTTGATGTCTGCCACCAGATTGTTTTCCACCACCCAGATATTGATTTCGCCGGCCTGGGCACCGGCCACCGCGCTGGCCATGCGCGCGCTGCGCAACGCCGGGCTTTCGATCCGCTGCGTCAGCGAAACGGCCGATCCGCCGCCGCCCGCAACACCGGGAGCGCGGGCGCGAAACGAGGCCCCCTGCAGTTCGACCTCGGGATTCGGATATGCCGCCGCCGTAGTGACCCCGGCGCGACCGGCAAGCGCCTGGGCACGTGCGGACTGCAGCGCGAAGCTGTCGCGCCGGGCCAGCAGGAGCAGATCATCAAGCGAGTAGACCAGCGCCGCAGCCGACGCAGCAACGGGCGTCGTGGAAGCCGCCGGCGCCGCCGGCAATACCGTGGTTTGCTGGGCAGACACGACACCGGCAACCCCCAAAAGAACGCATGGGCCGGCCTGTCGCAGGGCATGCAGGAGGCGCATGCCGATGCTCGGCGGAGCAGAATCAAGCATGTTGTTGAATTGCATATTCATAATTCATAGAGTTATTACTATATATAAGACTTGCAGCAATTAGTTCCGCCAGCGCTGACGGAATCGAAGCATTTTGGGGATTATTCAGACAGCCCGAAGCGGGCCAACATTCAACCGTTCCCGATCCCGCTCCCGGCATCGGCCGGGAGCGGGGTTACGCAGGACGCGTCAGGAAAGGCAACGCATGCAGCAAGAGGCGCGGATGATGCGCATCCGCATTCTCTGATTCAATCAAGTTCGATCATCAACGCGGCAAGCGCCAGCCCCGCCCCAACCCCTGCCGGCACACCAATCCGCTGCCATGCCGATGCCGGGCTGCCGGCGATGATCTCCACCGGCATCGGCGCGCCAGCCAGCACCCGGCCAGTCACCGAGTTGGTCACGCTGCGCACCAGCGCGCTCTTGCGGGTGGCACCCAGAACGATGCGCGAACATTGCTCGCGCGTCGCCACCGCGACGATTTCAGCGGCGATGTCACGGTTGCGCGCCACATGAACGGTGGTCTCGACACCAGCCAGCTTGAGCAGACGCAACACCGGGTCGATCGCCGCCGCCGCGCGCTGCCGGGCGTAATCCTGCGCCGCCCGGGCCGGCAGGAAGCGCCCGATGTGCCGGTGAATGAACGGCGTGACGTGCAGCAGGTGCACGTGCGCTCCGGCCCCGCTCATCACGCGGGCCAGATGTTCGGCGGCGACGCGCGCGGTCGCCGTGCCGTTGACCGGCAGCAGGACTGCGCCTTCGGTGGCCGGCTTCCTCGCTGCGACCACGGCATCCTGAACAGCGCCGACCGCTGCGACAGGGATGGAACCTTCGATTGCGACTGATTTCATGGCATTGCTCCTTTGACCTCGTTTGTTAAGCGAATAACCAATTGCGATCACAGCACCGACAACCACGACATAGGCAACCCAGGCATGCGCCAGGATTGGTTCAACATACGGTTTGACCATGGGCTCGCTGAGCATCATCTTGGTGGCGGTCCAGGCAAGCACAGCCGCGCCGGCATACATGATGGCCGGGTATTTTTCGACCCATTTCAGGATCAGCGTGCTGCCCCAGACCACGATCGGGATGCTGATCAACAGCCCCAGGACGACCAGGAGGAAATCGCCGTGCGCCGCGCCGGCGACCGCCAGCACGTTGTCGAGCCCCATTACCGCGTCGGCGATGACGATGGTTTTCATCGCCCCCCAGAAATTGCTCGATGACGAATGCGCATCGGCCCCGTCCTGATCGGCCGGCTTGAGCAGCTTGACCGCGATCCACAGCAACAGCGCGCCGCCAACCAGCAGCAGACCGGGAATCTTGAGCAGCCAGACCACCACCACGGTCATCGCCGAACGCACGACAATGGCGCCGACGGTGCCCCAGACGATCGCCTTCTTCTGCAACTGCTTCGGCAAATTGCGGGCGGCAAGCGCGATCACGATCGCGTTGTCACCGGCCAGCACCA
This sequence comes from Burkholderiales bacterium, assembly GCA_031423955.1. GTDB lineage: Bacteria > Pseudomonadota > Gammaproteobacteria > Burkholderiales > JAEUOS01 > JAEUOS01. The sequence continues at coordinate 9,439 of JANPGJ010000491.1, forward strand.
AGTCGATCAGGACGATCGCGCCAAGTGCCCACAAGAACTGCATCGAGAAAATATCCACGCCAACTCCTCCGCGCCCGGAGCTTCCTTCAGGGAACCCGCGACACGAACAAGGCGACGGAAAAGGCGAGCGCAAAGACCTTTGCCGACCGAGCGGTCGCCAAGGTCTCGCTCACAAGCGGCTTGGACGCCGCCTGCCGGAAGATCCGGAAGCCCCCGTTGAGGAGACCTCGTATTGACGAATCAACCGCCGGCGCGAAACCCGCGCCGGAAAGCTACTCCCCTTGCCATTCGCAACCCTGCGCCCATCGGGCAAGCAAAGTCACGAATGAGGAAATAATGGATAGAGTATATACACTTATTTTATTGTTGTCAATAATTTTTTACTATTGTTTGTTGGCGGCAGCGCGGCCATTCCCTGCCCCCGCTTGTTGCGCGGCAAGCCGGTAAATCAGGCGCTTCCTGCGTCGGTTACCCGGAACATGACGATCGAACTACCCGATGCGCGCCAACCGCTACTTCGCTCAAGCGTTGTTGCGTGCGGCACGCTGGCCGACCGGCGGCAGGCCGGCCGGATCGCGACGAATGCGCCTGGCCTCGGCGATCAGGTGGTCGTAGAACGCGCGCGCCACCACCGACATGCGCTTGCCACGCAACGACACCACGAACCAGTCGTCATGCAAAGGAAAACCCTCCACGTCCAGCACAGCGAGCCCATCCAGACCCGGTTCGACGTCAAGCGCATGGCGCGACAGGACCGCGATACCCAGGCCAGCGGCGACCGCGTGCTTGATCGCCTCATTGCTGCCCAGTTCCATCCGCACCCTGGGTGCGAAACCGGCATTGGCGAAGAATTCGTCACTGCACGCGCGGGTACCGGACCCGGGCTCGCGCAGGATGAATCGTTCGTCGCGCAGGCGTGCCACCGGAATGCCGCTGCGGCTGGTCAGCGCGTGCGATGCGGACGCCACGACCACCAGCGGGTTGTCGCGAAACTCGGTTTTTTCAATATCCACGTCGTCGGGCGGATTCATCATGATGTAGAGGTCATCCTGATTGGCCCGCAAGCGGCGCACAAGCTGCTCGCGGTTGGCGATCTCGAGCCGCACTTCGACTTCCGGATAACTGTCGCAAAACGGCCCGAGCAGCCCGGGCACGAAATACTTCGCGGTCGTCACGCAGGCAATCTTGAGCAAACCGCGCTTGAGCCCGCGCATGTCGGCCACCGTCATCTCGAAACGCGACCAGGTATCGAACACGCCGCGCGAAGCCGCCAACAGTTCGCGCCCGGCATCGGTCAGGCTGATCGATTTGCCGATCTGCTCGAACAGCGGCAGCCCGACCTCGTCGCTCAATTGCCGCATCTGTGCCGACACCGTCGGCTGCGACAGCGACAATTCTTCCGCCGCGCGCGTAAACGACAGGCGGCGCGCGACGCACTCGAACACTTCAAGCTGATGGAAAGTGACTTTCATGCGTCCGACAGGCTGACACGCGCCATTTCATTGGGATTGCTCTATTTTATCGATGATCAGGGGCGCGCCAGCCGGTATCCGGGAAGCGTCGCGCTGGCGCGCCTGGGCGCGCATCCCTTCAGCCAAGGGCCACAGCGCGGCTCGCAATGGCCGATTTCATCATGTAGATCGTGCCCACAGTGGCCAGCCAGATCGCTGCAACGGCGTAGATCACCACCGATCCGCGGCCGTGATCGAGCAACCAGCCGAATGCGAGGGGCGCAAGTGCCGAGCCGACATCAAGGCCGGAATAGACGAACCCATAGACCTTGCCGGTGCTGCCCTTGGGCGCCGCCGCCCGCACCAGCAGATCACGCGAAGGATTGGTTGAGCCGGCAAAGAAGCCGGCGGCGGCCAGAAACCCCGGAATGGCCCACGCCGGCGGGCTGGCAGCGGCAATGATCGCAACGCAGGCCGCGGCCAGCACCATGCCTCCCGCCGCCACATGCTCATGATGGGTGGTCTTGGTGGTCAATGCGCCGCCGCACAGGACCCCGATGCCGCTTGCGACCAGGAACACCGTCAACGACCCCGCTGCGGATTGCGCCGACAGCCCGTAGGTCTGGTTGAGGATCGAAATGCCGAAGGCCTGAATCCCGATCAGCCCGCCGGCGAAGAAGGTGAAGAACAGGAAACATGCCAGTATCGGTGCGCTGAACAGCACGATCGCGCCGGCCACCAGCGGCGCCGCGGTCGGCGCCGGCTTCTCCTCGGGCAAGGGTTCGAACAGATCGCGCGTCGATACCACCAGGGCCAGCACCGCGAACCCGATCGCCGAAGCACCGACCAGCGCCGTGCGCCAGCCGCCGAACCACAAGGCGAACGCGGTCATCACCGGCGGCGCCAGCGCCCAGCCGATATTGCCGGTGATGCCGTGTGCACTGAACGCCGGGCCGAGGCGTTTGACGGTGACCGCGGAGTTGAGTATCCCGTAGTCGGCCGGATGGAACATGCTGTTGCCGACTCCGGCGATGGCAGAACAGACCACCAGTGCGTGGAAATTCGGCGCCAGCCCCATCAGCCCGACCGCCCCGGCCATCAAGGCGAGGCCCGCGTACAACACCGGCCGCGCGCCGTAGCGATCGACGGCGAAACCGGCCAGTGTCTGGCAGATGCCTGATGAAACGTAGAACACGGTTGCGGCCAACCCGAGTTGGGCGAAGCTGATGTCCCAGTCGCGGCGAATCGCCAGAAACAGGGTCGGCATCACCAGTTGCAGGAAATGAGATGTGCCGTGCGCCAGGCCGACCATGCTGATCACCGCGACATCGCGGCGCGCCGGGTCAAGAACAAGTGTGGTCATCAGATGATCGCCAGGTTGCGCAGGCCGTCGAACAGCAACTTGCCGCCGGCGGCGAATATGCAGGTCTGCCCGATGCGGTAGAACTGCTCGTTGGTGAACTTTCCCTGCAGCCACATGCCGAGCCGGATGCCGAGCGGCACCAGTGGGCTGAGCAGCAGTGCGGTTCCAAGATTGGTCAGGTTCAGCTGCCCGAGCAAGGCGTAAGCCGGCAGCTTGATCATGTTGAGGTAGGCGAAGAATACTCCGGTGGTAGCCACGAAGATCGTCTTGTCCATGCGTTGCGGCATCAGGTAAACAAAGGTCGGCGGTCCGCCGGCATGGGCGACAAAGCTGGTGTAGCCGGCGATGGTGGTCCAGACCGTGCCGCGCAGCGGGTTGGCCTGCGCCGGCTTTGGCGCGGCCGGCATCAGCCAGCGTGACAGCGGATAGATCACCGCGATCAAGCCGACGATCACACGCACCACATTGTCATTGAGCGCGCTGAAGGTGGCCCAGCCGATGGCGGTACCGAGCAGCCCGCCGGCCAGCATGGTCGCAAGCACATGCCGGTCGGCGCGGCGCCAAAATTGGGTCAAGCCGAAAAGGTCCATCATGATCAGGATCGGCAGCATCACGCCGGCGGCCTGCACCGGCGAAATCGCCAGCGCCAGAAGCGGCACGGAGAGCCCCGAAAAGGCGCCGGCAAAGCCGCCTTTCGATACACCGTTCAACAGGATCGCGGGAATCGCGAGCAGGTAGAACGCCGGGCTGTCGATCAGGGTCAAGTTTGGCGTTGGTTGTGGTCAAAGCGGCGCCCGCATGGCCAGATGCGGGATACCGACTTCGAGAAACTCGGAACCATGGGCTACGAAGCCATGGCCGGCATAGAAGGCAGCGACATAGGTTTGCGCGTTGAGCGCGGCGGTCGCGAACCCCTGTCGGCGCGCCTCCTGCATGAGTCGCGCGAGGATCAGCCCGCCCGTCCCGCCGCGACGCGCGCCGGAGAGCACGGCCATGCGGCCGATGTGAGCGATGCTCGGATGATCCGGGTCGAACGGCACGGGCAGCAGGCGCCCGGTCCCGATTGCGCGACCTGCGGCGTCGCGCGCGATCGCGTGAAGCGACAAGGCATCCCACTGATCCCATTCAAGCTCGCGCGCAATCGCCTGCTCGATGATGAATACCGCTTCGCGCACGGCGCGCGCATCCTCGCCCAACACGTCCCAGGTGCCGACGACGACCTGCACGGCACGCGTAGCGGAGCTATCTGTCACCCGCAAATTATAATCGCCCGACCCTGCGCACCGACCGAGAACGGGTTGACTGGCAAGCAGGCCCCGTTACCGGAACACCGCCACCATGCTGCGAAATCGCTGGACCACCGGCCCCGAGGTCGCGCCCGACCCGTTGGCGCCGGCGCTGCATGCCGCGCGTCTGGTCGGGTCGGAAGCCGCGCTGGTGCTGCATGGCGGCGGCAATACGTCGGTGAAGATCGAGCGTGACGGCGTCTGGGCGCTCTATGTCAAGGGCAGCGGCGCCGATCTGGCGCGGGTGACGGCACGCGATTACACGCCGCTTGCGCTCGCGCCGGTCCGCGACTTGCTGGGTCAGGACGGTCTCGACAACCGAGCGATGTATGCCGCGCTCGAACCGCATCAACTACTGCCTGATGCACCGCGCCCGTCGATCGAAACCCTGATGCACGCCGGCCTGCCGCCGGCGCACGTGATTCATACCCATGCCGCGCCGATTCTGGCGATTGCCAACACGCGTCGGGCCGGCCTCCATTTGCAAGCCGCCTTCGGCGCCAGCGCCCCGGTTGTCGCGTATCACCATTCGGGCGTTGCGTTGGCGCGCGCCTGCGTAAGCGCCTGGGAACAAGCCGACCGGACGCTGGCCTGCGGCCTGGTTCTGGCCCATCACGGCGCGCTGACCTGGGGCGACAGTGCACTTGAGGCCTATGAGCGCATGCTGGATCTGTCCAATCGTGCTGACAGCTACCTGAATGCCCGCGGCGCGGCACCACCGGCAGGTAGCGGCACCGCCCCGCCGGCGCTTTCCCTTGCAACCTTGATGACGATCGCGCGCATCCGCGCCAGCGCCGGCCGCGTTGCCGGACGCCGGTTGGTCGCCACCATGCGCGATGGCGGCGCAATTTCCGCTTTCGTGCGGCGAAGCGATCTTGCGTGCATCACCAGACATGGTCCGTCGACGCCGGGCCATGCGATTTTCACCAAGCGGATACCGCTCATCGGCTGCGATGTCGCTGCATTCGCAACCGGCTACCGGCGGTACCTGGGAGGCAGCACCACGGTGGATTGCGCCCCGCGCGTCGTGCTTGACCCGATGTTCGGCATGCTTGCTCTCGGTGTGAACAAGCGCTATGCGGATATCAGCGCCGATGTATTCGCGCATGATGCGGCCATCATCGCGCGCGCCTGCGCGCTCGATGAATACGAAACGATCGGCGCCGACGCGATGCGCCAGGCGGAACTCGAGTACAGCGGGTTCGAATCACGGGTGGCACACGATTCGCCTTTGGCCGGACAGGTGTTCGTCATTGATCGGGCGCTCGAACGCGGCGACGCCATCGCCGACCTGCTGCACCGCGGCGCGGCGGTGGCGGCGATCGACCGGCTTGCGCAAGTGGCAACCATGTTCGACCAGCCCGGATTTCTTGGCTTGCAGTGTGCTCGCGGCGCCATCCCGCGCGCCGTGCTTGACGACACGGTTGACGCCGTGATTCGAGCCTTCGGGGGCGTCGATTCGGTTGACGTCGACGCAGTTTGGCAGGCTGCCTTTACACCTTTTCTCGGAATCACCGATGGCTGAAATCGAAACCCTGCGCTGGACCCGGGGGGCTCTACCGGTACTCGAATTGATTGACCAACGCGTGCTGCCGCGGCGGATCGTCTGGCGCCGGTACCGGGTGCGCAGCGGGGCTGCCGGCGTAGCGCTCGCGATCCGCACGATGGTGGTGCGCGGCGCACCGGCGATCGGAATTGCTGCGGCCTACGGCATGGCGCTGGAGGCGGCGCGCCAGCGCGCCCGGCCGCTGCCGCAAATGCGCACCGCCCTTGAATCCGCTGCGCAAGCACTCGCTGCGAGCCGGCCGACCGCGGTCAATCTTTTCTGGGCCTTGCAACAGGCCCGCGACATCATCTCCACACATGCCGGCAGCAGCCCGCAGTTGGTTGTTGCGCTGGAGCGCCTGGCACGGCGCATGCACGCTGACGATATCGCCATCAATCGCGCGATGGGCCGCCATGGCGCAGCCTTGCTCGAACCCGGCTCACGGGTGCTGACCCACTGCAATGCCGGCGCGCTGGCGACCGGCGGCTACGGCACGGCACTGGGTGTGATCCGCGCCGCGCGCGCGAAGATCACCCAGGTATGGGTCGACGAGACACGACCGTTTCTGCAGGGCGCGCGCCTCACGGCGTGGGAACTGATGCAGCAGAAAATCCCGTGCACCCTGATCACCGACAACATGGCGGCCCATTTCATGCAGCGCGGCGCGGTCGATGCGGTGATTGTCGGTACCGATCGGGTCGCGGCGAACGGTGACGTCGCCAACAAGATCGGCACCTACGGACTGGCAGTGCTGGCGCGCCATCACCGGATTCCGTTTTATGTGGCCTGCCCGGTGTCGACCATTGACCTGGCCACCCGCAACGGCGCCGGCATTCCGATCGAGGAGCGCGCTGCCGCCGAGGTCGCCGGCTATGGCGGCATGCGTTGGGCTCCGGCCGGCGTCGCGGTGGCCAACCCGGCATTCGATGTCACTCCCGCCAGACTGGTCAGCGCGCTGATCACCGAGCGCGGCGTGATTGAAAAACCGAACCGGGCGCGGCTGCGCGCGCTCCTCGCAACGTGACGCCGACGGGGCGACTGCGCGCCCTCGGCTGCGCAGCGGCCGCACTGTGCCTGCTCGCGCCCACCGCGGCCGACGCGGCAAGCTTTGACTGCCAGCGTGCGCGCAGCAAGCTCAATCGCCTGATTTGCTCGGATCAAGCGCTGTCGCGGCTGGATGAAACGGTATGGAATGCCTATGGCGAGCGGATCAGATCCTTGAGCGCCCTCCAATATGCCCATGTGCGCAATCGTCACCTGGAGTGGCGCCGCTCGCGCGGCTTGTACGAAACAACGGTTGAAGCCCTGACCCACGAATATGCCAGTCATCTGGAATGGCTCAGACATCCGCTGCTCTGGATCGAAGGACGCTACGAGCGCAGCAGCCTCGGCAGTGACGCGGCGCAGCTGGAAGTGGAAGTCGACGTGCGTTCCCCTGCGGCAGCGGGTCTGCGCGGCACGACCACAGCGCCACAGAGGCTCACCTGGCAGGCAAGGTTGGTTTACCCCGCGACCAATGCGGCCATCGCCACGCCGGTCGGGCCGGGCAGAGGTGTTTCCATTCGAGTACGCCCCCAATTGCCGGGCAACGCCATGCAGACAGCTGAGCCGTGCGAATTCGAACTGGCTTTCAGCGGTGACGAAGTACGATTGAGCAGCGATGCCGGGTGCAGCCCGACCTTCAATGGCAGTTACACCAGAACGCCGGGCAATTGATGCCTCGCTGCCGCCTGTAGCTCCCGCATCATGCGCCACGGGCGGCAAACCCACTTTTACCGGCTGCGCCTGGCGCCCTGTTCCGCCGCAGGGATTCGCGCCCTGCAATCGGGCGCAACAATCGCCGACCGGTACTCTACGTGCGCCGCGATCAGGATCCAGCGTCGGCGGAGGGATCTCGCCACAAGGCCATCCAGCCATCCTGGCCCAGGCGCTCAAGGGTCTCTATATTAGTTTCGTAGATGCGATCGGCCTCGGGGAACGCGTCGACTGCCCGGTCGACGGAGTCCTCGCGCAACAGGTGCAATGTCGGGTAGGGCGAGCGGTTGGTGCAGTTGGTGACGTCATCGACAGCGGTGTTGGCAAACTGGTAGTGCGGGTGAAAGCTCGCCACCTGCAGGATACCGCCCAGACCCAGTGCATCGATGGCTGCATCGGCCACATCGAGAAAGTCGTTGTAGTCGGGAAAGTCGCCCAGCACGCGGGGGTGGATCAAGAGCGTGGTGTCGCAAACCTCGGGATCGGCGTCGGCGAGGAGGCGCAACTCGCGCCCGAGATCAACCAGCAATTCTTCCTCGGTCATCGCTTGGCTCACCACATAGCGAATCTGGTTCTTGACGTGTACCGCCTTGGCAAACGGGCACAGGTTCAACCCGATCACCGCGCGCTCGATCCAGGTCCTGGTCGAGGCGATCACCGTGTCAGGGCGCGCCTGATCCTCGGCGCCGCTTGTCATGCCAGTACCTTGCCGCGCATGGCCTTAGTGATGCCGCGCTTGACCTTGGTATCGACACGCTTGCGACGTGCCGATTTCGAGGCTTTGGTCGGGCGCCGCAAGGTGGGCGCCGTCGCCACCGCGGCGACCAGTTGCCGCAGGCGTTGCAACGCCTCCACGCGATTTTTTTCAAGACTGCGATGACCCTGGGCCTTGATGACCACTACGCCTTCAGCGGTGATGCGCTGGTCGGACAACGCCAGCACGCGTGCCTTGACATCGTCCGGCAAGGATGAGGCGTGCAGGTCGTAGCGCAAATGCACCGCGTTGGAGACCTTGTTGACGTTCTGGCCGCCGGCGCCGGCGGCGCGAATCGCCGAGAATTCGCATTCGGCTTCCGCAATCACGATTTCATTTGCCTGCATGGTCTGTCGCCCCTGACGGAAAGGGCGATCCGCACCCTAGCCGCGTCATGCCGCCAGCCTGCCCCACAGGTCGTGGGCGTCGCTGCCGGTGACCC
>JANPGJ010000492.1:0-2776 GCA_031423955.1 Burkholderiales bacterium
CGTTCAGCGTCTTCGGCGGCGCAATGCCGATCGCCTCGAGGATCGTCGGGGCCATGTCCACCACGTGCACATACGGCGCCCGCACTTCGCCGCGCGCCGCGATGCCCTTTGGCCAGTGCACGATCAGCGGATCGCTCATGCCGCCCTGGTGCAGATAGCGTTTCCAGCGCCGCAATGGAGTGTTGCCGGCCCAGGCCCAGCCCCAGGCATAGTTGGTGAACGACTTGATGCCGCCCCAGTCATCGAGGTGCTTGAGGTTGTCCTCGATGGTCGGTTCGATGCGGTTGGGGAACTGGCATTCGTTGAACGAGCCGTGCTCGCCGCCTTCGGCCGAGGCACCGTTGTCGGAGGCGAGCATGATGATGGTGTTGTCGAGCTCGCCCATTTTTTCCAAGTGCGCGATGACGCGACCGATGTGGTGGTCGGTCTGCTCCATGAAGCCTGCGAACACCTCCATCTGCCGCGCGTAGAGCTTTTTCGCAGCGGCCGACAGGCTGTCCCAGGCCTTGACCTGGTCCGGCCGCGGCGCGATTTTGGTGCCGGGCGGCACGATGCCGGACTTCAGTTGCCGCGCGAATACCTGTTCGCGCCAGGCGTCCCAACCGCAATCGAACTTGCCACGATAGCGTTCGATCCATTCTTTTTCGACCTGATGCGGGGCGTGGCCGGCGCCCAGGCAGTAGTACATGAAGAACGGCTTTTGCGGCGCTACCGTGCGCAGGTCGACCAGGTATTCGATGGCGCGGTCGGCCAGGTCTGCATTGAGGTGGTAACTCTCGTCGCCGGTGAACGGCGGGGGAATGTAGTGGCTGTCATGGATCAGCGTGGGTGACCACTGGCTGGTCTTGCCGCCGATGAAGCCGTAGTAGCGCTCGAACCCGCGCGACAGCGGCCAGCGCGCCTTCGATGCGCCGGAGGCGTATTCGCCGGCCAGTGTCAGGTGCCACTTGCCGATGGCGAAGGTGGCATAGCCCTGGGCCAGCAGCATTTCCGACAGGAAACCGTTCTCCTTCGGCACCATGCCGTTGTAGCCCGGATAGCCGGTGGCCATTTCCTGGATGATGCCCACACCGTTGGAGTGATGGTTGCGGCCGGTGAGCAGGCACGCACGGGTGGGTGAGCAGATCGCGGTGGTGTGGAAATCGCGATAGCGCAGGCCGCCGGCGGCAAGCCGGTCGAAGGTGGGGGTGGCGATATCGGAGCCATAGCAGCCAAGCTGCGCGAAGCCGACGTCGTCCAACAGCATCACCAGCACATTGGGTGCGCCTGCCTTGGCCTGGGTCGGCAGCGGCCACGCGGGTTCGGAGGTGGCGGCGGTGCGGCCGATCTTGCCGGTAAACGGAGTGCCTTCCGGGTAGGTCTTCAATTCGTTCACGTTGATTCCTTGCGGTGGGTTATTGCACGACCACGTTGGCCGCCTTCACCGCGGCGGACCAGCGAGCGTGTTCGGCGGCGAGAAAGCGGGCGAATTCCTCGATCGAGGTGGCGGCCACGTCCGCGCCCTGCGCGGCAAGGCGCTCGGACACGTCAGGGGATCGGAGTACGGCGACGATGTCGGCATTGAGTTTGGCGATGATCTCTTTCGGCGTCGCCGCCGGCGCCGTCACGCCAAACCAGGCGTAGGCCTCGTACTCCTTGAAGCCGCTTTCCTTCAAGGTCGGTACCTCTGGCCAGTAGGACACCCGCTTGTCGGAGGTGACACCCAGCACGTTAAGCTTGCCGGCCTTGACATTGGGCATCACCTCGAGAGGGCTGGCGAACATGAAGGCGATCTGTCCGGCCACCATGTCGAGCACCGCCGGGCCGCCGCCCTTGTAGGGCACATGCAGCGTATCGATGCCCGACTGCAGGCGGAACAATTCGACGGCCAGATGCGGCAGGCTGCCGTTGCCGGGCGTTCCGTAGGTGAGCTTGCCCGGATCTTTCCTTGCCAACGCCACGAATTCAGTAAACGTCTTGACCGGGACCCTGGCCGGATTGACGGTGACCACCAGCGGATTGGTGACTAAGAGCGTCACCGGAGTGAAGTCGCGCCGGCTGTCGTAGGGCAGCTTCGGGTAGGCGTACTGGGTGATTACGAACGGTGCCGGCGAGAGCAGGATGGTGTAGCCGTCGGCCGGCGCCTTGGCGACGAAATCGGCGCCGATGGTGGTGGCCGCACCAGCCTTGTTCTCGATCACCACCGGCTGGCCCCAGCGTTCGGAGAGCTTCTGGCCGACGGTGCGGGCGACGACGTCGGATTGCCCGCCGGGCGCGAAGGGGACGACGAAGCGTACCGGCTTGGTGGGGAATGATTGCGCGGGCACGGTCATGCTGAAGGTCGCACAAAGAAAGGCCAGTAACGCCGGCAGGAATGCTCTGTTCATGTTTGTCTCGGATTTTGGTCGGCGGCGGCTTGCGGGAGGCGTTCAAGGCCTGTCACGAGCGACTCAATCTACGCGTGAGCGGGTTGTTTGTAAATTGGTGGTGCGGTAGGCTTCGACCGCATTGCCACCGAAGATCGCGGTCTGGTCGCAAGCAGCCACGCCGAGGCGATCGAGAATCGCGTGGGCCGAGGCCCACCAGCGCGCGTGCCCCCCGGCCAAGTCACACACCGGCCAGTTGCTGGAGTAAAGCAGGCGGCGCGTGCCGAACGCGGCGAGCATGTGGCGTGCATAGGGGAGGATGCGTTCGTCGTCGGGATCCGGCCCTGCCACTTCGCACAGGCCGGAGAACTTGCACCAGGCCTTCGTTTCGCGCGCCAGCAGCGCAAGATCGCCGGCCCAGGGTTCGAGCG
>JANPGJ010000493.1:0-3103 GCA_031423955.1 Burkholderiales bacterium
TCGACCGCGCTGGTGGCCAACCTGCCCTACAACGTCAACGCCGATTTCGAACCGGTGGTGCATGTCGGTGGTAGCGGCGGCATGATCCTGGTGGTCAACAACAGCTTCCCGGCCAACAACCTGCAGCAGTTCGTCGAGTTGCTGAAGAAGAACCCCGGCAAATACAGCTATGCGCACATCGGCCGCGGCACCATCCAGCACCTGACGATGGAAGTATTCCTCTCGATGATCGGCGCCGAGGTGGTGGCCGTGCCCTACAAGGGCAGCGTGCAGTCGATCACCGACATCATCGGCGGCCAGATTCCGATGATGTTCGATTCCCCCAGTTCGGCTTCCTCATTCATTGACGGCGGCAAGGTCAAGGCGCTGACCAGTTCGTCGGAAAAGCGCAGCTCCCGCCTGCCGAATGTGCCGGCGGTGACCGAATCGGGTATCGCTGCGCTGGAGAACTTCCGGGTCGGCGGCTGGGTCGGCATGCTGGCTCCCGCCAGGACGCCCAGGGCGATCGTCAATCGGCTCAACGAAGAACTGGGCAGGATCATGCAGGTACCGGAGGTCAAGCAGCGCCTCTATTCGCAAGGGCTGGAAGTGGTGCCCGAGCATCCGCCGGAGAAATTCGGCGAGTTCCTCAAGGCCGACATGGCGCGCTGGCAGGCGGCCGCCAGCGCAGCCAAAGTTCCCAAGGAATAGCCGGCGTGAAGGCCGTCTGGTACGAGCGCAATGGCGCCGCGCATGACGTGCTGCGCTACGGCGACATGCCTGACCCGGAGCCCGGACCCGACGAAGTGCGGGTCGCCATCGGCTGCTCCGGCGTCAACCCGTCGGACGTCAAGCGGCGCGCCGGCAGCAACCAGCCGCCGCTGGCCTATCCGCGGGCGATTCCCAACATGGACGGTGCCGGCGTGATCGACCGTGTCGGTCCCGGTGTCGACCCGGCGCGCATCGGCCAGCGGGTCTGGCTGCACAGTACCGCCCACCAGCGGGCGTTCGGTACCGCCGCGCAGTACGCGGTCACGCCGGCTACGCGGGCGTTCGAGTTGCCGCCGGGTATCGGCCTGGATGTCGGCGCCGCCCTCGGCGTGCCCGCAATGACCGCGCATCGCGCGGTGTTTGGTGCCGGCGCGGTGACCGGCAAGACGGTATTGGTCACCGGCGGCGCCGGCGCGGTGGGCTTCTATGCGATCCAGCTTGCCAAATGGGGCGGCGCGCAAGTACTGGCCACGGTCAGCGGCGCCGACAAAGCAGTGTTCGCGACACAGGCCGGGGCCGATGCGGTGTTCAACTATCGCACCGAAAACGTCACCGACCGGGTACTGGCGGCGACCGCTGGCAGCGGCGTGGACCTGATCGTCGATATCGATTTCGGCGCCAATCTCGCCACCTCGCTGGCGGTGATCAAGGACAACGCCGTGATCGCCACCTATGCATCGATGGGCCAGGCGCAACCGGTACTGCCTGCCTATACGCTGACACGCAAGAACCTGTCGATCATGGGGGTGCTGGTCTACAGCATGCCGCAGGCAGCGATGCAGGCGGCCGGGACGGAGGTCAATGCGTGGCTGCGAAGCGGGCGGGCGATTCACAACATCGCAGCGCGCTTTCCTCTTCCGCGTACCGCCGACGCCCACATGGCGGTGGAAAGCGGCATTCTGATCGGCAAGGTGATCGTGGAGGTTGGCGGCGACGCTGTCTAGGGCTTGCAGCGCGCGCACGCTGCTGGCGGCGCGACGGATTCGCCTGCGCGCGACCGCGGCTTCAGGCTGGTTCCATGCCCTTCTTGCGGATCACCGGTGCTGCCGCCGGCGCGCTGAGGAATTTCAGCAGGGCCTGGGCCGCGGCCGGCGCGGACGCACTGGCGTGCAGCCCGCCGGAGAAAACCGTGATTTCCTGCACGTCCGCCGGCAATGGTCCGAGAAAATCGATGCCGGCGATCGGCAGCAGTTCACTGACCTGCTGAAAACCGATTTCGGCTTCGCCGCGTGCAACGAAATGCCCGACCGGATTGCCCGGCGTGGTCTTGAGAACCCTTGACCTGACCTCGTCGCCGATGCCCATGCGCTCGATCAGTGCGGCGATGTGGGCGCCACTGGGGCCGCTGGAGTAGGCGATCGACTTCGCAGCGAGCAAGGCGCGCTTGAGTGATTCGGCCGAACTGATGTCCGGCTTCGCCGCACCGGCACGCACCGCCACGCCGACGCCGGAGCGCACCAGGTCAACCCGTCCGCCGGCCGCCACCTTGCCCGCGACCATCAATTCCTCGACGGCAGGCCGTGCCAACACCACCAGATCGACCACTTCGCCGGCCTTGATGCGCTTGACGATGTCGACGCCGCCGGCCCAGATGGTGATCACCTTGTGCCCGCTGGCTTGCTCGAACGCCGGTACCAGTTCGAGATAGGCCTCTTTCATCGCGGCCGACGCCATGACACGGATTTCGTCGGCCTGCGTTGCCGACCCGAACACCGCGATGGCCACGCCGAGGCATGCGGCAACGGCCCGAATCAGCTTGCGTCGCATAGCCATGCGGACTACTTCGCTGCAGCCGGAAAAGCCGGCAGCTTGCCGACGTCACGTGCGTCGTGTTGCAGGATCACCGTGGCTTTCAGGTTGGCCGCCGCTTTCTTGAAGCGGTCCAGCGATGCCATGGTGTCACCACGATGCGTGTTGAAGCCGGGCACGCCATTGATTTCATAGTTCTCGTGAAAGTGAGAGAGGTCGCCGGAAATCAGCACATTGCCCATTTCCTTCAGTCGCACCAGCAGGCTCCGGTGCCCGGGCGTGTGGCCGGGGGTGTTGATGATCATTATCGTGCCGTCACCGAAAACATCCTTGTCGCCGGTGAGCGCTTCGAGCTTCCCGGCACCGCTGATCCAGTGTGCGAACGGCGCGATGAGGTTGGCGCCGACGATGGGCCTGGGCGCGGTGAGGACATCCCAGTCAGCTTTGCCGATCAGTACTGTCGAAGCGGGGAACGACGACACCTGACCGGTGTGATCGGGATGGTAGTGGCTGATGCCGACGTACTTGATCTGCTCGGGCTTGAGTTTGAGCTGGGCCAGCTGGTCTACGATGCTCACTTTCGGCGCCGGCGCACCGGCTGTCA
>JANPGJ010000494.1:0-1781 GCA_031423955.1 Burkholderiales bacterium
GCCACATGTACAACCCGCTCAAGGCGACCATCCAGCGATTGTTGCGCGAAGGCCGGCGCCAGGGCGTGTTCCGTGCCGATGTCGACTGGGTCGACCTGTACGTGTCGATCTCGGGCATGGCGTCCTACTTCGTATCGAACCGTCACACCTTGTCGTTCGTGCTCGGCGTCGACCTGGCCAGGCCGGGGCGCCTGAAACGACGCATCGAACATGTGCCGGACATGGTGATCGCCTACCTGTGCGCCAAAGCGCCGGCGCCGGCAACCAAGCGGGCGCCTCGGCGCCGCAAGATCGCGGCGCCCGGCTGATCAGTGGCCGGCGTCGCCCGGCGCGGCACCCGGCCCGCCGCGCTGCGACACATGCCAGGGCAGGATCAGCGACTCGGCGAGGTCGATCGCATAGAACAGCAGGGTGCCCAAGACCCCGAGCAGCACCAGCGCCACGAACGCGCGCGGGGTGTCGAAATTGCCCTGCGCCAGCAGGATCACCGAACCCAGGCCGGTGCTGCCGGCGACGAACTCGCCGACGATCGCGCCGATCAGCGCGAATGAAATGCCGACCTTGAGACCGGAGAAGATCGAGGGCAGGGCGTTCGGGAAGCGGATTTTCCACAGGGTCTTCATCGGCGAGGCGCGGCAGGAGCGGGCCAGGTTGAGCAGTTCCGGGTCGATCGACTTCAGGCCCAGCACCGAATCGATGACGATCGGGAAGATCGCGATCATCACCGCGATCGCCACCTTGGGCTCGTAGGAGGTGCCCATCCAGATCACGAACAGCGGCGCCAGCGCCACTTTCGGCACCGAGTTGAACGACACCAGGATCGCCGACAGGGTGCGGTCGAGAAACTTCGAATAGACGATGCCGACCGCGGCCAGCACGCCGCCGACCGCCGCAATCGCGAACCCCAGCGCCGTGACGCCCAGCGTGTAGGCGCTGTGCTTCAGGTAATAAGCGGGCGAACTCCATAGTTCCGCCGCCACCAGGCTGGGCGCCGGCAGGATGAAGGTGCGCACCGCGAACACCCGCACCAGAATCTCCCACAGCACGGCGATCACGAAGAGCACCAGAAACACCCAGCGTATCCGTTCGCTGCGCAACCACCATTGATGCATCTCAGTCGCCCTTGATCACGCCCATCGCGGTGAACAGCCCGCGGATGTGCGATGTGTAACGTCCGAATTCGGGGGTTTCGCGAATCCCGAGAGGTCGTGCGACCGGCAGATCGATGTCGATGATCTCGGCGACCCGGCCCGGGTTGCGCGACATCACCACCACCCGGTTCGACAGGTACACCGCCTCGGTGATCGAGTGGGTGATGAACAGCACCGTCTTCCTCGTTTCCCTCCAGGTGCGGCGCAATTCGACATTGAGGTCGTCGCGGGTCAATGCATCGAGGGCGCCGAACGGTTCGTCCATCAACAGCAGGGATGGATCGACCAGCAGGGCGCGGCAGATCGAGGCGCGCTGCCGCATGCCGCCGGACAACTCCCACGGAAAGCGGTCGGCGAAATTCTCCAGGCCGAAGGTCGCAAGCAGGGCCCGCGCGCGCGGCTCGAATGCACGGCGCTCGAGGTCTCGCAGTTCGGCGGTGATCAACACGTTGTCAAGCACGGTGCGCCAGTCGAGCAGCACATCGCGCTGAAAGACGATGCCAAGCTTGTCGGGCGGCGCGGTGATCCGGGTCCCGGCCAGGCTGATCGAGCCCGCCGAAATCGGCTCCAGCGCCGCCACGCATTTGAGCAGGGTGCTCTTGCCGCAACCGCTGGGGCCGAGCAAGGACA
>JANPGJ010000495.1:0-32507 GCA_031423955.1 Burkholderiales bacterium
CGCCGCCGGTAGGCATGAACATGTTCGTGGTTCGCAGCCTGTTGCCGAAAGTGTCGACCGCAACCATCTTCCGCGGCGTGACACCGTTTGTGATCGCCGACGTGATCCGGCTGGCGATTCTGGTCGCGTTCCCGGCGATCAGTCTGTGGCTGCCCCAGGTGTTGAAGCTGTAGGCGCGTCTGCCACGGCTTCGTCACCGCGTGTGAGCGTTGCCGCAGACCCGCGATCGCCCGGCGATTTCTGCGGCTGCAGTCCGGGTAATCAATTGCAGTCAAGGCCGGCGTCAGCCGGATCGCCCGCCCGTAATCCGTAGAGGGACCTTTGCCGTGCCGTCCAGGCGACTATGCAGCCTGTGGAAGCCGTGCCTTGACGGCCGCCACTGCCTTGGCTTGCGCGAAATCGCCGCAGTATCCGCTGGCATACAGGCAACAAGCCAGCTGGTTGATCAGCGGCAGGGGAATCGGGTGTTCACCTTCAAGGGTGCCGCGAATCCAGTTGGCAGTGGTCTTCGCATCGCATTCTTCGGGTAACGCCGGCAAGCTCTTGATCACCCCCTGTTCGGCTTCGAACAGGGTTTCGGCACCGCCGTTGGCAAAGAACTCGATTTGCGGGCGCCGCTTTGGATTGGCGAATGCCTCGCCTTCCGTGCCGCGCATCAGCAATGCGGCGCCGGTGCTTTCGGCGAAAAAATCACGCAGTTTGTCGGCATAGGCCGGGTGGGTCACGCTGACCATGCGAAGCCCGCCGCCGCCGTCGGCGGAAAACGGATCGATCAGTTTCGCCATGGTGTGCGCGCAATTGCGAACCCCAAGCCGACTCCGCATTGCAAGCAGATTGGACAAGCCGGGCGACAGGGCGCCAATCGGAACAAAGGCCACGCCGTCACGCTCGAGAATTTCCTGCGCCAGGCGGCTATTGGCTTGCGGCAATATTCCAAGTTCCCGAAAAACATAGGCAGCAGCGACCCGTCCTTCGCTTTCAAGCACGCCATGTACCAGTACCGGAATGCCGAGGCGCTTGAGCAGCATCACCAGGAGCGGCATCAGGTTGGCCTGGCGGCGGGCGCCGTTATAGCTTGGAATCACCACCGGCTTCAATCGCGGGTCCGGTGATTTAAGTTGTGTGATGCGCTCGTCCAGCGCCGCGTGGAAGCCCAGCAGCTCGGCCAGGGATTCGGTCTTGAAGCGCAATGCGAGCAGGAGTGCACCAAGTTCGAGATCCGGCACTCCGCCGTCAAGCATTGCACCGAACAGCGTGTGCGATTCGTTGTAGCCGAGGTCGCGTGAACTGCGCTCCCCACGGCCAATCTCTTTCAGATACGAGGCGAAGGGCATGATCGCAGTCCGGTGGGGTGATCGGGTGGGGTTGGATGCGCGCATTCAGGCGCACATTCACTCCCGCAGTCTGGTTCGATTCGCGCGGCAAGCCACATGCGGCCTGCCGGACAGGAGTTCATGTCTGATTTTGGATTTGCTTGCCACATGGTATTCGACCCGCGCTGATCCATCAGAACTGCTTCGATACTGGTGTATACGCAACTGCCATGCCAGACAGATGTGTCGCAGGCAAGGTCGGCGGCGCCACAAGGCGCTCTTTCTTTTGTAAACTTGTCAAAGCGCCGCGAACGTATTGCAACTGGAGAAACTGGATGTTTGCCATTGTCTATAAAGAGGACAGGATTCCGATGTGCGCGCGGTTGCGCGAATCCGGTCCGGATGCCGTGGTGATATGGGATACAGAGTCCAAGGCTCACGCATTTCTCGAATCCAAGGGCGCCGACATCGTCGCAGCCTACGCGGTGGTGGCGATCGCCGACGACTCCCTCAAGGATATGGCGCTGGCCATGGGTGTGAAGGAAGAGGATATCGAACTGGCGCCGTTTCCCGGTTGAGACCGCGCCGCTGCCCGACACCTTCGGCAAGGACCGGCGGCGACGCCGTGTGAACGAAGTGCGCGCGAATGCACCGACAGTTGGCCCTAAATTGGTGCGAACCATGAATGCAGTTGCCGGGTTGGCGAAATGCGATTGCCGCGCGCTGGTGCGTGTAACGAGAGGTTGTCGAAAAGCGCCATCTTCAGGTGCACGGCGATGGCTGGCTGCTACCGCTTTGACTGCGCCTTGGAGAAGTGCCATGCCCAAGAGCAACAGTGAGAAAACACTTTAATTAATTTACTTTAAATAATCAGCGCAACATATTGTGTCGAAAGGTTAATTGTAGATAAGCTAATGATTTGAAAGGCTTTTTTTGCGATAAAGGGCTTGTTGAACGTCGCGATGTGCAAGTAGTATCCATCTCCTGACGTGCATTTCTGCATGTGTGGACGTGGTGCAAATGAAGCCCTTTCGAACCTCCCGCCGGTTGGTTGCTCTGGTTTTTGCCAGTGCTGCGACACTGAGCGTGCAGGTGCCAACGGCGTCGGCCGATGATGCGGTTCAGGGGGGGGGACTTGCTGCGCCAACGCTCGCTGCGTTGCATTCGGACATCCAGTTCAACCTGACCGTTGCGGCGCGCAAGGCAGCTGTTGCGTCCAGTGGCGCGTTCGAGGAGCAGGTCCGCCGCGTTTCGGGGGGATTGGCGGCAGCCTGTGCCGGCATGTATCCGGATGCCGTGGCAAGAGTCGGCGCTTTCGATGTATTCATTGCGGATTCGGGCGAAGCGTCGGCGCGCTCAAGCGCATCAGGCCGTATCGCGCTCAATGCCGGGTTGGCGGCCTTGAATCCAACCGACGACTGGCTGGCGCTGGTGGTGGCGCGAGAAATGGGCCATGTGGTTGCCGGACATCACGACAACAATTCAACCGCATCGCTGATTACTTCAGTGGTGATGAACCTGGTGTTGCCCGGCAGCGGGCTGATCAAGAGTGCGCTCTCGTTCGCCGGTTCGCAGGTGGCCGCGCTTTCCGGGCGTGACCGGCAGCTCGATGAGGCTGATGAAATCGCCGTCAAGTTGCTGGAAGGCGCGGGTTACACCCGCAAGGCTCTGGCCTTGAACCTGGCGGTCGGGCCGCATGCGGCGCAACTTGGCCAGTCGGCCTGGGCCCTGGCGTTCAACGCATCTTCGAAGGCTCTCCTCACGCGCCTGCGTGGCGGCACGGCGATTGCAGCCGCGGGCGATGCGCGCATCGAGGTGCAACCGGTGGTCGCGTCGACCGCAGCCCATATGCAAGCCGGCGCGCCGCCTTCTGCGCCGCAGAGCGTACCTGCGGACACCGTGGTGCGCACCAGGCCTTCGGGATTGGCGGGGCCGATGATGCTTGACGGCCGCGTGCTGCCGTTCAGGCGCATCGAGTAGCCATTGCAGCCGGGTTTCCTGAGTCCGACAGGCGGCTAGAGTCCCAGCAAATCCAGCGCCCCCCGATGCAAGGCGCTCTCCCGATTGCCGAACGCATCAAGAATGCTGAAGTGATGACAGCCGGGCATTGAAATGTCGCGCTGAAAAACCTCCGGCCAGCGCTCGGCCAGCAGGCGGTTCTGGCGCTTGAATTCGTCACTCTCCAGACCACCGACAGCGGTGTAGAGCGGTGCATGGGTCGCTGGCTTCATCCACGCCGGGCTGAGCATGGCAACCCGGGCGCGCGTCAGTTTCAGGTCGTCATTGAGGAATGCGGCGTGCATGATGGGTTCGAGATCATGCAGGCCGCTGATGGTCAGCCCGCCCTTGACGACATTCGCCGGCAGCGCGCCATGCCAGCGCGGCCATTCGCAGGCCAGCATCATCGCGGTCAAATGCCCTCCTGCGGAGTGGCCGGCGACATACAAGTGTTGCGGGTCGGCGCCGTACTGCCCGGCATGCAGGTAGCACCAGGTGACTGCAGCGAGAACATCACGCACCAGGTCTTCAAGGCTGACGCTTGGCACCAAGCGGTAGTTCACGACCGCGATGGCGGCACCGGCGTGTGTGAATGCGGGAGCCAGATAGGAGCAATCGGACTTGTCCTGGGCGCGCCAGTAACCGCCGTGAATGAATACCAGCAGCGGGGCGCCGCCGGGCCGTGGCCGTTGCGCCGGGAACATGTCGAGCCGGTGGGTCGCATGCTCACCATAGGGAAGATCGAGAAAGCACGGTTCGGCCATCCGCGTTCGCCGCGAATCGGCGGCCCAGCGTCCGAAGTAATCGGCGTGATCGAGAACGCGCGCCCGCGCGTTGTATTGGGAGTTGCAGTATTCGCTGTCGTATCGCATGAATCGGCTCTCCGCTTTGCGTGCCGGTCGCCAACCGCAGCCCTATGCCGGTGTTGAGGCTGGCTTTTCACCGTAAGGTTGCAGTCCCAGCGTCTTGACGATGGTATCGACCAGGGTCTGTTTCTTGTAAGGTTTCGCGACGTAGGCGCTGGCGCCCAGCGAAAGCCCTTTGAACACATCCTGCTGGCTTGCCATTGCTGTGAGCATGATGACCGGCACTTGTTTGAGTCGCGGGTGCTGGCGCATGCGAGCAAGGATGTCGAAGCCGTTGGTGCCGGGCAACTCGATGTCGAGCAGCACGCAGTCGGGCAACGGGCTCTTGTTCAATTCGGCAATGATTTCTTCTCGGGTGGCGGCATGGCGCTGCTTGAAACCTGCTTTCATGATGATGTTCTGCGCGAAACGCGCCTGGATTTCATCATCTTCGATGATCAGGATCGTGATGTCGGTCCAGGACTTGCCCAGCGGGGTCCGCGCTGCCGCGGTCGTCATCTGCAGGAACGAGCCGGTCTTGGTCAGGATGTCATGGCCGTCGGTGGCCGCCATTGCGATGCGCTTCCTGTCGTCGTCGGTCAGCGCCGGCATATCGAGCGGCTTTTCGAAGTGCGCCGTGAAATCCAGGTCGTGTTCCTGACCGGCGGACGATGTGGCCAGAAAGCCGCCGCTGATGAGGCGTTCGAGCGCCGCCCGCAGGTCAGCTTCCGGCATCCGGATCGCGCGCTTCTTGATCAGGTCGAAATGTGTGTCGGACGAGACCAGGGCCAGGACCCGAATCAGCTCGGGTGCGATCTGGCCGGCCTGGCCGCGCATGGCTCGCTCACCGACCTCGGTGCGGCGAAAAATAATGTCTTGCGCCATCGCGGTATGGTGCCCTAGTCGAACTTCGGTTTGAAGGCTTCGTCGACATCGACGCGAAACCCGTTGGCCAGGCGATTGGTCTTGTTGGCCAGCGCCGTCACCGCCAGCACTTCGGCGAGCATGGCGTCGTTCATCCCCTGTTTGCGCGCCGAGGCAGTGTGCGAATGGCTGCAGTATTCGCAGTTGTTGGTCGCCGACACTGCAATGTAGATCAATTCCTTGGTCAAGGCATCGACATTGCCGGGCGCCATCACATCCCGCACCTCTTCCCAAGTGCGTTTGAGCGTTGCCGGGTCCACCGCGAGAATTTTCCAGAAATTGTTGATTGATGCCACTTTGCGGGTGGCCATGATGTCGTCATACACCGCCTTGACCTCAGGCGTTGCGTCGGCGTATTCAACTCCCTTGACCAATGCCATGGCGAAGCTCAGGCCGCGATGGCGGCGCGAGCGGCCTTGCGGTCCAGAAGGCGACCGAAGTTGTCGAGTGACAGCAAGTGCGCATACATGCGAGCCAAGAGGCCCTTGCGCACAAGAGTGCGCAACTGGTCGGCGGTCAGGTGCTCCAGTTTGGCATCATTGACCCGGTGCATGCCGGTGACATTCATCGGCGCGCCGCCAGTGAGGGTGGCCTGCATCGTAAACGGTTCAAGCAGGCCGAAGTCGGCAAAAATGCCGCACATCTCGCGGGTGCGCTCAAGATCGGCTTCGTATTCGTTGAGCAGCTTTTCAATCTCGGTCCAACGCGGCAGCGGCTGCGCCGCCTGGTCAAACATCGCTTCGCCTGATTCGCCTTCGCCCGCGACATATTCCTTCTCGATGCAGATCAGTCGGTCCTGCTGCTCCACCGCATCCAGGGTCACGCGCGCCATGCAGAACGGGTAGCGGCGTACATAAGCCGGCACATAGGTCGCGGCTGCCCACCCGCCATCGCCAAGGAACAGGTTCTCGCCGCCGACCAGTCCTAGGACCGCAACCGGGGAATAGGTTTTTCCATCGTCACCTGACGCGAACACCAGCGGGTAGTCGCGCCCGGCCACGCCAAACTCCGCGAAGCTCACCGGGATCGCGTTCAACGCCTTGGCAAACCTGGGCAATTCGGCGGCCGTCGGCAGCTTTACCTGATGCGTCTTGAGGAAAGGCACGATCTCGGTGTAGCCGAAAGGAGGATTGATGTCCATGTTTTTTTAGGCCGTATGCGTTCAAAGGAGTGAAATCATAGCGCATCGGTCTGGCGCAGGCTTCGGCGGGCGCGATCGTGTCGCAAGCCGCGAGCCGCAATGCGCTCAACCGATGGTCAACAGTTGGCGGTGCCCGCCGGCGCCTGCGGTGCGTTGACAAAGCCAAACCGCGCGCCAAGCGACAGACGCGCCACTGATTGCACCGGCAATTCCGCGCCGCCGGCGTTGCGAAATGCAAGTCTGACATTGCCCGGGCAGGTCAGCCAGGCCTCCAGTCGCTGATCGCTGACCGGCTTGCCGTCGATATCGGTCAGCGCATCGAGAATCAGTTGCAGGTCGCGATCATCGACCGCGCCCGGCCCAAGGTCGGTCTGCAGGATCGGAGTGGCAAGTTCGTCCAGCAACAAGGCTTCGACTTGCCGCACCGTGCGGCCGGTGTGGGTCACCGGCAAGCCAGCGGTGTGGACGCGAAAAATCCAGGGTGTGATCGTAAGCGTGACGAACACGCGTTGCGGGCCATTCTGGAAGAACCAGCGGCCGCCAGCGTCACACATGTAGTTGCGGCCGATGAATTCGACTATCGACCGGTTGCCAATGACATCGTAAGCCCCTGACACCGCATGGTCCGGCGCCCGTATCCGATAGCGGCCGCGTTCGTCCAGAAGCAGCCAGCCATGGACATCGGGTACCTGCGGCCAGCGCGCGATCGCGGCTTTTACGACTGCGTCCATCGCGCTCGCCGATGCGGTCGGATCGCTGCGTTAACCGGTCGCTCGCGGATGGTGCGGCCGGCATAGCGTGACGCGGCTCCAACCCGCCCACCGGCAATGCCTCCACCCCGTCGCTTCGAATCGCGAAACGACCTGCTTGGCTCGATCACGTGTTGCGGACCCGGCGCAAGGTGGTCAAAACGGCAACTTCGCGTCCGGCTTGGCCGCCAACAGGATGGCACGAAACTGCGCCTGGATGCGCTCGATTCCGGCCTGGGTATCGGATTCGAACCGCAGCACGATGATCGGCGTGGTGTTCGATGAGCGCATCAGGCCGAAGCCGTCAGGGTACTCGACCCGCAGACCGTCGATGTCGACAACTCGTTCGGCGCCGGGAAATTTTGCCTCCCGTTGCAACTGCGCGATCAGCGCGTAATTTTCGCCTTCGGCGCATTGCAAGTGCAGTTCGGGAGTGGCAATTGCGTCCGGCAGCGCGTTGAGCAGTTTGCTGGGGTCGGCTTCGCGTGCCAGGATCTCGAGCAGTCGCGCGCCCACATACAAGGCGTCATCAAAGCCGAACCAGCGCTCCTTGAAAAATACGTGCCCGCTCATTTCGCCAGCCAGCAGAGCCCCGGTTTCCTTGAGCTTGGCCTTGATCAGCGAGTGACCGGTCTTCCACAACAAAGGTACGCCGCCGTGGTCCTTGATCCAGGGGCCAAGGTTGCGGGTCGATTTCACGTCATAGATGACGGTGGCGCCGGGATTGCGCGACAACACGTCGGCGGCGTAGAGCATCATTTGCCGGTCCGGGTAGATGATTTGTCCATCCTTCGTAACTACCCCAAGTCGGTCACCGTCACCATCGAACGCAAAGCCGATCTCGGCACTGCCGGTCTTCAGCGCAGCGATCAGGTCATTGAGGTTCTCGGGATGCGCAGGGTCCGGGTGATGATTCGGGAAGGTGCCGTCGACCTCGCAGAACAGTTCAGTGACTTCGCAGCCAAGGCGACGAAACAACGCCGGCGCGAACGCGCCCGCCACACCATTGCCGCAGTCGATCGCCAGACGCAGCGGTCGTGCCGGCTTGATGTCGCCGGCGATCCGTGCCAGATAAGTCTCGGCGATGTCGTGTTTGCTGTAGCCGCCGGCGCCTGAAGCCAGGTCGCCAGCCTCGAACCGGGTGCGCAAGGCCGTAATGGTGTCGCCATACAGTGTTTCGCCGGCGAGCATCAATTTCAGGCCGTTGTAATCGGGCGGGTTATGGCTACCGGTGACCATCACGCCTGATCCGGTGCCCAATTCATAGGTGGCGAAGTACAACATGCCGGTGGTGACCATCCCGAGGTCGATCACGTCGACCCCGGCCGACTGGATGCCCTTGGCGAGGGCGCTTGCCAACTCCGGCCCCGACAGGCGGCCGTCGCGTCCGATCACGATAGCGCGCACGGCGCGTCGCGCCGCTTCGCTGCCGATCGCGCGGCCGATCGCCTCGACGATTGCCGGGGTCAACGTCTTGCCGACGATGCCGCGAATGTCGTAGGCCTTGAATATTTCCTTGGGGAGCGTCATGGATGGTTGTCGAAGTAGTTGAGAATTCGCTGTGGCAGCCAGTCGAGTCGGCCGGGCGGCAGGGTGCCGCCGGCAAAGCCAACGTGGCCACCGTGTCGCGGTTGCTCCAGGGTCACGCTGGAGGATACCTCGCCTGCGCCCGGCAGCGCGCGGGCCGGCAGGAACGGGTCGTTGATCGCATTGAGGACCAGTGCCGGAATCCCGATGCCGGCAAGCCACGGTTTGGCCGATGCCCGCGTCCAGTAGTCGAGGGTGTCTCGAAAGCCGTGCAGCGGCGCGGTCACCAGGTTGTCGAATTCGAACAAGTCGCGCGCGCCGCGCACCAGATCGGCATCGAATATGCCGGGGAAGCGCGCCAGTTTTGCCAGGCTCTTGCGCTTCAGGGTGTCCAGGAACATGCGTGTGTATATCAGGTTGAAGCCCTGACCAAGCGCCATGCCGGCGGCGGCAAGGTCCAGCGGCGCCGAGATCGCGGCGAGTGCGCGCAATGTGGTGCCGGCACTGGCGCCACGTTCGCCGGCCCATTTGGCCAGCGCATTGCCGCCCAGCGAGATGCCGACGGCATACAGGGTGCGCGGAGCGCGGCTGGCGATCATGCGACGCATGATCCAGTCGATCTCCATGCTGTCGCCGGAATGGTAGGCGCGTGGCAGAAGATTGAGTTCACCGGAGCAGCCTCGAAAATGCGGCACGCAGCCGTTCCAGCCACGCGCCCGCAGCGCAGCCATCAAGGTTTTCGCGTAGTGGCTTTGCGATGACCCTTCGAGACCATGGAACAGCACCACCAGCGGCTTCTCCGGATTCCAGATCGGCGTTCCGGAGGCGTCGGCCAACCAATCAATGTCAACGAAATCGCCGTCAGCGATGCCGTCGGCACCGCTGCTTGCCCAGCGTTCGCGGGCATAGGACTGGTGCGGCAGGCGGCTCGCCACCGCCGGCAGGATGGTTTGCAGATGTGCGCCCGGCAACCACCAGGGCTGGCGATAGCCGGACTGTGCCGCGCTGCGAAAGTCTTCGGCAGCAAGGCTTGTCGCGCCGGCAGGCATCGTCAATGCAATACTTTCGGCCGCGCGGCGCCTGCGGATTGGGCCGCGGTTTGCTCGACTTTCGGTGCCGACGAAGAATGATGTAGCAGCATCTTCCAGCCGTTGCCGGAACGCACATAGACGTTGGTGGCGACCACCGGAGAGGTCGCCCGTGGCTCGCCCTTGAGGGTGATGAATTCATGCACGCAGTGGGTGGCCATCATCATCGATTGCATGGCCACCGTGTGGCCGACATGCACCGACAGGCGCGCTCCGCCCTGGAACACCTGGCGCCAGATCTCGCGGACCGCCTCGTGTCCGACCAGTCGCGGACCGCCGGGATGGATGCAGACGATCTCCTCATCCTCTGCCCAGACCGCCATCATCGCGTCGAGATCGGCTTTTTCCAGCGCCTCGTAAAAAGCGCTTTCGCAATCCTGGGGGGAGGTGAAGATTCGCGGTGTCATGGGTTCCAAGCGACGACGATCTGGTTAGTTCGACATGATGGTACCAAAGGCGCCGCCAATGACGATTCGCCGAAGGCATGGCGGTCGGTAAAAGCGGGGCGCTGCAACTGCGGCGCCAGCGTCGCTGCGCTGTTCATCGCACCGTCTCGATGCACCTCGAGACAACCTCGGCCGGCATGATGTCGCGCATGCAGCGGAAGTGGCCAAGCGGGCATTCGCGCGCGTAGCATGGACTGCATTCGAGGGATTTGTAGATGACCTGTGCCCGCGCGGACCGTGGCGGCGTGTGCAACGGGGACGACGAGCCGAACAAGGCAATCTGCGGCCGGTCCAGTGCGGCGGCGACATGCATCAGGCCGGAGTCGTTGGTCACCACCATCACGCTGCCGGCGATCAGGTTGACGGCTTCATCGAGGGTGGTCTTGCCGGCGAGATTGAGCGCCGCGCCGTTCGACAGTTGTTCGATCGACAGACCGGTCGGCGCATCCTTTTGCGTGCCCAGCACGATCGGCGTCATGCCGGCGGCTTTGAGGCGCGCGGCGGTTTGCGCGAAGTGTTCGGTCGGCCAACGCTTGGCCGGACCGTATTCCGCGCCGGGGCACAGGGCCACCAGCCTTTCGAGCGGCTTCAAACCGAGTGCCACCTTGGCGGCAATCACCGCCAGCGGGTCGACATGCAGCGTACATTCCGGCAACTCGGCTTGAACTTCCTTGCCGGGCAGGTCCGCCAATCGGGCGTAAAACCGGGCCATGGGCGTACGCCCGGCGTCCTTCTTCGGGTTGTCATGCCGCAGGTTGATCAAGCCAAAGCGCGATTCACCGACGTAGCCTGCGCGCAACGGAACGTCGGCGAAAAATG
The DNA here is from genome assembly GCA_031423955.1 of Burkholderiales bacterium. Taxonomy (GTDB): domain Bacteria; phylum Pseudomonadota; class Gammaproteobacteria; order Burkholderiales; family JAEUOS01; genus JAEUOS01. The sequence continues at coordinate 10,851 of JANPGJ010000495.1, forward strand.
GCACCAGCGCCGACTTCCAGGAGTTCGGCAAAGTGAACGCCTGGACGTATTTTCCCGCCAGCGAGCGGCCGAGCCGCCAACGCTGGCGCAGGCCGAGGCGGCCATGCTGGAAATCGGCTTCGATCACCGCCGAGACCTCAGGCATGCGCCTGAAAATTGGCGCCACCGCAGGTATCGCCACGACATCGATGGCCCAGCGCGGATGCCGGTTCCTCAGCACTGCCAGCATTGGCTGTGCCATCAGGCAGTCGCCAAGCCAATTGGGTGCGATTACAAGTGCGCTTGCCATTTCGGAGCCCCGGCAGTCACGGCGTCACCGCTTTGACCGCGGCGGTCGCCGACGCCGCGGATTTTCGAGCCGGCCAGCATGTGATCCGGTGACGCGCAATCTCCGGCAAGTGCGGGCCCGCCCTTGCCTGCCGACCCACTAATGACCGCCTGACGCCGCGCCGCCCTTGAGCTTATAGACCGTCCCGCAATACGGGCACTTGGCCTGTCCTTCGGTGGCAACATCAAGAAACACCTTGGGATGGTGGCACCAGACCGGCATGGCCGGGTTGGGGCAAAACGCCGGCAGATCGCGGGCTTCGACGTCAACCACCGCCATTTGCTGTTGCTCGCTCATGGACGTGACTCCGCTATTTCTTTTTTGCGCGTGACGCAGGCTTCTTTGGCGCCGCCACCGGTGTCAGCCATTTGGCGTACTTCTTGTTCTTCCCGTTGACGATGTCAAAGAACGCCTTCTGGATTTTCGCGGTGATCGGCCCGCGACTGCCGGAGCCTATGGTGCGCGAGTCGAGATCGCGGATCGGCGTCACTTCGGCCGCGGTGCCGGTGAAGAAAGCTTCATCAGCGATATACACGTCGTCGCGCGTCAGGCGCCGCGCACGCACTTCGATCTTGAGGTCCCTGGCGATCGAATGCACGCAGGAGCGGGTAATTCCGACCAGTGCCGAAGCAAGTTCCGGTTCGTAGAGCACGCCGTCCTTCACAATGAAGACGTTCTCGCCTGCACCTTCGGCCACAAATCCGTCGACGTCAAGCAGCAGCGCCTCGTCATAGCCGTGCATCACAGCCTCGCGATTGGCGAGGATCGAATTGGCGTAGGTGGCGGAAAATTTGGCGCGCGCCATGGTGACGTTGACATGGTGGCGGGCAAAGCTTGAGGTCTTGACGCGAATTCCCTTGGTCAGCCCGTCTTCTCCGAGATAGGCGCCCCATGGCCAGGCGGCGATCGCTACATGGGTCGTCGCGCCGACGGGTGAAACCCCCATTTTTTCGGATCCGTAGAAAGCGATCGGACGCAAGTAGCAGGAGTCGAGCTTGTTGGCGCGCACGACTTCCTTCTGGGCCTCCATCAGCACTTCCTTCGAATACGGCATGTCCATCATGTAGATCTTGCAGGAGTTCAGCCAGCGATCGGTATGCTCGGACAGCCTGAAAATCTGGGTGCCCGAGACGGTGTTGTAGGCGCGCACGCCTTCGAAGGTCGCCAGGCCATAGTGCAGCGAGTGGGTCAATACGTGGGTGGTGGCGCTGCGCCACGGCACCAGCTTGCCGTCGTACCAGATAAAACCGTCGCGGTCGGCCATCGACATGATGCATATCTCCGAATCGTTTTTGGAAAAAGGACTTCGATTTTAGCGGATTCGCTCTCTATAATCAGTTTCAAATTGCGATGGCTTGTGCGCGCTGCCGGAAATGCAGCCACGCGCCGTTGGTCGTGATTCCACCCTTGGCCACGGCCGGTGGGGTTTGAGACCTGTTCCGGGCGAGGCTCACTGCGAGCGGGTTTGCCCCGACAGGGTGTTGCGGATCAACCGGGAACCTCAGGATGCGTAAGTGGCCGGTCTTGCTGTGTGCGATGTCGTTCACCGCCGGCGCCCAGACCGCGCCGCGTTGGTGGCTTGGCTTTATCGACAGCAACGACCGCGCGTTTCTCGAGATTTCGCCCGGCGCCGACGCCTGCGTCGAGCGCGATGCACTGGTACGCAAGGCCACGGCGGTACCCGGACAGGTGGTGCCATCACGGTTGAATCCCGCGACTCAGATAGACAAGCTGGCGCGGTTAACGTTCGGCGTCATCGACCTCGAAGGACGCGGGCGCGAGCGCGTCATGACAAGGGTGGTCGCGATCGTGCGCGAGGCCGAGGGGGCTCGTCTGCCGCTGCCGCCACCCTGCTGGTATCTCGCCGAAGCAGGTGCCGATGCGCCGGGCTATCGCGCCAGCGAAGATCGGATCGCGGTCGGCGTCCATCCGCCACGCAGCCTGATGGTGCGGCAGTTCGACCAGACCTGGAAGAGCTACGGCGCATTGGGCGCGCCGCACGGCGCGGACAGCCGGTTCGCCGCCGCCGCCGAAATGCCAACTGCCTTGCGCGACCGGGTCGCGGCCTTGCTGCCGGAAGCCACGCAACTGCATGCCCAGGCCTTTTCCGCAACCCTGGACGTCGCGCGCGGCCCGGAGCCGCTATGGCTGATTGGCGCAATCGGGCGCGGTGATGCGCCGGCTGACCAGGCCGGAACCTACAACACGGTGAACCTGATCGTGCGCGAGGCAGCGGTTGTGCTGTCGCCTGTGCTGTATCTCGCCGGGCCATCCGGCGGCTTGGTCCGGAACCCGGCAGGCAGTTTCGTCCTGCAGGTAGCAGCCGCGGTCGATCTTGATGGTGACGGCGTCGATGAGCTAATCGTCCGCGCGCGCTACTACGCCGGTGGCAACCTCAAGGTTTTGCGCTGGAACGGCCTGCGGTTCGTCGAAAGTCGTCAGGGCGGATATGAAGGCGAGTAGGCGAAACGAGTGTCCGGGGCGCATACTTGTGGATGTAGCAGGAAAACTACAGTAAACGACAAAATCGTCGGCACCAAACCTCCTGACACCCGATACGCGTTCAAAGTCGGCTGCAGTCCGACGATGGAACCGCCGGGTGTTCGCTGCCGGCATCTCCAATCCCATAGTAGCCACTGATGACGACCCAGACCGAAACCGCTGATACCAAGCGCAATGTATTCCTTTTGATCATTTGTCAGGCATTGTTGTTTGTCAACAACACCACGATGATTGCGGTCAATGGACTGGTGGGCTATGCGTTGGCGCCGACTGCCGCGCTGGCCACCATTCCGGTAACCGCCTATGTGATCGGCTCTGCGCTGGCATCCGCGCCGATTGCCAAAATGATGCGGCGTTATGGCCGGCGCGTGGGTTTCTCGGTCGGCACCTTGTTCGGCATGCTGGGTGTGACCCTGGCGGCGATGGGCGCCCACTACAAGTTGTTCTGGTTGCTGTGCATGGGCACCATGGTGGTGGGTTTCTACAACGCCTGTGGCCAGTTGTACCGGTTCGCCGCCGCCGAGGTGGCGCCGCCTTCGTTCAAGGAACGCGCGATTTCGTATGTGATGGCAGGTGGCATCATCGGCGGTGTGGTCGGCCCCAATCTCGCGAAGTACTCGAAGGACATGCTGGCGGTTGCCTTCGCGGGTTCATATGCGGTGCTGGTCCTGTTTGCCCTGATCTCGCTGATGGTGATCCAGATGATCCGCTTTCCGGCGCAGACCGCAGCAGAGAAAGCCGGCGGTGGCAGGCCGCTCGGCGAGATCATGCGCCAACCGGTGTTCGTGGTGGCGGCGCTGTCCGCGACCATCGGATATGGCGTCATGAACCTGTTGATGACCGCCACACCACTGGCCATGCAGATGTGCAGTCACCCATTTTCGGACGCCGCACTGGTGCTCGAGTGGCATGTCATCGGCATGTTCGCGCCCTCGTTCTTCACCGGCAGCCTGATCCGGCGTTTCGGCGCGGTCAACATCATTCTGGTCGGCGTCGCGTTGATGTTCGGCTGTGTCGCCTTTGCGCTCAATGGCAACGACGTCACGCATTTTCTCGGCGCATTGTTTGCGCTCGGGATTGGCTGGAACTTCATGTTCATCGGCGGCACGACGCTGTTGACCGAGACCTATCGCCTGGAGGAGAAAAATCGGGTGCAGGGCGCCAACGATTTCCTGGTTTTCCTGACAATGGCGATTTCTTCTTTTTCCTCTGGCGCCCTGGTCACCACGCGCGGCTGGGAAATGCTCAACATGGGCGCGCTGCCGTTCCTGGTGGTGATTACAGTCGCACTCTTGTGGCTGGCAACGCGGCGCCGTGCGATTGCCGCAGGAGCCTGAGTCCAGGATTGTCGCCGGATGCCGCAGGAATCCGATTCGCCTCGCGCTGCTTACCTCGCCGGCGCCGCCGCGGTGCTGCCGTTTCTGGCAGGCACCGTCCCGTTCGGCCTGGTAACGGGTGTTGCCACCCGGGCGGCAGGCCTTTCCTTCTGGGAAGCGAGCGCGATGACCCTGTTGGTCTTCGCAGGCACTGCGCAGATTGCCTCGCTGCCGCTCCTGGTCGCCGGCGCACCGGCCCTGGTGGTGATCTTCACCGCTTTCATCATCAACCTGCGGTTCGTGATCTACAGTGCATCGGCCGCGCCTTACTTCCGGCACTTGCCGATGCGCTGGAAGCTGGTTCTCGGTTACTTCACCACCGATACCGGCTTCGCCTTGTTCCTGCGAAAATTGGCCGACCGGCCGGACTATCCGAACCGGCATTGGTACTACCTTGGCGGCGGCAATGTGATCGCGCTGGGCTGGATCATCACCTCGGCTGTCGGGATCCATGCGGGCGCGCTGGTGCCGGGCGCCTGGCGGCTCGAATTCGCGGCGACGCTTGGAATCCTCGCCTTGCTCGCACCGTTTGTCCGCGGTCGCCCGCAGTTTGCCGCAGCGGTGATTGGTGGCGGCGTTGCGCTCGCGGCCTCCGGCCTGCCGCTGAAACTGGGCCTGGTGTGCGGGGCGATCGCCGGTATCGCCGGTGGCGTCCTGACCGAGCGCATTCTCGTGCGAACGTCAACATGACCAACCATATCGCCAGCTACGGCTGGACACTGTGGTGCATCATCGCCGGCATGGCGCTTGTCACGTACATCAATCGCGCCGGGCTGATCGTTTTGTCAGGAAGATTCCTGCTGCCGCCGGCATGGCAGCGGGCGTTGCGCTTTGCCCCGGCGGCGGCGTTGAGCGCGATCGCCGTACCCGACCTGTTCCTGCACCAGGGGCAGGTTGACCTGTCGCTCGACAATGTCCGTTTGTTCGCCGGATTGATCGGCTTGGCGGTTGCAGTGCTGACGCACAGCACGACCCTTGCTATCGCACTCGGGATGGCGGTCTTGCACAGCCTGCTGTATCTGGCTTAGGGTACAGCCGGATTCGACACGACTACCCTCACTGCGCTTTCACGATGGCGTCCCACAGTTGCCGCACCGTGGCGATCTCCATTGCGACCAGCGCCCGCGGCACGCGGGCATATTCCGCATTGTTCAGTCGCAATGCATGCTGGTGCTTGCGGTAGGTGCGGTAGGCATCGCCGGCGCGCGCGGCCAGGGCAGGTTCAACCAGTCCGGCGGCGCCAGCCAGGCGGAGCAACGCAATATTGCCCAGGTTGCCGAACAACTGCGGGTGTTCACTTGCATGCTGCAACACCAGCGTCTGTACGCAGAACTCGATATCGACCATGCCGCCGCTGTCGTGTTTCAGGTCGAACAGTCCGGAGCGATTCGGATGCCCATCATGCATCCTGGCCCGCATTGCGCGCACCTCGCCGAGAAACGCGATGGGGTCGCGCGGCAAGGCGAGGATATGCCGGCGCTCGATCTCGAATTCGGTGCCGATGCGTTCGCTGCCCGCACAATAGCGGGCGCGGGTCAGTGCCTGGTGCTCCCAGACCCAGGCGCGCTTGCGCTGATAGGCGCGAAAGGCATCCAGGCTGGTCACCAGCAGACCGCTGGCGCCATCCGGGCGCAAACGGGTATCGACTTCGAACAGGCGCCCGGCAGTGGTCTGGGTATCGATGAACGTGATCAGGCGCTGCGCCAGGCGGGCGTAGGTTTCGGCTGCCGCGTCCGACAGGTCGTCGTAAATGAAGATGAGGTCGAGATCGGAGGCGTAGCCGAGTTCCTTGCCACCGAGCTTGCCGTAGGCGATCACGGCGAATTCCGGCTGCTCGCGATGCCGGCTCTTCAACATGCTCCAGGATTGTCCGAGCGCGATTGTCAGGCAGCGGTCGGCAAGCTCCGACAGATAATCGGCCAGCCGTTCAACGGTGTGCAGACCCTGCACGTCCTGGGCAAGAAGGCGGAACACGGCCGTATGGTGGATTTCACGCAATGCATTCATCTGTGCTTCAAGATCACTGCCGAAAGTCGTCATCTGTGCGCGGGCATCGGCTGAAAATCCCGACAGGTCCGGCGCCGCATAAAGCGTGCGCTCGTCGATCAATTCGTCGAGAAGGATCGGATGCAGGGTCAGATAGCGGGCGGCCCATTCCGAAGCGCCGAGCAGGCGCGCCAGGCGGTCCAGGGCTGGCGGCGACTGCGTAAGCAGTGAAAGATAGCTGGCGCGCGAGGCGATGCTTTCAATGAAATCGAGCAGTCTTGCAAAAGCAATATCAGGGCTTGCAGTCCGGCCGGCCGCTTCGATCAGGCGTGGCAGCAGGGCGTCGAAGCGATCGCGCGAACTGTCGGCCAGTCGACGGATCTTCGCGCCACTTGTAGTGGCATCGACCAGGCGCGCCATTTCGTCGGGCCTGGCAAAGCCGGCACCTTGCAGTTGTTGTGACACTGGCGCCACGCCGTGCCCGGGCCCGCTTGCGGGAGCGGGATCGCCCAGCACATTCTCGAAGTGGCGCCGCACCGCGCTGCGATGGATATCGAGTTGCCGCATGAATGCCGGCCAGTCGGAGCAGCGCATTGACAGCGCCAGCCGTGCTCGCGCATCACCGGCTTGCGGCAGCATGTGGGTTTGCTGGTCGTCAGCGTATTGCAGGCGATGCTCGACGCGGCGCAGAAAATCGTACGCGGCCATCAGTTCGGCGACCGCGTTGCCTGGCAGGAGGCCTGACACGGCCATCGTTTGAAGGACCGGCACGGTTGGTCTTTCCTTGAGGCGTGCTTCGCGGCCACCGCGGATCAGTTGCAGTGCCTGGGCGATGAATTCGATTTCGCGGATGCCGCCGGGCCCGAGCTTGACATGGTCATCGAGTTCGCGTCTGGCGACCTCGCGCTTGATTTGCGCATGCAGGCCCTTGAGCGATTCGATCGAACCGAAGTCGAGGTAGCGGCGATACACGAACGGTAGAACCAGCGCCATCAACTCGCCTTCGCTGTCACCGGTCAGGACCCGGCCCTTGATCCATGCATATCGTTCCCAGTCACGACCTTGCGCCACCAGATAGTTCTCGAACGCCTCGAACCCCATCGCCAACGGGCCGTCGCCCCACGGCCGCAGACGCATGTCGACCCTGAATACGTATCCATCAGCGGTGGCCTCGGACAAGGTCGCAATCAACTGTCGGCCCAACTGTCCGAAAAATTCCTGGTTGCCGGTATTGACCACACCACCCTGGGTTTCGCCTTCTTCGGGATACAAAAAGATCAGATCGATGTCTGAGGAAACATTGAGCTCACGACCGCCAAGCTTGCCCATTCCGACCACGTGAAGCTGTTGCACCCGGCCGCTGTCTGCCCCGATCGGGCGGCCTAGCCGCGACGCCAACTGCGCCTCGGCGTCGTTTTGTGCGGCGCCGATCGCCTGTTCGGCAAGGGCGGACATTGCCAGGGTGACCTCGGCCAAGTCGGCGCGGCCGGCAAGATCACGCTCCATGATGGCCAGCATCAGGGTGCGGCGGGCGACGCGCAAGGCGCGCGGCAGGTCGGTCGGCGAGGCCGCCAGGGCGTCCTTGACCAGGCGACCGACAATGACCGGCGAGATCGGGAGCAGTGCCAGGCGCGCAGCGGCGGCGCCAATATCCGGCCGAGCGTCCAACTGGGCGCGCGCCCAGGCGCTGTATGCGCTTGCGACCGGCAACAGCGAGTCTTGCAAAGTGTTTGTTTCCAAATGCAAATCCCTGTCTTCGGGCATGCCGGGTCAGCCGTTGTTGGAATGCCGCCTATGCTACATTGCAAAGTCAACCATGGACGCAGCAGGTACTCCCCACGATCTCGTCGGCGTCTCCGGATGGCGCCGTGCGTTGTTGCGTGCATGGCGCGCGCTCGAATGGTTGTTGTGGGCAGTGTTTTTCGCTGCTGCGCTGGCTTTCATCGTTCTGCGTTATGCAATCCTGCCCAATGCCGAGGCCTATCGCCCGACGATCGAAAAGGCGCTGTCGGCAAGTCTGGGCAGCAGGGTAAGCATCGGCCGGATTGACGCCGGCTGGGACGGATTGCACCCGAACCTGGATCTTGCCGACGTGCGCTTGTACGACCGCCAGGGGCGGCCGGCCTTGTCCCTACCGTTCGTCTCGGTCACTGTCTCATGGTGGTCGATTCCCTTGCGCGAATTGCGCTTGCACGGACTGGAGATCACGGGTGCGGACCTTGACATTCGCCGTACCCGGTCCGGCGCTTTCATCGTAGGCGGCATTGCGCTCAACAATCAACCCGAGGGTGGCAGTCTGGCCGATTGGCTGCTGGGGCAACGGCGAATCGTGATTGCCGATTCCCGACTGCGCTGGAATGATGAAATGCGCGGCGCAGGCGAGCTGGTACTTTCGAACATCCGGACCGTGCTGGAAAACAGCGGTTCGCGGCACCGTTTCGGCTTTGCCGCCGATCCGCCGCGCGAGTTGGCTTCGCGTCTGGATTTGCGCGCCGATCTACACGGCGATTCGTTCAGTCAGCTCGGGCAATGGGGGGGGGCGGTCTATGCCGATCTGAAGTACATCGACCTTGCCGCATGGCGAGCCTGGATGGACTACCCGGCCGATATCCGGTCCGGTACCGGCGGCGTTCGAGCCTGGCTGGGATTCAGTGGTGACCATCTGGAGTATTTCACCGCGGATGTCGGGCTTGAGAATGCAGAGGCCCGCCTTGATCGCGGGTTGCCGATTCTGGAACTTGCGCGAGTATCGGGGCGAATCGGGGTCCGGGAAATTGCCAGTGGCGGCAAGGCACTGGGTTTATTTCGCGTCGGCGAGAAGCAGATCACCGGATTCGAAGCCAGTGGCCGGCAGGTTGCCTTGACCACCCGCGCCGGTGTCAGCCTGGCGCCAGCCGATTTTTCAATAAAGACGCTGAGCGCTCGCGCCAACAAGCCGCAGGAGGTCGAGCTTGAAGCCAATTCGTTGGACCTGGAGCCTTTGGCAAAGCTTGTCGAACACTTGCCGGTGGATGCGCAGCTTCGAAAGCTTCTGGTGGACTTCAATCCACGCGGCGCAGTATTCGACTTTCGCGTGTCCTGGCGCGGCGAATTCGACAAGCCGGTGGCCTACAACGCGCGCGGACGTTTTTCCGAATTGGCGATGGACGCGAATGGGCCGATCCCCGGATTTTCCAATCTTTCAGGCGCAGTGGTTGCAAGTGAAAAGGGCGGCACCCTGACACTGGCCAGCCGCAAGTCGGTGATCGAACTCCCGCAATTGTTCGAAGACCCCCGGCTCGAACTCGACCTGTTGACCAGCCAGCTGGGATGGTCGTTTCCCAAGGGCCGGCTCGAATTACGGACCGACAACACCGTCTTTTCCAACAGCGATGCGTCGGTAAGCGCGCAATTGCTGTATCGGACCGAACCGGATACGCCTGGTTACATGGAATTGAACGCCAAACTCACGCGCGGCGTGGGCACACGGGCGCACCGCTACCTGCCCAAACACATGAAGCTGACCCGTTCGTGGGTACAAACCGCGATAGAGAGGGGGCGCGTCGACGAAGGAAGTTTCCACCTGAAGGGGAACCTGCGCGACTTTCCCTATACCGATCCGAAGCGCGGCAGTTTTCGCGTTGGGCTCAAGATCAGCGATGCGAGTTTTCTCTATGCGAGCGGTTGGCCGCGCATCGACAACGTAAAGGGCGAGGTGGTGTTCGACCGCAGTGCCCTGGAGTTTCACGGCAATGCGGCAGGCAATGTCGGGCCGGCAAAGCTTGGCGCGGTCGATGCTCGTATTCCCAACCTCAATGCGCCGCGGCTTGTGGTCGATGTTCAGGGCGTAGCTGATGGTCCAACCCAGGCTTTTCTGCAGTTCATCGACAACAGCCCGGTTGATCGCCTGCTCGATGGATTCACCGACACCATTCGTGCCACCGGCAGCGGCAAACTCAATCTGAAAATATCGTTGCCGATCGACGACGTCGATAAGACGCGGGTGACCGGCCAGTTCCAGATTGTCAACAACGACCTAGTGCTTGACGATGATCTTCCGCAACTCGCCAAGGTCAACGGCGTCCTTGCATTCACTGAATCAGGCCTGACCTTGCGCGGCGTTCGTGGCGAGGCCCTCGGCGGCCAATTCATCCTGTCGGGGACAACCCGCGGCGATGGCGCGATCGGTTTGGCGGCGAGCGGCAATTTGACGGTGCCCGGTTTGCGCTCCTGGCTTGCTGATCCCGCGCTTGCAGCGATCAGTGGCGCTACTACATGGAGGGCGATCATCAATGCCCGCAAAAAGAGCGGCGACGTTACGGTCGAATCGAACCTCGCTGGCATCGCCATTGACCTGCCGGCGCCGCTGGGCAAGGCGGCGGCTGACGTCATGCCATTGCGCCTTGCCAAGTCCACGCTACCCGGATCCCGCGTCGAGGATGACCTGAGTGTCAACCTCGGGCAGGCGTTGGCGATGCGCGTGCAACGCCGCCAGGAGGGAGGAAAGATGCGGTTTGCGCGTGGCGCCGTAGGCATTGGCGAGGCCACGCCGGCATTGCCGCGATCCGGTCTCGCGCTTAACGTCACTGCCAGAAATGTCGACGTTGAACAGATCCGGGCCAGATATGCCGAATTGCGGCCGGCGATCGCTCCCACGCAGGGCCCGGGTATCGGGGTACCGGCAGGCTTTGCCGACTACCTGCCTCTTCAGGGCAACCTGAAGGCGGAGGTTTTGGACCTGTTTGGCAAGCAACTCACGCAGGTAAGACTGGCCCTTGGGCAGGATGGCAGCAACTGGGCCGCGACGCTTGCTTCGCAGGAAGCCAACGGCAATCTGACGTTCGCGCCGGGTGTCGGTCGCGACACCGGGCGTCTCGGGGTGCGCCTGAAGAACCTCTATATTCCAGCCAATCTGGCGCGCCAGGAGCCAACCGACGGCACGCCGATGGCGCGGGTGGCCCAGGAACTGCCGGCGGTAGACCTGACGATCGATGCCTTCGACGTCGGCGACAAGAAACTTGGCAAGCTTGAACTGGTGGCCAACAACGCAGGCAATGAATGGCGCATCCAGCGTCTGAACCTGGCCAATGCCGATGGCGTGCTGGCCGGTTCCGGGGTGTGGCGGGCGCGTCGGGCGGGTGAAGCGCGCCGCAGACTCGCGCTTGATTTCACCCTGGAGACGTATGACGCAGGGAAATTGCTCGACCGACTGGGGTTTCCGGCTACCGTGCGCGCCGGTCACGGGAGGCTGGAAGGCAGCGTTGCCTGGGAGGGCTCGCCATTGGCGATCGACTATCCGAGCTTGTCCGGCAACATTGCCCTGCGGGCGGAAAAAGGGCAATTTCTGAAAGCCGAACCTGGCGTCGGCAAGCTGCTGGGCATCATGAGTCTGCAGGCCTTGCCGAGGCGTTTGTCACTGGATTTTCGCGACGTGTTCGCCGAAGGTTTTGCCTTCGATCTGGTGTCGGCTTCCAGCAAGATCGAGCGAGGTGTTCTCTCGACCTCCGATTTCAAGATGACCGGCCTGACTGCCGCGGTGCTGATGAACGGCGAAGTCGATCTGGTGAAGGAAACGCAGGGGCTGCGTGTTGTGGTGTTGCCGGACCTGTCCGGCGGCATGGGCTCGGTAGTCACGGCACTGTTGGGCAATCCGATACTCGGCCTTGCCACATTTCTGGCCCAACGCATTCTCAAGGACCCACTTTCGAAGGCGTTTTCGTTCGAGTACGTGGTCAGCGGCACCTGGGCGGATCCAAAGACGGTGAGGATCCAGAATACGCAGTTGGGCCAGGTGGCTCCCGGTACCGACTCCGGCGGTAGTGCGCCGATCCAGTCGCCCGGCACTGTCGTGGAGGAGGGCAGGCGATGAGTCGCAAGTTCAAGGTGGCAGCGATCCAGATGGTATCGACCCATATCGTGGCGGAGAACCTTGCCGCCGCGGCAGGGTTGATCGCGCGTGCCGCCGGCGAGGGGGCAAAACTGGTGGCCTTGCCGGAGTATTTCTGCATTCTGGGGCAGAAAGAGACCGACAAGGTTGATGCGCGCGAGCGCTTCGAAGACGCCCGCGCCGGCGGGCCGATTCAGGAATGGTTGGCACACACGGCGGAACGCCATGGCGTCTGGTTGGTCGGCGGAACCTTGCCGATCGACTGCGGGTCGACCAGCAAAATACTCAATACCTGCCTGGTATTCGATGCCCGGGGGCGGCTGGCTGCGCGCTATGACAAGATCCACCTGTTCGGCTTCAAGCGAGTCGACGAAGCGGGCCGGGTCGAGCAGTTTGATGAAGCGCGAACCATTGTTCATGGCAGCAATCCGCCGATCACCCTGGATTCGCCGTTCGGTCGGCTCGGGCTATCGGTTTGCTATGACCTGCGTTTTCCGGAGTTGTACCGGGCAATGGGTGCGACCGATCTGATTTTCGTGCCGTCGGCGTTTACCGCGACCACCGGGCGCGCGCACTGGGAGCCATTGCTGCGGGCGCGGGCGATCGAGAACCTGTCATATGTGTTGGCACCGGCGCAAGGCGGCAAGCACAGCAACGGCCGGCGCACCCACGGCCATTCGATGCTGATCGACCCCTGGGGTGAAATTCAGGCCGAATTGGCCGACGGCGCTGGCGTTATCCTCGGTGAAATCGATCTTGACCATGTGGCTGCGTGTCGCGCTAGCCTGCCGGCACTGGCGCATCGCACACTGTAGCCGACGTTTGGCGGCAGTCGACTGCGGCGCCACTGTTTGACGGGCGACCAACGGGGCAAGCGTAAAATAGTCGCGAAGCACACTACTGTTCCTGGAGCCCATCTTGAAAGCAGTTTCCCCCGACATCGCTCATATTGCCACCGCGCGGTCAATGCTGTTGACGCCATACGGCCTCGATGAGTCCAATCTGACCCAGGTGCTGGGGTCGATGTTTACCCGGCGCATCGACTATGCCGATCTGTATTTCCAGTACGTCAGGTCGGAAGGCTGGAGCCTGGAGGAAGGCATCGTCAAGTCGGGCAGCTTCAATATCGAGCAAGGTGTGGGCGTACGGGCGATTACCGGGGACCGGACGGCGTTTGCCTATTCCGACGACATTTCATTGAAGGCATTGCAGGATGCAGCCGATGCGACATCCGCGATCGGTCGGCAGGGCCAGTCGAAAAGCGTGAAATCGGGCGGCGGCGTGGCCCGCTCGCTGTACCAGGCGGCCGATCCGTTGCTTTCGCTCGACGCCGATGTCAAGGTGAAAATGCTGGAGCGAGTTGAAAAAATGGCGCGCAGCCTTGATCCGCGCGTAACCCAGGTGATGGCGTCGCTTGGCGGGACCTACGAGGTGGTGTTGATCGCGCGCAGCGATGGGGTGCTCGCGGCCGATGTGCGGCCATTGGTGCGGCTGTCGATCACCGCGATTGCCGAGGAAAACGGGCATCGCGAATCCGGCGGCGCCGGCGGTGGCGGGCGCTTCGACTACGGCTATTTCAGCGATGAAATTCTGCTCGAATACGCCAGTCAGGCGGTGCATGCCGCGCTGACCAACCTCAAGGCGCAGGCGGCGCCTGCCGGCACCATGAATGTGGTGCTCGGCAACGGCTGGCCCGGAATTCTGCTGCACGAGGCCATCGGTCATGGACTTGAGGGTGATTTCAACCGCAAAGGATCGTCAGCGTTCTCCGGCCGTGTCGGCCAGAGGGTTGCAGCCCGTGGCGTCACCGTGGTCGACGACGGCACCATCGCCGATCGCCGCGGCTCGCTCAACATCGACGACGAGGGCAATCGTACGCAGTGCACTACCCTGATCGAGGACGGCATTCTCAAAGGCTACATGCAGGACGCGCTCAACGCCAGGCTGATGAAAGTCAAGCCGACCGGCAACGGGCGGCGTGAGTCGTTTGCCCACGTTCCGATGCCGCGCATGACCAATACTTACATGCTAAACGGCGACCGCGAACCGGAAGAGATCATCCGATCGGTGAAAAAAGGCCTCTACGCCAGGAATTTCGGCGGCGGGCAGGTCGACATCACCAGCGGAAAATTCGTTTTCTCCGCCTCCGAAGCCTATTTGATCGAAGACGGCCGCGTCACCCGGCCGGTCAAGGGCGCAACCATCATCGGCAACGGTCCGGATGCGCTGACAAGGGTGAAAATGATCGGCAACGACATGAAGCTCGATACCGGGGTTGGCACCTGCGGCAAGGATGGTCAAAGCGTGCCGGTAGGGGTCGGGCAGCCAACGTTGCGGATTGACGGCTTGACGGTGGGCGGCACTGCCTGAGCACAGGCAGCTGACAGCCGGCGTGCCAGCAGCAAGGCACGCAACCGTGCACCAAAACGGCATTCCGCAGGAGCCGCGGCGATTGGCCGGCCGGGTTGAGTTCGCATCGTCAACGCCGGCAACGAGGCCTTTCGAGCGATCGACAATGGTTTGATGTTGCAACTGCGCGCCGGCGAAGCGGGTTTGCGCAGCAATGTCACGTAGGCAGGTCGTGTTGCCGAGTGCCACTTCCGCCGGGTTGGCCATCGTGCCGACGCGGTCGGCGCAGGCGCGCTTGCGAAACGGCAGGATCTGCCCTGACGTTTGACCGATATCAATACGCCGCAGGCGCTTTTGCGCGAACTTGGCTTCGATGAGAACGCCGGGGACCGATTGATGGATGCTTGTTCGAGCAGCGCCGCGTCGTGACAACTGGCGCTCGAGATGCGAAGGACGCAACCGGCCATCGGGATGGCATGCGGCAAAGGCCGGTGCCGAAGGCCGGTCGAGTCGAGTTGGCGTCGTCAATGTCGCCTGATGTAGCCTTGCGATTGATCGTCGCGTCGCTGATGGTTCAGCTGCGCGCCGGCGAAGAAGGTATGCTGGCAAGCGGGGATCCGGAATATGTGCACCAAATGCGCGTCGCGGTTCGACGCATGCGATCGGTGCTGCGCCTGTTTCCGGGTTCCGCTACCGCCGGCTTGCATGGAAAGCATGCCCGCACTCTGAAGAAAATCGCCGACCGACTTGGCAAGGGTCGTGATCTTGACGTCTTAGCAGCGTCGGTAGCTGGCGCAAGAGCGTTGCCCCGCGTGCGGGAAAATCAGGTGCTAGCCGAGATTCGGGCGCGGGCGCAGGATGCGCGCGTCGACATCCGTTCCTGCCTGCGCTCGGCGGAATACGCGCGACTGATGTCACGGCTTTCCTTGTGGCTGCTCGCGCGACCACGTCATCCGACCGCGAGCCGGCTTGTTGCACTTGCCCGCCGCGAACTTGCCGGTGGCCACAAGGCCATGATGCGCCATGCAGCACGATTTGCGCAGCTTGCGGCGGAGGAGCGGCACCGGTTGCGCATCGAAGTCAAGCGCGCGCGCTACGCCGCTGAATTCTTTGGCAGCCTGTTCGACCACCGTGCCGCCCGGTCCTATGCGGACGCGCTTGCGAAACTTCAGGATCTGCTCGGAAGTTTGACCGACATCAATACGGCGCGAGCACTTTTGCGCGAACTTGGCTGCGACAAGGTAACCAGTGAATGCCTGATGGAATCTTGGTCGCGCCAAGCCGTCGCGGACGATGCACTGGAGGGCATGATCCGTATCTGTGTCAAGGCGGCCGGCTTCTGGAAACGCAAGCGCGATTGAACGTCACGCGCGGCGTTGCATGCTCGCCGGTGGCATGATTTGTCGTGGATGCTTGCAATTTTCAATCATCGGAGGAGTTCATGTTCGAGTCGGCCGAAGTCGGGCACAGCATTCCGAAGGACGAGTACCGCACGCGTGAAGCCAAGTTGCGTGAAGGCCTGCTGAAGGCGCAATACGATCTGCTGGGCAACCCCAAGTTTCCGGTGATCATCATCATTGGCGGTGTCGACGGCGCCGGCAAGGGTGAAACGGTGAACCTCCTGAATGAATGGATGGATCCCAGGCACATTGTCACGTGTTCCTTTGGCGAGATGTCGGATGAAGAAGCTGAGCGCCCGCCGATGTGGCGCTTCTGGCGAGCACTGCCGCCCAAAGGCCGGATCGGCATCCTGTTCGGCTCGTGGTACACGGCACCAATCGTCAATCGGGTGATCGGCAAGGAGAAAGCGGCTGCGCTGACCCAGTCGATCGAACAAATTTGCCATTTTGAGCGAATGCTGGCTGCCGAAGGCGCGCTGATCCTTAAATTCTGGTTCCACTTGTCCAAGGACGCGCAGAAAGCTCGCCTGAAGGCACTGGAGAAGAATGCCAAGACCCGCTGGCGGGTGACAGATACGGATTGGCAGCGATTCAAGGCCTATGATCGCTTTCGTGAAGTTTCAGAGTTGACCGTCCGCGAAACCTCAACTGGGGAAGCGCCCTGGTTCATCGTTGAAGGCACTGATCCAAACTATCGTTACCTGACCGTCGGAACGTTGTTGCTCGAAGCGCTCAATAAACGGCTGGCGGACAAGAACGGCAAGGCCACCTCGTTCCGCCCGGCGCCGTTGGAGCCGGTGCTGGACAGACATAATGTCCTCAATGCGCTCGACTACAAGCAGGCACTGACGCGCAAGGCGTATGAGAAACAGCTGGAAAAGTATCAGGGCAGGCTCAATCTGCTGACACGCGATCCGCGCTTTGGAGGCAAGTCGCTGATTGCAGTATTTGAAGGCCAGGATGCCGCGGGCAAAGGCAGCAGCATCAGGCGAATCACCGGCGCTCTGGATGCGCGGCATTACCAGGTGATTCCGGTGGCAGCGCCGACCGAGGAGGAGCGCGCGCAACCCTACATGTGGCGATTCTGGCGTCATTTGCCGCGCAAGGGTCGGGTCACGATTTTCGACCGTTCCTGGTACGGCCGAGTCCTGGTCGAACGGGTCGAGAAGTTCTGCTCGGAACAGGATTGGATGCGCGCATACAGTGAAATCAACGATTTTGAAGAGCAACTGGTGCGCAATGGCGCGATCCTGGTCAAATTCTGGGTTGCAATCACCAAGGAAGAGCAACTCAAACGTTTTCGCGAACGCCAGAAGATCGCATTCAAGCAATTCAAGATCACGGAGGAGGATTGGCGCAATCGCAAGAAATGGGGCGACTACGAGCGTGCCGTTTGCGACATGGTGGAACGCACCAGCACCGCGCACGCGCCATGGAATGTGATGCCGGCCAATGACAAGCTGTTCGCAAGGATTGCCATGCTGCGCACACTATGCGAGCAGGTCGAGCACTCCTTGTGACGAACCTATCGTTGCTTGCAAGCAACATGTGCTTGCCGTGGGTACGGGTTCAATGTACATTTATGGTTGAGTCTTGAATTGACTTTGTCCAATTGGTTGCCATGATCTGCCACTGCTTCTATTTTTTCTTCTGGACCTACCTCAGCCCCGGCGGAGCAAGTAGAGAAGATGGTTTATTGCCTTAAGCAGCACACAAAATTCTCGAAAAAACCGCCGGTTTCCCGGCGGTTTTTTTTTGTCCGAATTCATCGTCAGGAGGATCAAATGCCCGCCAATGCGACTGAACAGTATCAACGCGCCGTCAATGACCGCACTTCCCGAACAGACGACGAACGCATCAAGAACATTATGCCGCTGCCGCCCCCGGAGCATTTGATCAAGTTCTTTCCGATCCAGGGAACGCCGGCCGAGACCCTGATCGCGGATACGCGCAAGCGGATCCAGAACATTCTGCACGGCAAGGACGATCGCCTGCTGGTGATCATCGGACCATGCTCGATTCATGACCCGCAGGCGGCGCTGGAGTATGCGCGGAAACTCAAGGCCGAAAGGGACCGGCATTCGAAAGAACTTGAGATCGTGATGCGGGTTTACTTCGAGAAGCCGCGCACCACCGTGGGTTGGAAGGGCCTGATCAACGATCCCTATCTCGACGAGAGCTACCGCATCAATGAAGGCCTGCGTATCGCGCGCGACCTGCTGGTGCGAATCAACAACGCCGGGGTCCCCGCTGGTTCGGAGTTTCTCGATGTCATCTCTCCGCAATACATCGGCGACCTGATTTCGTGGGGGGCAATCGGCGCACGGACCACCGAGTCGCAGGTGCACCGTGAACTCGCATCAGGTCTTTCCGCGCCGATCGGCTTCAAGAACGGCACCGACGGCAACATTCGCATCGCGCTTGACGCGATCATGGCTGCGCGGCGTGGCCACCATTTTCTGTCGGTACACAAGAATGGGCAGGTGGCGACGGTTGAAACCAACGGTAACAAGGATTGTCATGTGATCCTGCGTGGCGGCAGGAATCCCAACTACGACGCCGCGAGCGTTGCCGCGGCCTGCACGGAACTGGAAGCCAGCAAGCTGCCATGCCGGCTGATGATCGACTTTTCGCATGCCAACAGCGAGAAAAAGTTCGAGCGGCAGGTCGATGTCGCGCGTGACGTCGGCGCGCAAATTGCCGGCGGCGGCGAATGCATATTCGGTGTGATGATTGAATCCCATCTGCAGTCGGGAAGCCAGAAGTTCACGCCAGGCAAGGATGATCCCGCCATGCTTGCCTACGGCAAGAGCATTACCGACGGCTGCATCGGTTGGGACGAGAGTGTGCCGGTGCTGGAAGGGCTCGCCGCGGCGATCAGGGCACGACGCCGAAAATAGGAATTGCGTCCCGCCCAATGGTCGGGGATCGACCGCCGCCAATGGCGCCGGACGCGTGCCTGCTTGTGCGGATTATTCGCGTGCCGAACACGTCGGGTTGAGGCACAATCCGGAGTGTATGGTTGCCGATACCCTCTTCCCGGCTTTTCGCGCTCTTGGCGATGCCACGCCATTTGCCGCGCAGATTCGTGCGGTGGTTGGCCACAATGCCTTGTTTGATGACTTCAATGAAGCGGACTTGCGGCAATTGGGCCCGTATATGCGGGTGTACGTGGCGCCTCCGGGGGGCGTCATCATCCGCGAAGGCGATGCTGGCGACTTCATGTTGTTTGTGATCGATGGATTGGTGGACATCACCAAGCTTGACCGTCACGGCGAGGTCAAGCGCATTGCTGTGGTACGCGGCGGGCAGGCCTTGGGTGAAATGTCGATGATTGACGGCGAGGCCCGATTCGCGTCCTGCACGGCGATCGAGGACACCACGTTCGCTTACCTGTCGCGGCCGTCATTGCAGAATCTGATCACCCAGGAATCGCGCCTGGCAGCCAAAATTCTGATGAAGCTGGTATTCATGTTGTCGCAGCGGCTGCGCCAGACCAGCTCCAAACTGGTCAATTTTATCGAAAAGTGACGATCGATCGGTGCCAAAAACATGGCTGGCTCGCTGACGGCATGTTTTTGCCGTGAATCATGCAATTCTCGACTGTCGGACCCCGGCATTCCCTGAAACGCTACCAAAAGGTTTGGCATTCACCCTGGTACATGACCGGACCGGTTGGTGCGCCGGTTGTTGACCCGCCAACTGGCTCCATGCTGACGGCAAGCGTTTTGAAGTTGTTGACCGACTTTTCGGCCATCGCCGGCAACTTCATGGTGTTGCTGCCGCTGTTCCTGATGATTCCGAGAGACTTCGGCTTGCCGGCCGCATCGACGCCCCACAACTCCAGGCTGGCATCCTTGGGCATGCTGTCGCCTTCATACTTCACCCACAACTCGTCGGAGTTGCGCCCGACATAGAGCATCATCATGGTTTTGCCGTCACGATCCTTGAGGGTTGCAACGAATGACGGCTGCCAGGGATTTGCGCCATCCGAAACCCGCATCGGTTTTTCGACGACCCGTTCGACAACCTGCACCCGCTCGACAATTTCCGGTGGACGCAGCGCCACAAAAACCGCGAGCGCGGCAGCCAACCCTGAAGCCGTCAGACCGAAACCGCGCCAGAATGCCAGACTGTCCCAGATCGCAGAGCGGCCGTGCGGCAGGGACTTGCGCCCGCTGATCGCCGCGGCGACCTTGTCCCACAGGCGTTTGGGCGGCACCGATTCCGGCACCGCGGAGGCCATCGGGTTGAGCCGCGCCTCCCATTCGTTCACCGTGCGTCGTAGCGCAGCATCGGCCGTGAGCCACGCGGCAAAACGGCGCCGAGCGCCGCCGTGGAGCGTGCCAAGCACATACTCCGCAGCCAGGCGTTCGATCAATTCCGGTTTGTCGCGATACTTCATGGATTGCTCAGGTGATGGTTCGTATATTGTCAGGCGCTGGAGATGCCGGCAGTGCCGAGGCAATCCTTGAGCTTGACCAGACCGCGACGTACCCAGGTTTTAACGGTCCCGAGCGGCTGCCCCAGTTTCGCGGCCAGTTCGGCGTGGGTCAAGCCTTCGAAAAAAGCCACACTGATGGCCTGCCGTTGCTTTTCTTCGAGCGTTTGCATGCATCGTGAAATTGCACCGGCTTCGGCCGAACGTTCCAGCAGCAGCAAGGGCCCGGGCTCACCTGATTCGACCCCGTCGAAGACTGCCGCGTCATCGGTCGGATCCTCGAAATTCGGCCGCCGCAGCCAGTCAAGGCATCGATTGCGAACGATGCTTGTCATCCATGTCATCGGCGCAGACAGGCCGGACTGATAGCCCGCGCTATGGTTCCAGATATTGACATAACACTCCTGCAAAACCTCTTCGGCCCAATCCGCACGCCTCAATATACGCAGCGCAACCCCAAACAGTTTCGCCGAGGTGCCTTGATAAAGCGCCGCGAAAGCCGCTTGAGAATCGGAGTCGCGACGGCCGGCTGCGGCCAGAAGGTCGCGCAAACGCTGATCATGCTCGGGTTTGCTGGCCATTGTGCGGGCTTACGGCTTACCCGCCTGTTGCCACAGGACGTCCGACCCGCCGGCGTGGCGATTCAACACGCGCCCCAGTACGAACAACAGGTCCGACAGGCGATTGAGGTATTGGCGCAGCAATTCCGAGACATCCTCGACCGCGCCGAGGGCCACGACACTGCGCTCGGCGCGTCGGCAAATGGTGCGCGACAGGTGTGCGCAGCTTGCCGCACGGGAGCCGCCGGGCAGGATGAAGTTGGCCAGTGGCGGCAGGTTGGCGTTGTATTCCTCGAGGAGTTCCTCAAGTCGCTTGACCTGGGTCTCGGTTATGCTCTTGAAGCCCGGAATGCAAAGTTCCCCCCCGAGATCAAACAGGTCATGTTGAATCCGCAACAGGTGCTCGCGGGTCGCGGCAGGCAGGTCTTCGCAGAGGAGCAGGCCGATGCTCGAATTGAGCTCGTCGACCTCCCCCAGCGTATGAATGCGCGGCGAATCCTTGGGCACGCGGGACCCGTCACCAAGTCCGGTGGTGCCAGCGTCGCCGGTACGGGTGTAAATCTTTGTCAGGCGATTGCCCACGGGCGATCTTTCGGTTGCTTGCGAAGCGAAAATTATACCGGGCTGCTTCGCGCATGCATCTACGCCGTCGCGGCGCCATCGCCCGTGTTGCGAAGTGATTGCCGCGACAGGCTTGGCGCCAGATTTGGTCGGGCGACTCGTTTCGGTCGCGACGCTTGCGCGGTTGGAACGAGCCTCCTCATGGCTACATACCCAGGATCATCTGTGCCGACGCAACCACCGTGAAATGAATAAGGACTCAAGCAACAATAACTTGAACAATTAGCC